>CADBBB010000037.1 GCA_902792795.1 uncultured Spirochaetaceae bacterium | reverse complement strand
TACGCGGACTTTGCTGGCTGTGGCGGCCTTTCCGTCCAATACGCGGACTTTGTAGTCGGTAAGGCGGATTTGTTCCACCGCGGGATAAAAGCGGGAGAGGGCCTTGCGCAAGGCGATGTCCAGCGCGTTCACCGGGCCGTCGCCTTCACCCGCTGTCACTTCGATTTGGTTGTCGACTTCCACTTTGATTTGCGCCGTGGCGTTCACGCCTTTTTCCGGCCGCGGGTTCACGCCGTTTGTTTGGTAGTAGCGCAGCTTAAAGAAGGGCTGGTACTTTCCCATGATTTTTCTGACGAGCAATTCAAAGGAACCGTCGGCGCCCTCAAACTGGTAGCCTTCAAATTCAAGCTCCTTCATTCTTGCCATAATCGTCTTTACGATCGGGTCGTCCTTGGTGATTTGCGGCATGAACTTTTGAATCTTCTTTATTACCATCGAACGTCCGGCGACTTCGCTCATAAGGAAGACGCGCGCGTTTCCGACGCTCTCCGGCTCCACGTGCTCGTAGGCCGACGGATTTTTGAGAACCGCGTCGATGTGCATTCCGGCCTTGTGGGCAAAGGCGTTCGCGCCGACGTAGGGAAGCGCTGGATTAAGCGGAAGGTTCGTGAACTCAGCCACGCGCTTGCAAATCGATGTAAGGAGCTTTATGTTTTCGCCGGGAAGGCACTCGTAGCCCATCTTTAACTGCAAGTCGGGAATGATCGTCGAAAGGTTTGCGTTTCCCGTTCGCTCGCCAAAGCCCAAGAGGACGCCCTGCACGTGCGTGGCGCCGGCTGTGACAGCGATAAGCGAGTTTGCGACCGCTAAGCCCGAATCGTTGTGGGTGTGGATTCCTATCGCGCAATCGCTTCCGAACTCTTGGACTACGCGCTCGACTGCGGCCTGCAATTCGTTGGGCATCGCGCCGCCTTTCGTTTCGCAAAGGTTAAGAACTTCCGCTCCGCCTTCCTTGGCCGCTTTGAGGGTTTTAAGCGCGTATTCGGGATTGTCCTTCCAGCCTGTAAAAAAGTGCTCCGCGTCGTAGATCACCCGCATTTTGTTTTGGCGAAGGAATTCGCAGGAGTCCTTTATCATCGCGAGGTTTTCTTCCTCGCTTGTGTGGAGAATTTCTGTCACATGGAAAAGCCAAGACTTTCCAAAAATCACCGCCCATTCGGTTCCAGCGGAAACAAGGCTTTGAAGGTTGGCGTCCTCGCTGGGCTTTATGTCCTTGCGGCGGGTCGATCCAAAGGCGCAAAGCTTGGAATGTGTTAGCGGAATCTTTTTCATTTCTTGGAAAAATTCCATGTCCTTGGGATTGCTTCCGGGGTTTCCGGCTTCGATAAAGTCCACGCCCAGCTCGTCAAGCGCTTGGCAAACGTGAATTTTGTCTTGCACTGAATAGCTGATTCCTTCGCCCTGCGCGCCGTCGCGCAAGGTAGAGTCCAAAATCTGAATTTTCTTTCCGCTCATTCTTTTCTTTCCTTCCAATTTGAAACGTCGGCCATGTTGTCGTAAACATCATATAGTTTTATGCCTTTTAAGTCAAACTTGTAAACGCCATTTTTTCCGGGGTCGTAGCGGCCGCCGGCGACCACGCCTTGCGCGACGTTCTCGGTCCTGCGAACGATTTCTTTTCCAGTCCAAGGATTGACGGGCTTTTGAACGATTCCCTCAAAGGCAAGAGAGGGCGTGTCCGCGTTTGTCATGAAGGAATCGTCAACAGTCCATTCGCGCTCTTTGTCCTTGGCGCTCGTGAAGTCCTTCATCATCAAAAGCGGGTGGTTGTGGTCAAGGTTGTAGCCGTCTATGCTGCAAGCGGCGATTTGTTTGAACATTTCAAGCATGTCGCTGTCAAAGGAAGCCGCCATTTTTTCAACGGAACTTGTGTCGCCGCCGTAAAAGAAGGGCTCCTCGTGGTTAAAGGCTCCGATTCCGTGGTCGGCGACCACGATTATGCGCGTGTTGTCGTAGCAGCCGTTTTGTTTTAGGAATTCCATCCATTCCGCCAAGCGGCAAAAGAGGGCGGCGTTGACGCTTACGCTTTTGTAAAAAAGTTGGCTTTCAAATTTTCCCTTGTCAGTGACTTTTTTTGCAGGAACAAAATCCGGCGCCTCAAGCTCCATGTACGAGGCGTGCGTCACCATTGACTGCAAGAGGACAAAGTCTCCCGCTCCTTTTGCGTCAAAGTCCGTGAGTTCCGGCAGATAGTCCAAGACCGAATAAATGGAAATGAATTCCAGCATGTCCGTGGCTTCTCCGTCGCTTGACCACCAGGCTCCGTCGTCGTAAAGCGCTTCCCGCAAAATCATAGGCGCCTGCTTGAAGGCCGAGAACCACAAAAAGTTTCTTTCAATCGTTTTGCTGGCCGCGTTTTTGGCGACGCTGTCGGGATGGTCTTCGACCCACTTTGATGTGTACTTGCGCTCTAAGTTTCCGCCCGTAATTTTGGGGTAGGGCGCGCAAATCGACATGTCCGAAACCCAGCTGTAGTTGGCCCAAGACAAGTCGTAGGCTTGCGCTTCAAATCCGGCCTGCTCTGTGAACACGCGGGGCATCAGCAAAAGCGCCTCGTTGTTTTTTTCTTTTAGCGGAACCGTGTCGCGCTTGTTCATTTCCAGCGGCGTGTATTCGTAGCCGCCGTAAAGGGGTGGCGCGCCTATAAGCGTGTGGCTGTCGTAAGAAAGCGTGTGGCTGTAAAGCGTCCAGTCCTTGAAGGCTTCCTTTAGCTTTGGGTAGGCGTTTATGATTGTTTGGGCGTAAACGCTTTCGGCCTTGTCCGCCATTATTACGACGACATTTTTTCCTGTCTTTGAAAGGTGGAAGGCCTTTTCTATTTTTTTTGACTCTTGAACTTTTAAGTCGGAAAGCGCGCGGCTTTCCTTTTGAATCTTGAATATGTTTAGCGCGCTTATTGCAAAAAACGAGACGAACAAAATTCCGCAAAGAGGAAGAATTCCATTTTGCGGCTTGACAAATTTTATGAGCGCGACAATGGCGGCGGCGAGCGCGAGCATTGCAAAAATGTTCAGCGCTTTTATGGTCGCGGAGTCGATTATGGCTTTGTCAAAAATAAAGGTACGGCTTATCGAGCCGTAGTCTCCGCCAAAGACAAAAGCGTTTAGCGTTCCCCAGACAAGCAAAAGCGCCGCCGCCAGCGCCATGAGGGCCTGGATTTTTTTTCCGAACAAAAAGTAGACGCAGAAAAACCAAAAGCCAAAAATGCCCAGCGCCTGCAAAAAGACGGCCGCGGCGTAATGGTTTGCGTTTGCGATTCCGTCTATGTTTGTGAATTCCACAACCGAAGACGTTATTGTGTTTGTGGGAATTACGATTCCTGTCAGGAGCGAAAGGGCAAGCGCGCAGGCCATGAACATGATGTGGCGCGCGGCCTTGTCGCCGGCCAAAACTTTTAGCGGATTGTTCGCGGCCCAAGCGGCGGCTTTGACAAAAAGCGGCGCAAAGAAGACCAGCGCGAATATGGCGGCTGTCAAAAGGCGCTTTGAAAAAAGCCCGTTGTGGACGGCAAGGACGTACCATATTCCAGCCGCAGCCGCCGCGCACGCGATTATGTAAAGGACAAAAAGCGGCCGCTTGATTTTGTAAAAGATGTTCTTTACAAGGCTGAAGACGTTGTTCATTGTCCAGTAAAGAACCAAGCCCGCCGGGGAGCCGTAGAGTATCGCCAAGAATATCAAGGCCATCGCGTAAATCGGAAGCTTTTCCTTGAATTTAAAGCCCTTTGTGTAAACCGCGCTTCCTGCGATGTTGATTATTGTCATCGCTATGGGCAGTATGTTTATGGGGAACGAGCCTATGTAAAAGAGCGCGTCGGGTTTTCCCATGTCGCGGATGAAGGCGAACGCTTGGCCTTGCAGCGCCGGCATCGACGAGAGGAATGTGTAGGCCGCCATAAAGAAAGGCACTTGAATCAAAAGGCCAAAGGACGAGCGCAAGGCCATCATCGGGTGATAATGGTTTTGCTTGTAGAAGGTCGCCAATATCATGTACTGCTCGTCGCCTTTGAAGGTCTTTTTTATTCGGTCTATTCCCGCTTCCATTTGTTTTTGCTTGTCGCGCTCTATTTGTTGCCATTTTTCCGCCACAATGTAAAGGGGAAGGCACAAAAACGAGACGGCCGCGCTCACTCCGATCACGGAAAAGCCCACGTTGTCAAAAATCGCGTAGACCACCTGATAGGCCGTTTCGATTATAAGCGTGAGAGGATAAATTATCAGGGTGTACAAAAAGTTCGCCATGCTACCTGTTAGTTTCCTATGTTGATGCTTTTCATATAGTCGCGGAGAACTTTTGTAAAGCGCTCCATTTCTTCCGGCTTAATGTCGCCCATGTTGGCGATGCGGAATGTGTCGATGTTGCCAAGCTTTCCGGGATAAATCGTAAAGCCAAAGCTCTTTGCGTAGTCGTGCAGCGCGTTGAAGCTGTACTTGGGAGTCTCCGGAATCAAAATCGCCGTGATGAAATGCGACTGGTATTTGCGGTCAACGAGCATCTTTAGGCCGATTTCGTTCAAGGCCTTGACCAAGATTTCCCAGCAGGCGGAGAAGCGCTCAAAGCGCTTTTGAACGGTCTCGACTTTTGTTTCGATGATCGCTTGGCGCAAGGCGTAGAAGGTTTGGACGGGCGGGGTAAAGCGCGTTTGCTTGGTCTCCAAAAAGTACTTGTACTGGTCGTAAAGGTTAAGGTAGTAGTTGCGCATAGGCCAGTCCTTTTGCTTTAAAAGCTCGTCGCGCTTGCAAACTACAAAGCCCACGCCGGCCATTCCGCCGATGTGCTTGTTCGAGGTGCTTGTGGCAAAGTCGATTCCAAGCGAGCCAAGGTCGATCGGCATTCCGCCGTAGGCCGAGACTATGTCGCAAATTGTCGTCATTCCGTATTTTTTGGCCATCGGGCAAATTGTGGCGAGGTCGTTTAAAAGGCCGGTCGTGGTTTCGTGGTAGACAATCGCGAATGTCGTGTATTTTTTTGCCTGCATTTGTTTTTCCAGCGCGGCGATGTCTATCGGCTCGTATGTCGAAGACTTGAACACGTCCATGTCGATCTTGTAAACGCTCGCTATTTTGGCGAGGCGCGCGCCGTAGGAGCCGTTGTCAACGACGAGCAGCTTTCCGTCCGGCGGAACGCAAGAGCTTACCATCGCCTCGTCGGCGCCGGTTCCCGAGCAGCCGAACATTACGGTGATGTAGTCTTTTGGGTTGGCGCAAACTTCGGTAAGGCCCTCCGCCACTTCTTCCATCAGGTTTCCGAACTCAAGCTCGCGCGGGCAAATGTCGGCGACGACTTGCGCGTACTTTACGCTGTCGGTCGTTGTGGATGGGCCGGGGTTTAGCAAAACTTCGCGGCGTACGTTCCAAAGAGATTCGTTTTCCTGTACGCGCGGCCATATTTGCTCGACGGCGCGGGAAAGCATGGCCTCGTCGTCGATTTCTGTCCAAGCGTAGAATTCTATTTTGCGGACATAAACTTTTTCATTGAAGGCGGCGGCGCTGGAAATTTCTGCCAAGACGCTTTCGTAGTCGGCCTTAACGCGGCCGGCGTCGGCTTTGTACCAGGCCATCATGTCGTCAAGACAAGACTTTGAAAGCTTTGAAATTCCTACAAGTTCGCCGGCCAAATTTTTTACGCTGGCCTTGTCCTTTGTCGCGCGGCATAGGGAGCCGTCGCTTCCGTTTTCCAAATAAACTTCGTCGTCGCTATGAGTCGCGCCGCTTGCAAGAACGACGTTGGCGCGCTCGTCGTTGGCCAAAACCTTAAGGCCCACGGCGTCGTAAACCAAGTCGCTTTCTAGCAAGAAAAAGTCGCCTTTGATGTAAGGCGCGCAAACGGCGATCGTTCCCATGCTGGAAGTGTTGGCGTAGTTTTCGTTCTTTACTGTCTTTATTACATGGTATTTTTTTGCCAGCTCGTCGTAGGCCTCGGAGCAGTGGCCGGTGCCGATGATGATTTCCTCAATGCCGGCGGCGATAAGCTTTTGCACGCTGCGCTCAACCATCGGAACGCCGTCAATCGGGATAAAGCCCTTGGGCATTTCCTTTGTTCTGTCTCCAAAGCGGCTTCCAAGTCCGCCGGCCGCTATAATCGCTTGCTTTACCATATTACTTCCTCAAAAATTCCATAAGGGCTTCTTTGTTTTCTTTGGGCGTGGTCTTTGGCCGGCCCAAATCCTTTCGCGCTCCCTTTGTGACCAAAACTTCGATGAACGAAAGCTTTTTCGCCGCTTTGGCGCTTGCGATGGCCGCGTCCAATTCGTCAAGGGTCGCCGCGCGGGTGACGTTTTCGTAGCCGCAGCCAGTTGCGATTTTGCAAAAATCAATCTCGCGGCCTACGGTCGGCTGGCCTCCAACCGAGTCGTGCGCTCCGTTGTTGAGCACAAAGTGAATGTAGTTTGAAGGCTTTCGGCTTCCGATCGTTGCCATGCCGCCCATTTGCATGATGCTGGCCCCGTCTCCGTCAAGGCAGAAAACGGCGCGGTCTTTTTTTTGCATGGCGATTGCGAGCGCGATTTGGCTTGCGTGTCCCATTCCGCCTACGGTAAGGAAGTCGCGGCTGTGGTCCATGCTGTGCTTGTCGCGAAGCTCGTAAAGCTCGCGGCTTATCATTCCTGTCGTTGACACGAAGGCTGTCGTGGACTCGGCGGCCAGCATGATTTTTTCAATCGCTTTCTCGCGGCCCATTTTTCCTTCCACCGGAACGTTGTTTTGCAGCTTGTATTCGTCAAAAGTTCCCTTGCGGATAACAAAGGCGTACTGGGCCTTGTTTTCATTTATGTACTTGTAGGCCTTTTCAAATTGCGCGGGAAGGTCATCCTCGTTGTCGCTCAAAACCTCGTAGGGAACTTTCATCGCGTCCAAAAGGTCGCAAGTGACTTTTCCCTGCTTTACGTGCTGGGGCTCGTCGTGAACGCCGGGCTCTCCGCGCCAGCCGATTACAATCAGCATGGGAATTGAGTAGACGTCGGGGTCGGCGATTGACATCAAGGGATTGACCATGTTTCCTTCGCCCGAGTTTTGCATGTAAATCATCGGAATCTGGCCAGTCGCCAAATGGTAGCCTGTGGCGAGGCCCGTCGCGCTTCCTTCGTTGGCGCTGATGATGTGCTTGTCCGCGGGGGCGGTGTCCGTGATGTAGGCGCAGAGATTCTTTAAGAGGGAATCAGGGACTCCGGCAAAGAAGTCCGTTCCGTTCTTTATCAAAAGGTCGTAAAAGTATGAAGGTCGAATCATCGTTTTCTCCAGTTATTTTGTGCCGGGAATCAATTCCAAAATTTGCTTTATCGGCATGCAAATGTCGTTGACTTCAAGCGAGCGCTCGGCCTGCAAAATCGTTTCGGCGCACTTGTACATCGCGGGGTAGGAGGCGCGGAGCATGTGGTTTGCGTAAATGATGATGTTGGCGCCCCATTCGCCCAATTCTTTTTCGGTGAACTGGTTGTATGTCGTCGGAACAAGAACAATCGGAACGCTCTTGTATTCGGCGCGGAATTTTTGGCAGAATTCCTTTATGTCCATTCCGCTCTTGTCCTTTGAGTGTATCATGACTCCGTCCGCGCCGGCCTTTACCGCGGCGAAGGCCTTTTTGAGCGCCTCCTCGACCGTGTAGCCCGCGATTATTTCCTCAATGCGAGCGATTATCATAAAGTCTTTGGTCACTTGCGCCTTTTTTCCGGCCGCGATTTTCTCGCAAAATTCCTCTTCCGTCGCCAATACTTGCTTGGCTTCCGTTCCAAAGAGGGAATTCTTTTTAAGGCCTTTTTTGTCCTCGATGATTACGGCGCTCACGCCGTTTCGTTCCAACGTTCGGACTGTAAAGACAAAGTGCTCGGGAATGTCGCCCGTGTCGCCGTCGTAAATGATAGGCTTTGTAGTGCATTCCAAAATGTCCGTCAGCGACTGCATTCTTGTGGTAAGGTCGACGGCCTCGATGTCGGGCTTTCCCTTGCTGGTGGAGTCGGTGAGCGACGAAGACCACATTCCGTCAAACTGGTGGACGCCGTCTTCCTTGACAACCTGCGCGCGCTCGGCGATCAAGCCGCTCAAGCCTGAGTGCGCCTCCAAAATGCGGACGACGGGCTTTGCGGCCAAAAGACGGCGCAAGGCGGCGCGGCGGATGTCGGGCGTCGTTCCGATGGAGGAAGCGTTCTCGGCCAAGGCGGACGAGTTGATTCCCTGCGTGTAGGGGATTTCGACAACCTGGCCGCCCCATTCCTTTACCGTTTCAAAAACTTCGTCGCGGATTTTTGAAAGGTAGTTGGTCTTCCAGTCGTCGCCGTGAATCATGAAGTCGGGCTTGTATTTTTTTAGGTTGGGAACGTAGCTCCATTCCTCTTGGGGAACGACGCGCGCCACGCCCTTTATGTTTTCTACAACTTGCTTGCGCTGCTCGTATGAAAGGTAGGGCAGGCGCTTGTGGCTTACAATCGCTTTGTCGGTCAAAAGGCCTATGGTAAGCTCGCCGAGCTTGGCGCCCTCGTTTATGATGTTGATGATTCCTGGGTGGATGATGTCGCCTGTGATTCCAAGATAAACTGTTTTTGCCATTACGCTGTCTCCTTTTGGGCGTTTTGCTCTTCAACTGTTTTTATCATGTAGTCCGCGATGTTCTTTCCCGCCTGCCCGATATGCATCCAAGCCTCTTCCTTTGAGCGCTTGCGGCCGGCGGCCAATTCGGCGCTGTCGCTCGCGTTTTGAATGACTTCCTTGATGTTCTCAAACTGGCTTTCGTCAAGCTCCAAGCCGATTTTTTTGAGCGTCTCGAACTGCCAAAGCTTTTCGCCGTGGCCGGGAAGGTCCCAGGCGTCGTAGGGCATGAGGTTCATGCCGGCCTTTACGTACATCACCGGCTTGTCGCGCAGGAAGGTGTAGTCGAATATGATTCCCGAAAAGTCGGAAATCATTATGTCCGCTTTTTTTAGCGAATGAATGTTGTCGCGCTCGTAATCCCATTCTACGTTGGGGCAATCTTTGTAGCGCGCCTCCAAACGTTCCAGCATGTCCGCCTCGGATTTTTTTGACTGCGGGTGCGGGCGTACGATTATGCGCCAGCCGGTCTTTGAAAGGGGATCCAGCAATTTTTCACCGTAGCGCTTTAGGACGCCGACGTCGCCCCAAGACGGAGAGACCAAAACTGTGAAGGGGTGGTCTTTTTCGTCGGGAACGTCCTTCATCTTTTGAGCCAAAACGTCAAGGTAGGCGCAGCCGACCGTGACAAGATTTTTTTGAGCCAAGCCGCGCGCCTTTTCCAAATAGCGCAAGTCGGCCTTTTGGTAGTCGCCGGTAAGCAAAACGGCGTCGTAGTAGTCAAGCCCAAAAAGGCGGTATGTGGTCGCGTCGTTTGTCATGTGGAGGACGTGCGCGTAATGCCGGACATTTCGGCTTCGCTTCCATTGGTACACGTTGAGGCCGGGAGTTGTTGAAAGAAGGACGCCGGCGCTAAGCATGTTGAGCCTGGCGAACGCCGCGTTTCCTTCCCAGATGAATTCAGCCTTTACGAATTGGTAGCCTTGGTCAAAGCAGGGGTCGTCCTTGGAACTTGTCAAAAAGGCCAAAGGAATTTTTCGCGACTCAAATTCGTCGCAAATCGGCTTGAATGTGTTCCAGTAATTCTTTCCTTCGCAATAAATGACGTAGGGCTTGTAGGAGGCGTCCTTGGCCGCGGCGTCTTTTCCGCGCGAACCGCTAAAAAAGAGCTTTAGCTTTAGCCAAGCCGCCTTTGCCAAAAAGAAAAGCGTCGCCGCCGCTCCGATTACAATGGAAAAAAGCATGCTTCCCGTGCCGGGATCGATGTATAAAAGCGTCATTCGGCGGCTCCTTTTTCTCCTGTCATATTCTTACTATTATAGCGAAAGCCCGCCTTTTGTTCAATGCCGCGCCGCGCTTGATTATGGAAGAAAAGCGCGCTAAAATATAAGGCTATGAAAGGAATTGTGCTTGCGGGCGGAAGCGGAACCCGCCTTTATCCGATAACCAAAGCCGTGTCAAAGCAAATTTTGCCCCTTTACGACAAACCGATGATTTATTACCCGGTCAGCGTCCTTATGCTGGCTGGAATTCGCGAGGTTTTGATAATTTCCACGCCGCGCGACATAAGCGTCTTTAAGGAGCTTTTTGGCGACGGCTCTTGGCTTGGAATGCGCTTTGAGTACGCCGTGCAGGAAAGTCCGCGCGGCTTGGCCGACGCCTTCATCGTCGGCGAAAAGTTTATTGGAAACGACTCCGTCGCGCTTGTGCTTGGCGACAACATTTTTTACGGCCAGTCGTTCAGCCAGTCCTTGCTTAATTCCACCAAAAAGATAGAAAAAGACGGCGGCGCCGTGATTTTCGGCTACTACATCAAAAATCCCACCGCCTACGGAGTGGTGGAATTTGACAAGGACGGAAAGGTTTTGGGAATCGAGGAAAAGCCCGCCAAGCCCAAGTCAAACTACGCCGTTCCCGGCCTTTACTTTTACGACAATTCCGTCGTCCAGATAGCCAAGAACGTGAAGCCTTCCGCCCGCGGCGAAATCGAAATCACCAGCGTCAACAACGCCTACTTGGAAAAGGGAAAGCTCAGCGTGGAACTCTTTGGCCGTGGCCTTACATGGCTTGACACCGGCACTTACGACGGCCTTTTGGACGCGGGAAACTTCATCGCCACGATTCAAAAGAGAACCGGCCTTTATGTAAGTTGCCTTGAGGAAATCGCCTATTCTAATAAATGGATTGGCCGCGATGACCTATTGAAATTGGCCGCGGGCTACAAAACGACTTACGGCGAGTACCTAAAGTATTTGGCCGATTAGGGCGTTTTTTTTAGGGAACTAAATTATGGCTTTTGAATTTAGGGAATGTGAAATAAAGGGGCTTTTTGAAATTCAGCCCAAGGTTTTTGGAGACGCGCGCGGCTACTTTTTTGAGTGTTACAGCGAGCGCGACTTTTTTGCCGCAGGTTTGACGGAAAAATTCGTTCAGGACAACCAATCTTCTTCAAACAAGGGCGTTTTGCGAGGCTTGCACTTTCAAAAGCGGCATCCGCAGGCCAAGCTTGTGCGCGCGATTCAAGGGCAAGTCCTTGATGTCGCCGTGGACTTGCGCGACCAAAGCCCCACTTTTGGAAAGTGGCATGGCGTTGTTCTTGACGCCGAAAAGCAAAACCAGTTTTACATTCCGCGCGGCTTTGCCCACGGCTTTTTTGTTTTGAGCGGCACCGCCGTTTTTGGCTACAAGTGCTCTGACTTTTACCACCCCGAAGACGAGGGCGGCCTTATGTGGAACGACCCCTTGATTGGTGTCGATTGGTTTGGAGCCGCGCAGGGCGTGGAGCCCCTTTTATCCGAAAAGGACAAGACGCATCCGCTTTTTAATCCGGGCGCCAAGTATTTTAACGCTGACGCTTCGGCGTGGATGGGCAACTGATTTTGGAGAACGGCGTGGGAACAAAAATTCTTGCAATTAACGGCGAGTTCTTTTGCAAAAACCTTACGGGCATCGAGCGCGTGGCCACCGACACTTTGTTGGAATTGGACGCGCTTTTGCCGCCAGACCGCGTCGAGCTGGTTCTGCCCGCAAACGCCCAAAACGTTCCCCAATACAAAAACATTAAATGCGTAACGCTGCCTGTCGCGGCGGCTTTTTTTCCAAAGTGGACGCAAATCGCTTTCCAAAAATACGTTTTTTTCAACCGCCGCGTAAGCCTTGATTTTTCAAACACTTGCCCGTACTTTTGTCCCGGAATAGAATTTTTGCACGACATTTACGCAAAGCTTTATCCCTCCGACTTTAAAAGCCGCCGCGACAAGCTGATTCTTCTTTACAGCAAAATTATGTACCGCCGCGTCGCAAAGAAGGCGAAGAAAATTATCGCCGTGAGCGAATACACAAAAAAAACGATTGTCGACGTTTACAAGGCTGATCCAAAAAGAATCGAAGTAATATACGACGGCCTTGGCTCTTACAAGGACATCGCGCCGGATTTTTCGGTTTTTGAACGGCTTCCGCAATTAAAGGAAAAGGATTTTTACTTTACGCTGGGAAGCCTTTCCACCCGCAAGAACTTAAAATGGATCGCAGAAAACGCCCGGCTTTTTCCAAACGCGTTTTTCGCTGTGTCTGGAAAGCCCCTTCCTTCTGTGGTTCCGCCGGAGTTGGAGGCGATGAAGGCCTTGCCCAACGTTTTAATGACAGGCTATCTTTCGGACGGCGAAGTAAAGGCTCTTTTGTCAAAGGCTAAGGCCTTTGTGTTTCCGACTTACTTTGAGGGCTTTGGACTTCCGCCGCTTGAGGCCTTGAGTTGCGGCGCGCCGGTTGTCATTTCAAACAGGACGTCGCTTCCTGAGATTTACAAGGATTGCGCCCATTACATAGATCCCGACAATCCGAATGTCGACATAAGCGAATTGCTAAAGGAACCTGTCGCGTCGCCCGCTGTTTTGCTAAAAGAGCTTACGGCGCAAAACTCCGCGCGCCGCTTGTTTGAGGTTATTAAAGAAGTTTTGGGCTAGCCGCGGACTTTTGCCAATGTTTCTTCGCAGGCGGCCTTGAATTCTTTTATAAAGCGGTCTCGTCCAAAAGTCTTTGCGTGAGCCGCGATTTTCTTTGCGTCAAATTTTCCGGCCGCCTCTAATTTTTCAAAGGCTTGGATTGCGGCGGCGCAGGATTCCGCGGTTTGCTCTGCAAAGAAGACTCCTGTTTTGTTTTCAACAACAGTTTCCATCGCGCCGCCCTTTCCGTAGGCTATGACGGGGCTCCCGCACGCTTGCGCTTGTACTGGAATGATTCCAAAGTCTTCCTCCGCGCAAAAAATCAAGGCCTTGCAGCGCCTAAGATAGTCGCGGACCTTTTCATCGCTTATTCTTCCTGTAAAGCTTATGTTTGGATTTTCTTTCGCTCGTTTCTTAAGATTTTGCGCTTCGCTTCCGCCGCCGATTACGACAAGCTTTTTTCCGAGCGCGGCGCAAGCGTCTATCGCTATGTCGGCGCGTTTGTATGGAACCAAGCGCGAAAAGAAAACGTAAAAGTCTTCGCGTTCCCCGCTTTCCGCCGGAGTGAAGTATTCGACGTTCACAGGCGGGTAAATCACCTTTGCGTCGCGGTTCCAAAACTTTTTTACGCGGCGCGCGATGTATTTTGAATTGACCGTGATTGAGTCTATGCGCTGCGCGCTCACATAATCCCAAAGACGGATGTCCGGCATCCATCGGTTCATAAAAAAGCGGGTCAAGCGGCCGCTTCGCCTTTGGTAGTCAAAGAACAAATCCCACGCGTATCTCATCGGAGTGTGGATGTACGCCACTTGAGGGGTGGTCGGCGGAGTGATGACGCCTTTCGCGCAAGAGGACGACGAGCAAATCACCAAGTCGTAGGCGGAAAAGTCAAAGGACTCAAAAGCGGCCGGCATGAATTTTAGGAACTTTGTGTAGAGTCTTGTCGCGAAAGGAATTTTTTGCAGGCGGCTTGTGAAAATTTTATTTTTTTCAAAGCGGCCTTTCATTTTCTTTTTGTCGTGAACAAGCGTGTAAATGTCCGCCTCGGGGTATATTTCCAAAATGGCGCTCACGACATCTTCGGCGCCGCCGTAATTTACAAGCCAATCATGAACAATCGCGACTTTCATGTCAGTTTCCTCACAAAGAAATTTTATTAAGCGCCTCGAGCAGGTTTCCGTTCCGCTCGCAAAGAACGCTTTGCTTCAATCCGGCGGCCCCTCCGCACTCAACGTCCTTGTCGCGGTCGCCAATCATATACGAGGCCGAAAGGTCAATGTTAAAGTCGCGCGCCGCCTGCAAAAGCATGCCAGCCTTGGGCTTTCTGCAGTCGCAGTCGCGCTTGTATTCCGGTCGCTCGCCCTCAAAGCCTTTGTCGGGGTGGTGGGGGCAAAAGTAAAGGCCGTCGATGTAGGCGCCCTCCCGGCCCAAAAGCGTTTCAAGCTTGGCGTGTATTTCGTTCAATTGTTGGAGCGTGACTTCGCCGCGCGCGATTACCGGCTGGTTTGTGATTACGATTGCCAAATAGCCGGCCTGGTTTATTTTCTTTACCGCTTCGGCGGCGCCAGGCAAAAGCTCTAGGTCGTCGATGTTTGTCAAAAAGTTCACTTCTTTGTTTAACGTTCCGTCGCGGTCAAGAAAGATCGCGCGCTGCTTTTGCGAAAGGTTTTTGCCTTGAACAAGGCCGCTTTTAAGGTCGGCCTCAACTTGCTCCAAGCGGTCGGGCGTTCCCATGTCCTTTATGTATTCGGTTGTGTCGTAGGCGAAAATGCGGCCGGTTTTTACGGCGGGCTTTAACACGTCGCGGTCAAGGTCAATCTTGTCAGGATTTTCGGGGTGGCGGGGAACGAGCGTCTTTTTTGTAAGGTCCAAAAGCTCCGGGCTTATGATTTGGATTCCCGCGTTGACGCGGTTTTTGTACCACAAGCGCTCGTCTTCTTTGGCAAGCCAAGCCGCGACTTTGTGGGTGTCCGCGGGCATGCCGCCGCTTCCTTCTTGCGGGTATTCGATTTCCGTCACGATAAGCGAGGAGTCGTATGGATGGTTGTTGGGGTGCGTCATAAGGCTTGCGAGCGCTTTTTTTTCTTGGTGAAAGTTTATGAAGCGGCCAAAGTCTATGTCAAAAATTGTGTCGCCGCACAAGAGCAAAAAGTCTTTGTCCAAACCTTGCGCCTTGAACAAAAAGCCCGCCGTTCCAAGCGGCTCCTTTTCTTCGTAATATGAAATGTCAACGCCGAATTTTTTTCCGTCTCCAAAATAGTCGCGGATAAAATGGCCCAAGTGGCCGATTCCAATCAAGATGTCGGTGATTCCGTTTTTCTTGAGGCATTCGATTTGCCATTCCAAAATCGGCTTTCCCAAGACTGGAATCATTGGCTTTGGAATGTCGCTCCTGACGCTCGCGATTCTTGTTCCTTTTCCGCCGGCCATTATGACAGCTTTCATAGTCGCGCGCCCTTTATTCGTTCCAAAAGTATTCTTCTATTGTCAAGCACAAGGCGTGGTAGACCGGAAGATGGAATTCCTGGATTTTAAACGTTTCGTTTTCGGGAACGACAATCGAAATGTCGGCTAGCGCCTTGCATTTTCCGCCTGTCTTTCCTGTAAGCGCGACGGTTTTTACGCCAAGCGCCTTTGCGACGGCGAGCGCGTAAATCACGTCCTTGGAATTTCCGCTAGTGCTGATTCCCAAAAAGACGTCGCCTTTTTTTCCAAAGCCCATGACTTGCTGCGCGAACAAAACGTTTCCGTCAACGTCGTTCAAGCTGGCCGTCATCAAGGCGGAATTGTTTGTAAGCGCGATGGCGGGTAGGGAGCCCTGCAGTTTGTCGCTAAGATACGCTCCTGTGTCCGAGTCGATTGCGGAAAGCGCGTCCAAGAATTTTTGTTCCGGCTTTCTTTTTTTTACGAACGACTTTAAAAGCTCGCCTGTGATGTGGTCGCTGTCAGCCGCGCTTCCGCCGTTTCCGGCGACGATTAGTTTTCCGCCGGCCTTGTATGAGTCGATTATGGCGTCGGCCGCGGCGCGAATGTCTTTTTCGCATATTGCGAGCGCCGGATAGCGCTCAATCAATTCCTTAATGTAGTCCATTTTATTCCTCCGCTTCGTAGTAAATGACTTTTGTTCCCTCGTTTTCAAACTTAAACGGAATGTAAAGCAAATCTTTCATTGCCTCGCGGACAGCCGCTTGCTTTTCTTTGGGAACGTAGAAAACCAAAAATCCGCCGCCGCCAGCGCCCAAAAGCTTTCCGCCCAAGGCGCCGGCCGCCATTCCTTTGTCGTAAAGCGCGTCGATTCCGCTTGTAGAAACGGCGGATCCTGTTTGCCTTTTTAGCTTCCAAGTGTGGTCCAAAAGGCGCCCAAAGTCGTTTAGGTCGGCGCTTGCGTCGACCAAAACTTTTTGCGCGTCGTCAACTAGGCGCAGCATTTCCTTAAGGCGCTCGATTTTGGCGGCTCTTGTTTCGGGCGTGGCTTGGTTTGCTTTTTGCACGTCGGAAGAAAAGCGGGTGAAGCCGGTAAAGAACATCATCAGGTTGTCGTTCAAAAGCTTTTTTCGTTCCGGCGAAATTATTAGCGGAGTCACGTCGTAGGAGTTGTCTTTGAATGTTATCTTGTTAAAGCCGCCAAAGCTCGCGGCGATTTGGTCTTGCCAGCCGCCGGCCTCTTGGCAAAGGTCGCGCTCCAAATGAATGGCTTGGTCCGCAAGCTTTCGCTTGTCGGCGTAATGGCCTTTTAGGCAGTTAAAGGCGTTGAGCATTCCCACCGCGAAAGAGGAGGACGTTCCCAAGCCGCTTCTGGCCGGCAAATCGGCTTCGTAAGTCAAGCGGATGTCCTTTGTGTCCAGCATTTTCATCGCCTCGCGGACGGCGGGATGGACGATTTTTTCTATTTCTTGCACGCGCTCTATTTTTGAATATGAAAGCTCGGTCTTGTAGTCAAAAAAAGGGGGCAAATGGCGCACAGTCACATAGCAATACTTGTCGAAAGTTGTGGAAAGGACGGCGCCGCCGTGTTCGTTGAAGAATTCTTTCATGTCCGTTCCGCCGCCAAAAAAACTCATGCGGAAGGGCGTTCTTGTGATAATCATTCTTATATTTTAATCGATTCGGCGATTCTTTTCAATACCGCCTGCGCGCTGAAACGGTAGGAGTAAACGCGTTCCACAGGCTCCAGCGGTTCCGTTCTTTGGTATTCTTGAACGATTTTTCGCGCCAAGTCGTCGGCGTCGCCGGCCTTAAAAAATGTCACGGGAAGGCGGCCGTGGATTTCTTTGAATACTGGAATGTCAGAAACGACCGTCCGGAAACGCTTTGAGAGAGCCAGAAAGCGCATGAAAACGC
>CADBBB010000036.1 GCA_902792795.1 uncultured Spirochaetaceae bacterium | reverse complement strand
ATTCAGCTTTGAAGTATTGTTCATATACATTGATTGTTGCCATAGGTTTTTATCTTTTCCACAAATATACGTCACTCCAGCCAAATCTCCAAAGATTTTTTGCAGTCCAACCCGGCGTTCTTTGGGTCAAGCTGAACGTAGAGCTCCAAAAGAGAAGGTATGTCGTCTTTGGTCAGTTGTCGGAATTGCATAAGGATTGCTAGGTTGGCTTTATATCAAATTAGCATAGTCTCTCTTTGCATAGAAAATACGCATAATTGAAACCATCTTTTTACCATCATCGATTAAGTATAGGGCAATATAATTTTTCTTAAACAAGAATCGATG
Source organism: uncultured Spirochaetaceae bacterium (assembly GCA_902792795.1). Taxonomy (GTDB): domain Bacteria; phylum Spirochaetota; class Spirochaetia; order Treponematales; family Treponemataceae; genus Treponema_D. The sequence continues at coordinate 22,285 of CADBBB010000036.1, read as the reverse complement.
ATATCCTTCTGATTGCAGAACCATGTCATTGCTTAACGGATACATATATGGATTATCCGCTATGTTTTCTTTTTCTCTCAGAAACTCTTCAAGCAAACTGTCAGCCGCTTTTGGATTGCAGAGTTTATCTGTAAAATAACTTACAATTTCAGATAAATCCCGCTCAGCTTTTTCCATGATTCTGACTTTATAAGCCATGTCTTTTCCTTATTCTGGAAACAGCATCGTCAACGGAAGAATATTTACCGTTTTTCATATCCTGCTTTGCTTCTTCAAGTTTTCCATATACATTTGCAAGGAAAAGATTTTTCTCGTATGTTTCCATACTCATTAAGACCATATCGCCGTAACCGTTTTTTGTCACAAAAATAGGCTCTTCGTCTTCGTGGCACAAATTGGAAATTGCGGTAGTGTTCTTTAAATCCCTTATTGGAACTATTCTTGGCATACATTCCTCCTTGTGGGATTATTATACCACAAGACACATTATTTTGTCTATAAAAGAGAATAACTTATTTACACCCCCCATTAAATAATCAATTCGTATTATATCCAAAATCGTGCGTACAGAATTTTCTCTTCCACAACAATTCCCTATCAATAGCAACTGCATCAGAAATTTGCAAAGGCAAAATCTCCAGGATTGTCCATTGAAAATACTTTTCTGCATAAAGCGGATCTTCTTTTAGCTTTTGCATTAATTGAACATCATTGCCATGTCCTGTCTCAGCATATTCCTTCCAACGTCCCCAAATTCCTTCTTTGCCATAAGTTGAACCAACATATTGCTTCCCATTTTTCTTATCTTGAATTAAATAGATGCAATTACAACAATCAAGTCTAGTTTTCCAATCATTTATTTCTTTTTTGAATATAGAATTTAACTGGCGATAACTAAGCAAAACATCATTATAGCCTGTAAAAAGAGGCACATCATTTTCCGTAAGCCCCTTATCAATTCTAATTACTTCTTTTTCATTTGAATACCATTGATGCCATGAAATTGCTGATTTTCCCCAATCAATAATCACTCGCTCTTTTAAGACCTCAAAACCCGCCACTTCAACAAAATCAAACACCTCATGATCGTCGAATTTTTTAATGACGCCATTATTCTTGAACACGCCTATAAAACGAGATTCCGTTCCTTCTTCGCCTATAAAAGACACAATATACTCAACATCGCCAAAATTTGCGAATGTTTGTTCGCTTTGATAAGCAAGAAACTTCTCTGGCTCCGTTCTATAAAGATTATATAACGTTCCTTCATACTGAACGCCGAAAATTTTCCGTTCATTTATAGGCCTATTGTCTTTATGACGCACAAGCTTAACTTTTTTTGAATTATCAAAATCAGAATTCCTAGACTTTAACAACTGCTGAATTGTGATAATAATATTCTTATCCATATTCCCTCCGCAATGAAACATTCTGCCGGCTACAAATGGCAAAGTTAATTGAATTCAATACCCAAATACTTGTCAGGTATTTCAACAAAATCACAACTTTCCAATTTATCTAAAAATTGAAAGTTATTCTCATCTGGCAAAAACAAAGCCTCATGCTCGCCATTATTTATATTTATTCTAAAAACTAAAGGTCTACCAACACTTTCAATTTTTTCGCTTAAGTAAACCACATAAAAGCTATCATCCTGCTTTATATAGTCTATTTTAGTTCCGAAAAAATCATAATTATCATCTTCAAAAAGATTATCCAAGTATTTTTCCAATACCATCTCCCTCTACTCCCTCAAGTTTAGCCGCTCGTATTTTTTTTGCAAGACCATAAAGGTTGTTTACGTCGCTTCGCTCCGTTTTGCTTGCGGAAGCTTATTCAACTGTCCGCTCTCGCGGACTGGCAATCGAGCGGTTTCACCGCGTCCGTCGGACGCTGCATTTTTGGCCGCCCACGTCTTAGGCTTGCAAAAAATCGGAGTTTCGCGCTTATTGACCGAAACGCGCTTTAGGCATAAAATAGCAGGCTATGAGCGGCAATGGCGCAATGAGAGAGGAATGACAGCGCGAGCGGAGCGCTATTGACAAACTTTAACAATACTTAATATAATAAGCGGCAATGAATAAGCTTGGCAAGGGCGCCAATGACGCATTGGAGACAATTTTAAAGAAGTTCAAGAGCTACTACAACGTCACAACCGAGGGGGTGGAAGCGCCCTTTGCCGCCGAAGCCGCGTTCAAGTCCCATAGCGAGCAGTATTTTTTGGTCAAGGCCGCCAAGGTCGCGGACATCGATTCCAACGAATTCGTTTTCTTCTATTCAAATGACAATGTTCCGCCGCAAACACAAGACGACATCGCGCAAATCGCAGACGCCGCGTGGGAGCGGGGCCTTTCCAGAATAACGCCCTACTACGGCCACCGCAACACGGACATCACGCTGATTGTTCTTTCCCAAAAAATCGGCGAAGACGCGTTCAAAAAAATCAAAAAGTTGAACCATTACAAATCGTATAAATTCGGCCTTTACGGCTGGAGCAGTTTTAGGACATTGGCTTATGAAAGTTCGACGGGCCGCCTTGCGACGAATTGGCGCGGACGCGGCCTCAAAAAACTCATAGGCTCGATATAACAACAGGAGGAAAAAAATGTCAGCGTTGCTTATCATCATCGCGGCAATCGCCTTGCTTTTCTGCGGCTATGTTTTTTATGGCTCATGGTTGGCAAAGCAATGGGGAATCGATCCCGCGCGAAAAACGCCCGCTCAGGAAAATGCGGACGGAGTGGATTATGTCGCCGCAAAACCGGCGGTCCTTATGGGACACCACTTTTCTTCAATCGCGGGAGCGGGCCCGATCAACGGTCCGATTCAGGCCGCGGTTTTTGGCTGGGTACCGGTTTTCTTGTGGTGCGTTGTCGGAGGAATTTTCTTCGGCGGCTTGCAGGACTTTAGCTCCCTTTTCGCTTCCGCCAGAAACGAAGGAAAGTCAGTCGGCGAAATCATCAAGGCTTCCATGGGAAAAACTTCAAAGAAGCTCTTCATTCTTTTCGCGCTTTTGGTTTTGATTTTGGTCATCGCCTCGTTCGTCAATGTCGTCGCCGGAACGTTTGCCAGCGCCGCCAACGCGGCCGGTCAAGTCGCTTTTGGAATCGTGTCAAATCCGACAGGCCCGCAGACAACCGCGATGATTTCTCTTTTGTTCATCGTCTTGGCCGTCGTCTACGGAATTCTCACAAACCGCTTGGGCCTTTCAACTTTGCCTGCGACAATCATCGGCTTGATTGGAATCGTATTGGCCGTCGTCATCGGATTGAACTTTGGCTTTGCGATGAGCAGAACGGCGTGGATTGTTTTTATCGGAGTTTACATCACGGTCGCTTCGCTTGTTCCGGTTTGGATTTTGCTCCAGCCGCGCGACTACCTTTCGTCGTTCTTGCTTTACGCGATGATGGCTTTGGCTTTGGTCGGAATCGTCGTCTCGGCGATTACAGGAACCGCCACCTTTGAGCTCCCCGCCTTTACCGGCTGGTCCACAAAAATCGGCCCAATGTTCCCGGCCTTGTTCATCACCGTCGCGTGCGGCGCGTGCTCGGGCTTTCACTCGTTGATTTCCACAGGAACGACTTCCAAGCAGCTTGACAACGAAAAGAACGCCAAGGCGATCGGCTACGGCTCAATGCTCATCGAGTCCGCGCTTGGAATCATTTCTTTGATCGCGGTCGGAATGGTATCAAAAACTTTCATCGTTGACGGAGCCTTTAAAGGAGCACCGCCGGTTGCTTTCGCGCAGGGCATCGCAAAGATGTTCGGCTACACAGACAACAACAACGCTATTTACGCGCTTTTGACTTTGGCGGTTTCTGTATTCGCGCTGACTTCTTTGGACACGGGAACGCGTCTAAGCCGCTTTATGTTCAGCGAGCTTTTCCTTAAGGAAGGAGAGGCGACTTACAAGGACGCAAAGAATCCTGTCCGCAAAGTTTTGGCCTTCCCCTTGTTCGGAACGGTATTGATGGTTGTAATCGGCTGCGTTTTGGGCGGCTTGCAGCTTTCGCAGATTTGGGGCTTGTTCGGCGCGGCCAACCAATTGCTCGCCGGCATCGCGCTTATGGCCGTGGCCGCATGGTTGGGCGAAGTTGGCAAGAACAACAAGATGTTCATCATTCCGACAATCTTTATGCTTGGCGCCACATTGACCCAGCTTGTCCGCACGATCATCACAAAGGTTACGGCAATGACCCATGCGGCCACTCCGGAACTTGCCGCAAAAGCCTTCCACTGGGGCAACTGGTTCCAGCTTGTGTTCGCAAGCGCGATGGCGATTCTTGCGGTAGTTCTTGTCGTAGAGGGAGCAAGGACTTTCTCTAAGCAATGCAAAAAAAATTAAGGAGGACACAATGAAATCTGACATTTGCAAAATCACTGGCGACAAAGAATCACTTTCCGCCATCTTGAACGAAACGGAAAAAGCCGCGGCCTACAACAAGCTTGACGAAAAAAATACAAAGCTTTTGCGCCTTATGGCCGAAGAATTGATATCGATGCTCCCGGAGCTTCTTGAATACGCCGAGGGCGACTTTTGGATCGAAGCGGAAAACAACAAGTACAAATTGCGTACTAGCCTTGTTCCGACAAAGCCGATGTCTTCCGACAAGCGCGACAAGCTGCTTGCCATTTCTTCCAGCGGAAAGAACGACGCCGGAAAAGGCGTGTTGGGAAAAATCCTCGTTGCCGCGCAGCTGATGATGATTGACTACGCGCAAGTCAGCGCGACCACCGGAAACTTCTACGAAATGGGCCGCAGCTGGTCCTTGGACACCTACCGCTCCTACGCCGGAAAAGAAAAAGGCGAAGCCTGGGACGAATTGGAAAAGTCCATCATCGCGAGCATTTCCGACGACGTGGTTGTCCGCATCCACGAAAAGAAAGTTGAAATTATAATTACAAAAAAGTTTTAGACTTCGATGCCTCTGTCGCTTTAATAGCGCCAGAGGCATGAATTCTTACGACTCTGTTCGCGTCGATTTCCGAAATCTTTTTTAGAAGCCTTATATATGGTTCCACAAACTGCGGCCTTCTTTTTCCTAGAACGCGGAAAATCTCCGGCGCTTCCATGCGAACTTTCTCATCCGGGTCGCGCAGGAGTTCCGCAAAAACATCCATAAAGCCTGCGTAAACGTCCGGCGTATTTGTCGCGATGTTTTCCGCCGACCAAATAAAGTTGAGCCTGACGTTCGGCGAGTCGTCTTTTGCAAAGCTAAAAAAGGCGCTCCAATAATCTTTGATCAAGCTAAAATCCGCGCGACCGATTCTTCCAAGCGCGTTGAGCGCGCGTTCCCTAAGCAGAGGGTCGCCGCTGCGCAAAAAGCCAGCGACAGCCGGAACGCAAGCGGAGATTTTGTCCGGGTGTCGCAAGCCCATCTCGCCGAGCAGCCACACCCATTCATCCTTGTTCTTTGTAAGCGCGCCGAGTTTCTTATACAATTCCGCTTCCGTCATAATTTCGCTAGCGTTTCCTTTTCCATTCGCACAATCTGAATCATTCGGTCGATCGCGCAGATGTCGATGTAGGGAACTTTTGCGGCGAGCATTTTGTCGCGGTTTTCAATCGTTCCTTTTTCGTATTCGTCAAGAAGCGCGGCGCGTTTTTTCTTTTCCGCTTCCAGTTCTTTTTTAGTAAGAACGCCAGAATACATCACCGCAAGCGAAAACCATACCGAATCGTAATCCACCCGCTCAAAAAGCGCGCGGATCGTGTCCTTTAATTCGGCTCGGCCGGATTGCGCAAGGCGGTAAACGGCCTTGTTTTCCGCCCTGCCCGTGTCCTCGATAAAGCCTTTTTTTTCCAGCCGCAAACAGGTTTCGTAAAGTGTGGTCGCGCCGATCGGATGCCAGTACTGCATGTTCATATTGTCAATCATCTTGAGCATGTCGTAGGCGTTCATCTCGCCTTTTAAAAGCATTCCGCAAATCACGATAGAAGTTTTAGACAGCATCGCGCTTTCTCCTTACAACAAAAATCCAAATCGCGGACAGGGCTAAAATCGCAAGCGCGATGGCGAATGATTCAAGGTTCTTGATTTCCTCCCCCGCTTCCGAAGACACAATCACATCCCACAAAGCGCCCGCCGCCCAAAAGAAAGGAAAAACAATCAACAGGTTTTGCGTGATGTAATAAACAGCGCAATACATAAGGCCCACAAAAAACAAATGCAAGAACTCCGGCTGAAAGCCCGCGTGATGGAAGGAATAAAAGGCGGCCGTCAAAAGAATCGCTGGAATTATTCCAAAGGCCTTCTCAAAACACGCGCGCAAATAGCCGTAAATAAAGGTCATCTCAAACACGCCGGCGACCAAAATGTAAGCGGCCGCGTAAAGATTTTTGACATCCAAAATTCCTTGAGGCTTTTCCCCCGACAAAAACATAGCCAAAAGCCCCGCCGCAAAAACAAAATCCAGCGCAAGGCTCAAAAGATTTTTCTTTCCCGTAAAGCCAATCGCCTTAACGCCGTCTTTGTTCCGTTCCACAAAAAGCGAAACAAAAACAACGCCCAGTCCAAAAATCATCAGCAAGTCGCGGAGAACAAAGGAAGCGATTTTGTCGAACAAAGACGCGCCCATAAAGGGCAGCATCAAAATGCTAACGGCAATCATAACCGCTCCGGCCGCAAACGCGACGGCGGTTTCCTTTGTAAAATTAAAGCGGAACAAGTTTTTCATAAAGGCCTCCAAACGAGGCCATTTTACTACGTATACGTAGTAATGTCAAGTTTATTCAAGTAGTCTTTTATAAACCAACGACATATCGCCGCGGCGGTCTTGCGCCTCTTGAAGGAATTCAAAGCCAAAATTTTCGTACAAGCCCTTTTGGTCGGTTGAAACATAGACGGCATCGCAGCCTTCTTCTTTTGCGCATGAACAAGCATGGTCTAGCAATTTCGCTATCAGCCTTTTTCCGCGAAAAGCCGGAAAGGTGTAGGCAAAGCCAATCCAGGGCTTTAAGCTTGTGTCTGGAACGTCGTCAATTTCCGCGTAAGAGCAAAACGACAGCAACTCGTTTTCTTCCGTCAAAAGAAAAACTTTGGCCTTGCTTCCGCACAATTCATAAAAGGAGCCGTCGCGCAAAATTTGGGCAAGGTATTTTCCGGCGCTCCAATCAGCTTGCGCGATTTTTCCAATCCAATAATCTTTGTTTTCTGTTTGCGAGAATTCTTTTATTTGCATTTTATTCCAACCAAGCGCTGATAAATTTCTTTGTCATCATCATCTTGCCGTGTTCCGTGACCACGGGGTAAGCGTCGCCAAAGTCCAAGCATTTTCCGGAACTGTCAAAAACCTTGCGCCCGCTTACGATTAAATTTATTTTTCGCGCGCTTTCGTTTTCGACAACGTCCAATATCAAAATGTATTTTTCATCGGAACCGCCCGTTCCCGCCCTAGTCAGCCGCGCCTTGAGTCCGTTTTTTAATTCAATCCAAGTGTTTAGGAGAATGTTGTCCATAGGTAAAAGTTATGCCTTGCTCTTTTCTAAAACATACAAACCATGCGCGCGATTATTATCTTTGTCAAAGCAGTCCTTGATTATTGAATAATACGAATCATCGCCATACTCAAAATTTCTAAACAGAGAGAATGCGATTAAATCTGCAACTTGTATTGAACGAGATATTGAAGAATCCAAAAATAGAGGCACTTCCGCAAAATTATTGAGTTTTTCATTCAGTTTATTGCCAAGAGTTTGATATACTTTAGACCAGTTTTGATACTGATTTTCCATCTTTGTTTTATCAAAAATTGCTAGGCCTCTGGCAGATTCATCGTGTTTAAGAAATTTTCGTTTTAAATATTTATCAAAACGAATTGTTAACTGTGAAAAAAGTTCTTCGGGAACATCTTCACAAGAATTATCAATTACAGCTCCGAACAGTATAAACTGGCGAGGATAATTATCTTTTATGTAGGTGAGCGTATCTTTAAGGATAGCGTCTCTTTTACCTTTTGGAAAACTCCGCCAAATTCCTTTTCCACTTCTTATCGGGCTTGCGTGGAGCTCCAAATCAGCGCGGCCTATGTGTTTTAGCATTATTTCGTCAACGGCTTTTTGGATCCAAAACGTCTGATTTTCAAACGTCGAAAAACCTGCAAGCACGCTGTATTTTACATTCGAATCAGACGAGACTCCTGAATCGTCGGCATACAAAAGATACATAGAACCTCTCCAGACAAAAAAAAGAGAGCCAAGCGAGAAACCTCGACGCACCACTAAAAGGCAGCACTCTTGACCCTTACTTATAATATATAACTAGAAACGCCAAAAGTCAAGAGTTGTTTCCACCCTTGTCAGCCGCGCCTTGAGTCCGTTTTTTAATTCTATCCATGTGTTTAGGAGAATGTTGTCCATGATTTTTGTTATTCTACCACACCCTACGCCCAAAAAACAAGAAGTGCCCCAAAATTTTTCAACTTTCCGGCGCTTTTGCCCCCATTTTGTCACATTTTTGACACATCGCTACTATAGAATTTCAAGCGAAAATTCGCTACAATGATAGCGGCGAGAAAAACCAATGCAAAACTAAAAATTATAGACGCCGCATAAGCGGCAACGTTCGCGCTCGCAACAAAACTCGCGCGAACAGCCGTACTGTTTTAGAGGTGCACAATGAAAAACCGACGCGCGCTGTTTTGCGCCGCATTAGCCATAACACTATCGTTCGGAACGGCGCAAGCCCAAGACGCGGCCCAAGCGCAGGCCGCCCAAAACGCCGGGGCCTCCGCCCAGCCGCTTTCGCTGTCAATCCAAGACGCGGTGGACTTGGCGCTAAAGAACAACGTTCAGATAAAGCAAAGCCAAATCCAGCTGGACGCGGCCAAGCGTTCCAAAAAGAATTCGTGGAACAGCGCGAGCCCATCCATAACCGCAAGCGGCGGCCTTTCAAAGACCAACAAAAATTTTGCCGAAAACTATTCGGCCTACGTTCAAGGCTCGGTAAGCGTGACCCTTTCGACAAACCTTTACACCGACATTAAAAACGCCGCTCTAAAATACCAGGCAGGCCAAATCAGCTACGAGGCCGCCTGCCGTTCCGTGGAGATGAGCGTAAGGAACGCCTTTTACAATTTGCTCTACCAGGCCGACAACATCAACTTGCAAAAGACCAACGCCGAGACCGCGCGGCAAACTTACGAAACAAACCGCCGCAAGTATGGCCAGGGCGCTATAAGCCAGCTTGACGTTCTTTCCAGCCAAGTCAACTACGAAACGCAATTGCCCGCCTTGCAAAGCGCGCAGATTTCCTACGACAACGACTTGGCGGCCTTTAAGCAAACTTTGGGAATCGAGCAGGACGCGCAAATTGAATTGGTCGGAAGCCTTGACGCCTTTTCCGACTTGCAGGGTATTTCAGTCGAAGGAATCGAGGCGCGCTCGCTGGAACTTTTGGCGCTTGAAAAAAATCTTGAGATAGCGCGGAACAGCCTTTTGGACAAGCGCTTTTCGGCGTACGGCCCCACGCTCAACGCGGGCTGGAACTATAAGCCCACATGGACAAATACTTCAGACGGAATGAACGACACAGGCGGCCTTTCGCTGAGCGTCACCCTTCCCCTTGACGGATTTTTGCCTTGGTCAAAAAAGGCGGACAACATTAGCGCGGCGAAGGACACAATCGCGAATTACGAATTACAAATCGCGGACAAAAAGACAAGCCTCGCCGTCAGCGCGCAAAGCGGCGTTAAGAAAATCGAGCAGTCAATCTCCGCGATACAAACGCTCAAGGCCAGCGTAGGGCTAGCCGAGCAAAGCTACCGCATGACGCAAGAGGCCTACAACCGAGGCTCCCGCAACTGGACGGAACTTTTGAACGCGCGAACTTCTTTGGAAAAAGCGCGCCTCAACTTAAAGCAGCAAGCCTACAATTTGGCTTCGTCAATATTAAATTTGGAAAACACGCTAGGCGTTCCTTTTGGAACCTTGGCTGGAGGAAATTAAAATGAAAGTAAAAAAAGCCCACGTATTTTTAATCGTATTTTTGGCGGTCGCCGCGCTATTGATCGTCTACGCCTTCACCTTTGGAAAAAACAAAAACGGCGCGCCCGGCAAAGGAGGAAAGCCCGGAAAAGGCGCGTGGGGCGCGGCCGGCAACACCGAGTTCAGCGTCATCACAAAAGTCGTAGAACCCGAAACCCTTCACGGCTACATCGTGGCCAACGGAGAGATTGAGTCGCAAAACTCAGTTTCTGTTTACCCAAACGTTTCAGGAAAAATTATTTCAACGCAAGTAATGCTTGGCTCCTCCGTAAAGCGCGGAGACGTAATCGCCTACGTCGACCCAAGCCAGCCCGGCGAATACTACAAGCAAAGCCCGGTCTACGCGCCCATCGCGGGAAGCGTAATCTCAACGCCGGCCAAAAATGGAACCACAGTTTCTCCAAACACCGAAATCACTAGAATCGGCGACATAAACAATTTGCAAATCGTGGCCGACATTCCCGAGCGCTACGTATCGTTTTTAAAGCCCGGCCTAAAGGCGCTTGTTTCCGTCCAAGCTTACCCCGAAGAGACTTTCGCGGCCACGGTAAAGCGCGTGTCGCCTGTCGTTGACGCTGCAAGCAGAACCAAGCAAATAATCCTAACCTTTGACCAGCGCGATCCAAAAATCAACGCGGGAATGTTCTCGCAAATAATTTTGTACACCAAAGATTATTCGGGAGCGGTCACCGTTCCCAAGAGCGCCCTTGTCACAAACGAAGACAAATACTTTGCCTATGTATTGCAAGGAGACTCGACCGTAGAAAAGCGCGAGGTTTCTTTGGGCGAGGAAGTTGACGGAATCGTTCAAATAATCAGCGGCTTGCGCGAGGGCGAGCGCGTTGTCGTCCAGGGACAAACTTCGCTTAGCCAGGGCGCAAAAGTCAAGGACATCACGGGCGCCGCCGAACAACTCAACGCAAAGTACGGCGACAAAGACGCGCGGGGCAAAAAATGAGCATAACAAAAACAACGCTGCGACATCCCGTTCTCACGCTGATTGTCTTTGTCCTTTTGGGAATCATGGGCCTCTTCACTTTAAAGAACGTTTCGATAAGCCTCATGCCGGACGTTGACTACCCTTACCTCAACATCAACACGACTTACCAAAACGCCGGCCCTGAGTCCGTCGAAAAATCCGTGACCAAGCTTTTGGAATCGCAGCTTGTAAGCGTAACCGGCCTAAAAAAAATCACCAGCACCTCTTCGGAAGGCCGCTCCAGCATTTCGCTTGAGTTCAACTACGGAACCAACTTGGACATCGCCACCAACAACGTGCGCGACAAAATTGACCGCGTTGTCCGAAACCTTCCCGACGACGCGGGAACTCCTTCGATTTTCAAAATGGACAGCAACTCCATGCCGATCATGCGCATCGCGGTCAACGGAAACCGAGACCGCAACGAGTTGCGCGAAATCGCGGACAACACAATCACCGACTTGATCGAGCAAACCGACGGCGTGGCGGAAGCGACCGTTTACGGAGGCCGCGACAAAATCGTCCGCGTCGACCTTTCGCAAAACCGCTTGTCCGCTTACGGCATTACGATAACCGAAGTTTCTTCCGCCCTTTCGCGCCAAAACTTGGAATTGGGCGGCGGAAAAATCACAGAAGGCTTTTACGACTACACGATTAGAACGACCGGCGAATTCGCAAGCGTAGAGCAAATCAATTCCACTGTTATCACAACGAGGAACGGCTACATCGTCCGCCTTGCAGACATCGGAAAAGCCTACCTTGGCTACCGCGACAAGTCCAACGAAGTTTTGATCAACGGCCAGCCCGGCGTTTACATCAGCGTCACAAAGCAGTCCGGAAAAAACAGCGTTACGGTGGCCAACGCGGTTTACAAAAAGCTTGACGAGATACAAGAAATTCTTCCCGGCGACATGTCGATGCAAATAGTTTGGGACACCACCGACTCAATCCGCGACACAATCAACACGCTTTTGGAAAGCGCGATGCAGGGCCTTGTTTTGGCGGTTTTGATTTTGTTCCTCTTTCTAAAAAATTTCAAGTCAACGATCATCATCGCGATTTCAATTCCGCTTTCAATCATCATCACGATGCTCTGCATGAACTTCGCCGGCCTTACGCTCAACATGATGACGCTTACAGGCTTGATTCTTGGCGTGGGAATGATTGTAGACGCGTCAATCGTAATGATAGAAAACATTTACGTTTACCGTTCGCGCGGAGCCAAGCCTTTGGTTTCGGCGGAACTCGGATCAAGCGAAATGGTAATGTCCGTCACCAGCGGAAACTTGACTACGATTTGCGTATTCGTTCCCTTCCTTTTTTACATGAAGGAATTGGGAATGATGGGCCAAATGTTCAAGGGAATAATTTTCACCGTCGTAATCGCGCTGATGTCGTCGCTCTTTGTCGCGATTTTCTTGGTGCCGGTTTTGGCCGGAAAATTCCTCCCGCTTTCAAACAGAAAGGAAAAGCCGGTCAAGTCAAAAATACTGCGAAAGCTTTACGCGCTTCTTGACGTTCCGATGAACGCCTTGACCGCCGTTTACAAAAAGGCCTTGGACGCGGCGCTAACCCACCGCGGCGTGACGGTGACAGTTTGCGCGGCCACGCTAATCACGGCGCTTGCCTTCATTCCGACGATGACAATCAATATGATGCCAAATGGCCGCGACGACAGCGTTTCGCTAAACGTAAACCTTCCGATTGGAACCACGCTTGAATCGACCGCCGCGGTTATGGGCGAACTTGAAGAGATTTGCAAAAAGGAAATCAAAGGCTATACGACAATCATCACCAGCATCGGAACCGGCTCGCGAAACGCCACCGCTTACAGGGGAACGATTCAAATCCAGCTTCCCAAAAGCGAAGAGCAAATCGACAACGCCGAAGTCATACAAAAAAAATTGCGCGCCCACTTCAACGATTTTGCCGGAGCTCGCTTTTCGTTCAGCCAAGGCTTCCGCGGACAAATGACAGGAAGCGACATCGTAATCAAATTGCGAAGCGACGACCTTGACGCGGCCATCAAATACGCCGGAAAAATCCGAGACGTTATGGACGGCATAAGCGACTTGGGCGAGCCTTCCGTCGACACCGAAGAAGGCGTCCCCGAAATCGAAGTAGAAATTGACCGCGACCGCGCCTACTCCTTTGGAGTTGACGTGACGACCGTCGCGCGCGAAATCAACTACGCGATTAACGGTGTGACGGCCACCACTTACCGCAAGGCCGGAAAAGAATATTCGGTCGTCTTGATGTACGAAAGCGGCGACAGAAAATCCGTCACCGACTTGGAACAGATTTACGTAAAGGGAACGAACGGCAAGGTCAGCGTGGCCAACTTCGCCAAAGTCGTAAAAGGCTTGGGGCCTGTCACAATCAAGCGCGAAAACCAAACGCGCGTCGTGACTATCAGCGCAAACCTTACGACAGAAGTCAACGCCTACGAAGTTGAAAACAAAATCAAAAAGGGAATCTCCGACTCCTTCATCATACCCGACAACATAAGCGTTTCTTACGAGGGAGCGTGGAAGGACATGCAAGACCAAGGAAAGGCCTACGCGGGAATCATCTTGATGGCCATTCTTTTGGTCTTTGGCGTTATGGCCGGAACCTACGAAAGCTTTAAGGCGCCCTTCATCAACCTTTGCACGATTCCCTTCTTGGTAATCGGAGTAGTGGCCATTTACAAAATCTCTGGCCAGGCGATTTCGATGATGAGCGCGGTGGGCCTAATCATGTTGGTAGGAATCGTAGTCAACAACGGAATCATTTTGGTTGACTACACAAACCTCCTTCTTGACCGCGGCCTAAAAATGCATGACGCCTGCCTTGAAGCCGGCTCAAGCCGCCTGCGCCCGGTCTTGATGACGACGCTCACGACGATTTTGGGAATGCTTCCGATGTGCTTTGCCTCAAGCGGAAGCGCCGGCATGGTTCAGCCGATTGGCGTCGCGGTTGTCGGCGGTTTGACAAGCTCCACTTTCATCACGCTTTTCTTCATCCCGGTTTTGTACTCGCTGATTATGAAAGAAAAGAAAACAAAGAAGAGCAGAATCAAGGTATTTTTGACAGAATAGAGGTCATAATGTATCGAGTTGAAATTATCGCGAACCAATCGGTTCAGGACGACATCATAGAGACGCTGGAAGAAAACATCCCAGACTTTTTGTACACCATAATTCCCCTGGTTCACGGCCGCGGAAAAGGCAATTACAAGCTGGGAACTTCCAGCTGGCCCGAAGTGAATTTCGCGCTTTTCGCCTACGTTGAAAAAAAGGACGCTCCAAAAGTCAAGGCCATAATCAAGGCCGTAAAGAAGCAGTTCCCCGACGAGGGCGTCAAAGTCTTCTTTGTAAAGGCTAAGAACCCAGACAAGATTTAATTATAAAAAAGCGACTGGGACCCGCCTATAATGCCTATGTTTTTTTCTTGCGTTATTTCCATTTTGGGTTTATAATTATAGGCAAAATGGAATCAGTTAAAAATTTGGTTGAGTATTACGACGAATTGTATCCAGTGACGCTGGCGCAACAGACGTTTTATGAAACCTTGGTTCAAAAGTATCCTCATCCCGCAAAAATTTTGGGAATCGGCTGCGGAACCGGCGTGCTATGCCACCGTCTTGCAAAAGACGCAGTTGACGCCACCGGTTTGGAAACCCAGCGCGAATTGCTTGAGTCCGCCAACCTAAAATACCGCAGCCAGCTTATGTCCCTGCGCTACTTCCAAATGTCCACGCTGGAAATGACGCGCTTTTTGGGAAAGAAATTCTACAACATAATTTCCTGCCTCAATAGCCGCGTGATTTTCATCCACGACAAAACATTGATAAAAAAATTCTTCTTTGACTGCAAGGAGCTTTTGACGGACGACGGAATGCTGGTCCTGCAGCTCTTTAACTTTGAAAAATACAAGGCAAATCCAAAATGCGCGCTTCCGGAATTGTCCAGCGCCCGCGTCCTGTACAAGAGCGAGCTCACGCGTCTTTTCGACGGAACGTTCAAGCTGGACACATTTTTGGAAAAAAACGGAAAGACCATTCCCGTTTACGAGCGCGCGGACGTTTATCCCTTGCAAAAATCTGAGATACAGGAATTTTCAAAAGAGGCCGGCTTTAAGAGCGCGCAATTCTTTGGCGGCTTTGACGGCCTTGCCGCCGACAAAGACTCGGACAGCCTGCTGGCCGTAATAAGCTGACAGCGGCCTGTCATGCCGAACTTGTTTCGGCGTCCATCCGCGCTAATTGATTTTCCAGCGGCCGCCCTCGCGGGCAAAACGGCTTGAGTTCACCTCAATTATGCGGCCGTCCTCTCCGGACAGTTTTATCATCGAAGTGAGCGGATTTATTTCTGTAATCCTAAAGTTGGTGCCGTCGTAAAAAATGCGGGTTCCTTCGTTGGGAAGCTTTTTGCGGGCCTCCGCGTAAAAGTCGTACTCATAAGAAAGGCAGCACAAGAGACGGCCGCATTGGCCGGAAATCTTCATCGAGTTGAGCGAAAGGTTTTGGTCCTTTGCCATTCGGATTGAAACAGGCCGCAGCTTGTCGCTGATGGCGTGACAGCAATAAGGGCGGCCGCAAATTCCCAAGCCGCCTGTAATGCGGGACTCGTCGCGCGCGCCGATTTGCCTAAGCTCAATGCGCATTTTAAAGACGCTTACCAAGTCCTTGACCAGTTCCCTAAAGTCAACGCGCTGGTCGGCGCTAAAGAAGAACAAGGCCTTGGGCTCGCTCACCAAAAAGTGCGCGCCGATCAACTTCATGTTAAGCTTGCGCGCGGCCACCTTTTCTTGAAAGACCTTAAAGGCGTCCTTTTCCTTTTCCTTAAGTTCGGCGGCGCGGCTAAGATCGTCGTCGCTGGCCTTGCGGTCAATTTGAATGATGTCGTCTTTCTTGATTCCCATCGGGCTCTTGGCCTTGCCCAAAACGCGCGCCAAGTCCATTCCGTAGCGGGTGGGAACAATCACCGCGTCGCCCGGCTCCAGCTTGAAATTTCCGGGCTTGGCAAAAAGGCCTTCGCGCGAATAGTCCAAGCACAAGGCGTAAAGCGGCTCGTTGAATACAAATTTTTCGCCGGAATCAAGTTCCGCCGCGTCATCTTCCAACTGCGAAAGGTCTTCGCCGTCATCGTCTATTTCTTTTTCAAAAACATCGCTCATAAATCACTCTAATTTTAGCCTATTCTTAAACGGCGGTCAAGTCTACCACCAAGCCGTTTATTTCGTGAATTTTTTCCAAGAGCTTGAGCTTGTCCAAATGGTTGTACCAAATTTCATAATTGAGCTGCTCAAGCTTTTTGTCGATGACTTGGACCAGTTCCATCTTTTCCATTTTTTTTCCGGCCTTGGTTCTGACAAAGCGCGGCGGCGCGTCCACCTTAAAGTTGTTTTTGACCATGAACTTGACAAACTGGCTCACCGCCTTCTTGTACTTGTCAAACTCTTGCGCGGTTGAGTTCCGGCTAAGCGCGTCGCCCGCCATGTCCAGTTGGTCCTTCAAATAGACAAGCGCGTCTTCTTGGCTAAGCCCCGCAATTTCCGGCGGAAGCCCTTGGCTTGCCAAAACATTTTCTTCCTGGCTCTTGTTCACCAAGGAAGAAAAAAGCGGCTTCTTGACCGCCTTGTCTTTTTCCGCGCGGCGGGCGCTTTGAGCCTGCGCTTGCATGGCCGCTTGGCTTGCCGCCGCCTGCGTGGCGTTGTAATACAATCCGTTGCTTGTGGAATCTATCGAATTCATTTAATAATCGTTTTGCGCTTGATTTCCTTCAACTGCCGCTGCTTGGTCGCTTCCTTTTCAAACATGTCGTCGTCGCTCAAAGAAATGCAATGGCCGTTAAAGACAACGCCCTGCGCTATTTGCAGGCGGTGGGTGGCCACGTCGCCCAATACGGTTGAAGTTTCGGTAAGCTTTATTCCTTCGGGCGCGCTGATGTCGCCCAAAACAATTCCGCTGATAACGGCGCTCTTTGCGCTGATGTTTCCGCGGACGCGAGCCTTTTCGCCGACGATTAAATTTCCGCTAACTTCCAAATCGCCGTCAACGTCTCCGTCAACCATCATCGCGCCGTTGACGCGCAAATTGCCTGTAAATGAAGATCCAAAACCGACAAGCGTGCAAATTGAAATGTCGTCGGAAAGGAGTCCCATTAGTTTGAAACCTTTATGTTAAGGTATTTGATAGGATCGACAACATCGCTGCCGATGTGAACTTCGTAGTGAAGGTGGGGGCCGGTTGTGACGCCGGTGTTTCCGATTGTTCCGATAACGTCGCCCTGCGAAACAAACTGGCCCTTGGTGACGCGGATTGTGTTCATGTGCGCGTATCGCGTGTAGATGCCGTGCTTGTGCTTTACGATGACGTTGTTTCCGTAGCCCATGTCGTAGGCCACAGTGACGACCTGTCCGTTGGCGGCAACGTGAATGGGGTCGCCGCTTCGCCATGTTGAAAGGTCGATTCCCTTGTGGACGTACCACTGGCCGGTAATCGGGTGGACCATCGGGCCAAAGCCCATCGATATGTGGAGCTGGGCGCTGCGGACAGGCCAAATGCTGGGAATGTCGCTGAACAAAGAATTTTGCGTCTCAAGCATTTTTCCGATTTGCTCAATCGGCTGGACGGCGCCTTCCAAGTAAGAAGTGAGCTGCCTCAAGTCGCTGGCCTCGCGGACGCTTCCTGTGGCCAACTCTTCCATGCTGAACAATGACGAAAGGTCGCCGTTTCCTAGCGGGGCGTTTGTAGCGTCGCGCTGGCTCTCTATTCCCAAAAGCGAAAGCGATTGGTTTAGCGAAGACTGGAAGCGCTTGGCGGTTTGGACAAGGTTGTTGCTTTCGTCGCGCATCACGTCAAGGCTGGCCATAGTCTGGCGGTTCTCTGTAAAGAGGCGGCTGATCTCCGCGCTCGCGTTGATGGCGTTTTTATTGAAGAAAATAAAGCTCAAGGCCACGCCGAGCGCGATTATGATTCCCAATACCATCGCGAAGACGTTGGTCTGAAAATTGACCACCTTTCCTTGCGAGTGGGGAACAATCATGACTGTAAGCTTGTTGTCAAAAACATGAAAAATTCTGGAAGCGGTCTCGGCCGCCTTGTCTCCGAATGTTTTTCTGGAAGAGAATGATTTGGACATTATTTTTGACAAATCGCGCTTTTTAGCCATTATTCCTATCCTACCGAAAATTGTCGGTTTTGTCAATATATAAGAATATATCGGAGAATTTACGCAAAAATTTGACAAAATTTACAAATGGCGCTATATTATATGGAAATACAAAACGTAAGTTTCGCCGCTGGCGGATTTACTCACAACAGCATTTAGGACATAAGCCATGAAATTTTTTGACACTCACGCTCACATCGGGCTGATATACGATGACCCTATTGAACAATTGCGCGTAATCCAACAGGCCAAAATGGCCGGGGTGGAACGCATCGTAAGCATAAACAACTCCCTCCACGACTTTGCCAAGGTCTATCCAATGCTAAAGACCGTGGCCGGCGTTTACCATGCCTGCGGACTGGCTCCTTCCGAAATAGCCAACCCCGGAAAAGACTGGATCCACACTATAGAAGAAAACCTCAAGCTCCCCAACGTGATAGCGGTGGGAGAGACCGGCTTGGACTACTTCAAGCAATACGGCGAAAAAAGCGCCCAAATCGAGGCCTTCATCGCCCAGCTTGAGCTTGCCAAAAAACACAACTTGCCGGTTATAATCCACAACCGCGACGCCGGAAAGGACGTTTTTGACATTCTAAGCCAGCGAATTCCCGACAGCGGGGCGATTTTGCACTGCTACAGCGAGGACGCGGCCTACGCAAAGAAGTGCCTTGACGCAAACCTCAACGTTTGGTTCTCTTTTGCCGGAAATTTGACCTACCGCAACGCCAGAAACCTTCACGAGACGGTTTTGAACGTTCCGGTGGAAAGAATTCTCATCGAAACCGAAAGCCCTTTCATGATTCCGGCGGAATTTAGGGAAAAGAAGCGCACGATGCCCAAGATGCTGCCCAGCACGGCCAAATTCTTGGCCGAAATGCTTGAGATGCCCTTGGAAGACCTTGCCGCCCAGCTTTGGAAAAACAGCTGCGCCGCCTTCAAGCTTCCCCAAGAATGAGCCTTTATCATCCCGTCCAAATCGGAAATTTGTCTCTGGAAGGAAACCTCTTTTTGGCGCCCGTCGCCGGCTACAGCGACCGCGCCTTTAGGAACGTTTGCGTCCGCGGCGGCGCTTCCTTTTGCTACACCGAGATGGTCAGCATGGAAGCCCTCACGCGCGGAAGCGACAAAACGGCCGCCCTCATGCGCCGCGCTCCCAACGAAAAGGCCTACGCCGTCCAAATTTTCGGCGGCAACGAGGAAGTGATGCAAAAAGGCGCCCGCATGGTCTTGGAGGCCACAAACTGCGAGCTTATTGACATTAACTGCGGCTGCCCGGTTCCAAAAATCATAAAAAGCGGCGCCGGCTCGGAGCTAACCCGCAATCCCCAAAAGCTTTACAAAATCGCGTCCGCCGTCGTCCAAGCGGTCGAAGGAAAAGTTCCCGTGACGGTAAAGATAAGAAGCGGCTGGGACGCGCAAAACCTCACTTGGAAGGAGGCCGCCGACGCCGCGATCCAGGCGGGCTGCGCGGCGATCACGATCCACCCAAGAACCCGCGCGCAGGGCTACGAGGGAAAGGCCGACTGGAATATTTTGGCCGACTTGGTCAAGTTTTCCAATGGCCGCGTTCCGATTTTTGGAAGCGGAGACGCCTTTAGCCCCCAGGAGGCCAAGGCGATGCTGGAACAAACCGGCTGCGACGCGGTGATGTTCGCGCGCGGGGCGATGGGCCGGCCCTTTATCTTTAGGCAAACCCGCCAATTGCTTGAAACAGGCGCCTTTGACGAAATTCCTATAAAAGAGACGCTGGAGGCCGGCTTTGAAGAGCTGGACTTGCTTTGCGCCGACATTGGCGAAAAGCCCGCCTGCCTAGAAATGCGAAAGCGCTTTTGCGCCTACTCCAAGGGCGTTCCCGGCGTAGGCGAACTCCGCCGCCGCGTAGTCCAAGCCGAGACCCGCGCCGACTACGCCGCCGCTTTCGCGCAAATACTAGGAAACTAGCGCGCCGCCGTCGCTGGGACCCGCCTTTTTAGTCTTTCCAACAATTAAAACGGCCAAAAAAAGGCGGGACGCAGGCAAGAAAAGTTTGGAGGGACCCGCCTTTTTAGTCTTTCCAACAATTGAAACGGCCAAAAAAAGGCGGGACGCAGGCAAGAAAAGTTTGGAGGGACCCGCCAGCGAACGCTTGGCCGAAGGCAACAAGCGCAGAGCGAATGGCGGGAGGCGCCAAATCTTTTTTGCCGTCGCTGGGACCCGCCTTTTTTTGGCCGTTTTTTTATTGTTAAAAATATTGATAAAAACTCAAACCCGCGCTATAATGGAAAGGATATGTCGTTTTTGCAGGCCTTGACGGACTTTTTTGACCTTCTGTTCCGCTCGAACACACCGGAAGTGCAGAAAAAAATAAAGCTTCACAAAATCGAAAGCGATTTGCGCGTCCATCCGTCCGGCATTTTTAAAAACGAATTGGTCCAGCCCAACTTTGCCGAAGCCCTGCGCGTCCTTTACGAAAACACAAAGCCCATAGCCAAAATTTTGGACAGCACCATCTCAAGCCCGGACATCAAGCGCAACCACCGCTTTGAGGAAGAACTCATCGTGACCGGCTACTCTCCCGACGACAAGCGCATTTTGGACTCCCTTTCCTACGAGGAGCGCAAAAAGCAGGCCGTCCAGGCCGGAGAGACAGGCCAGCGCGACGCCTTTGACGAGCAAAAGAAAAACTTGGAAAAAATAGTGACGGGCTTGAACGGCCTGCAGTTCACAAAAATGGACGAAGTTCTCACTTCCCTGCGCCAGCTTTCGGACTTGTGCCGCTTTAACTTTGTGGCCCCCCTCCAGCTTTTTGACGGAGATTTCGCAGTCCGCCACACCGACGCGGACTACACGCCGGATTACCAGCCCATTCCCGCGTCTACGCTGGAGAACACATTTTTGGACCTTTACTATTTGACCGCGGGCTACACGATAAGCATGCCCGTGGCCAACGCGATTTTGGCGCTCAACGAGCTTTTGACCGGCGTTCCCAACGACACGCGGACAAAAAAAGAGCTTTTGCAAAACCTCCGCCGCATACAGGCGATAATCAAGCATGTCCTTGACGCCGAAACCCTAAAGAACTTGATTTCGCTATCAAAAAGCGACCCAAACTTTGTTCCGCAAAAGGCCAGCTACAAGGAGAACGTCCGAAAGAATTTCGCGGAAGAGCTCCAAAAGCAGTTCGCGGCGGACGAACTGAGAATTAGGAACGAGCTAAAGGACAACTACGTAAAGCAGGAGCTGTCGGAACTTTTTCCGGACGGAAATTTGGAGAACCTGCAAGGCTACAATTCCGACACGATGGACATCATCGGAAAGAACGCCTCGTCAAATTTCATGTGGGTCATGCCCATGAGAATATTGAAGACCTTCCTAAAGCGCTATTATTCCGAGCCGGTCCGCAGCTTGGTCAACGACATCGTGGTGGAAGGCTTGTTCACCAATCCGGCCACAAAGTCGTCATTTTCGCAACTGGTATTTTCCGTCAACGACAGCATGAACTTGATTTCCCAATTTGAGGCGGCCTTCGCTTCGGGGCAAAAATACAGCGTCGCGACAATAAACGGCTACATCGCGGACAGCCACAAGAACGCCGAATTCACTAAAAAATTGTCAAGTTTGGTCGATAATATAAACGAAGAGGCGAAAGAGATAATCCAAAAGGTGTCGTCTTTGCTGCTGGCCTTGCAGGACAACCTCAACGACTGCATAACCGACACAAAGCGGTCCAAGAGCGAACTTGTATCCAACCTTAAGGGAATTATGTTTTCTTCTAGGAACAGGGAATCGACTTCGCTTCTTGAACTTCAGTTTCCTTTGTGGGAAAATTTCTTTGAAATTATAAGAAATTATGTTATAATAAAGAAGTCTAAAGAATAGGATATGGCTCGAAGGAAAAGGAATGCGACCGCCTTTGAATTGAAGGCGGAGAAGAACGAGACAGTAGAAGAACTCACGGCGCGCTACGAAAAGCGCCTTTACGACTTGCAGCAATTGCTCGAAGTCGCGCGCTCCCTTTGTTCCACCTTGGACTACCCCACGCTGATTGAATCAATTCTTTACACTTGCATGTGCCAAATGCGCGTGTTGGGCGCCGGAATTTTTGTTCTTGACGACTTTGAGACGGAGTCGTTCAGCCTCAACAACAACTACACGGGAATGGACTTGAACAGCGACAGTGGGAAG
>CADBBB010000035.1 GCA_902792795.1 uncultured Spirochaetaceae bacterium | reverse complement strand
TTCGAGACCGTCTCCGGCTTTACCACCACCGGGGCTTCGATCCTGGGCGAAGTGGAAAGCCTGGACAAAAAAAGTCTTAGCGTCGACTTTCTAAAAAAAGGCTCTTACTTGCCAAAAGATTGCGACGGCGCTATCTTTGTATTGAACAAAAAGTGAGACAAAAATGAAAAAGTTTGACATAAAAAAAATTATTTTGCCATGCGCCCTGCTGGCGCTTTTTTCCGGCCCTTTGTTCGCGCAAGCCGAAAGCGCCGGAGTCGAGCGCTACGGACTTTACATCGGCTCCAACGACGGCGGAAAAAACCACCAGCGCCTTTTGTACGCGGGAAGCGACGCCATCGCCTTTCAAAAAATAATGACGGACATCGGAGGCATTTCTAAGTCAAACGGAATCCTCCTTCTTGACCCGGCAAAGGAAGACGTGGACAACGCCTTTGGAATTATTTCCGACATGATGCAAAAAAAACAGGCGTCCGCAAAGCGATCGGAATTTGTCTTTTACTATTCCGGCCACTCCGACGAAAATTCATTGCTGCTAGGAAAGACGACCTACGACTACTCTTCTCTAAAAGCCGCGATCACCAACGTTCCAAGCGACGTGCATGTGGTGATTTTGGACTCTTGCTTTTCAGGAAACTTCATACGCACAAAGGGCGGATCAAAGCAAAAGCCATTTTTGATTGACGACGCTTCCGTTGTAAAAGGCCACGCTTATCTTTCTTCCAGCTCCTCGCAGGAATCGTCGCAGGAATCCGACGAAATCGGCTCGTCCTTTTTTACCAACGCGATGATCAACGGCTTGAGAGGAGCGGCCGACACTTCCGGCGACAAGAAAGTCACCCTCAACGAATTGTACTCCTACGCCTTTAACGAAACTCTTTCAAAGACGGAAAACACCGCCGACCCACAGCATCCCAACTACAACATCACTTTGGTCGGCTCCGGCGACTTGGTTCTTTCCGACGTTTCCGCCTCCGACTGCATCCTCGCGATTTCGCGCGAAATGACAGGCCGCATAATCGTCCGCGACAAAAACGGAAAGCTTGTTTCAGAAATAAACAAGACTACGCAAACGCCGGTTTACCTCGCGCTTGAGGAAGGCCAGTACGGAGTGAGCGTCATCGGAGAGTACGCCACGCTGCAAGGAAGCTTCGCCTTGCTTCCAAAGCAAACATACGCGCTTTCAACCGCAAGCCTTTCGCCGATAGCGCGGGCGGAAACAAGAAGCCGCGGAGATGAGCCCCAAGCGGAACAAGCGCAAAATGGCGCGCCCGACGAAAGCCAAGTCGCGCAAGAGCGCGAAATAGAAAAAACGCCCTTCGTATTTTCGTTCCTCTGCAACGAATTCAACGGCATGGGAAGCAAAGACATTTCCACAAACTTTTCGCTCGCCCTATTGCGCTCCAGCGTTTACGAAGCAAAGGGCGCGATGGTTTCCTTGGGCGGAAACGAAACTGAAATTTTGCGAGGCGCGCAAATTTCGACCATATATAACGTCGCGCAGCAAAACGCCATAGGCGGCCAAGTCGCAAACATTTTCAACTACGCCAACAATGTAACTGGAGGCCAGGTCGCAAACATTGTGAACATCGCCAACGATTTGACCGGCGTTCAATTTTCAAACATCGCAAACATCGCCATAGGAAACGCCCGGGGCGTCCAAGTTTCAAACATCGCCAACATCGCCGTCAAAGACTTTACAGGCCTTCAAGCTTCCGTAATAGCCAACGTCGCGACAGGCAACGTGAAAGGCGCCCAAGTTGGATTCATCAACATTTGCAAAGGCGACTGCGACTTTCAGCTTGGATTCATAAACTATTCGCGCAACGGAATTTTCGAAATAGGAGCCTCGTACACGACCAACAAAAGGACTCGCATTTCCCTTAACAGCGGAAGCAAATATCTTTACACGGTGTTGGGCGCCTACGTCGATCCAAGCCATTTCAGCATAGAAGGAACCGAGATCAAGACCGGCACCGCGTTTTTTGGACTTGGAACGCGCTTGAACATTTGGAAATTTAATTTTGACTTTGAAGTCCTCGCGAACGAAGTTTTTTTCGTAAACACGCAAAAAGACGTGGACAACAAAAAAAGAGTGGAAACCGAATGGTATCCTACCACAAGATTCTCCGTCGGTTTTACGCCAATCAAGCATCTAAGGCTCTTTGCCGGCGCCGCCTTGTCGTACAAAGTTTCCTCAAACGAAAAAGCGTTCACCACTATGACTAAAAACATTGTTTGGGACGCGGGCAAGGTCACCGTTTATCCCGAATTTGACTTTGGACTTAGATTCTCAGCGCATTAAATTTTAAATTTAAAGTGACATTTTTAGCGGCCTCAGTTGTCTTATAAACAACGAGGTTGTTAAAAATGAAAAAGTTATTGGCTATTATTTTTGCCCTGGCGCCCGCGCTTGTCTTTGCGGGCGACCTAAAAGTTCTTGTCTATGACAAAGACCTGGAAATCCCGTTGGAAGGCGCCAAAGTTTTCCTTGAAGCCAATCATTCCGTAAGCGGCCAAACAGACCAAAACGGAGTCGCCGTCCTTACCGCGCCCGACAACGTTTTGGCGGGAAATGTGGAAGCGCGGCTTGTTGGTTACAAAAACGCTTCCGCCGCGATCGCTTCCCCCAACGACGAACTGCAAATCTTTATGTCAATCGGAGACGTAATCGAAGGGCAGACGCTTGTCGTAAACCGCGCTTCCCCCGACGAGGCTCAAGAAAAGACAGGCGTTTCCACCGTCATGTCAAAAGAGCGGATGCAAACCACCGCCAACGTCGGAATCATGGAAGACTGCATGTCTTCTGTCCGAACCTTGCCAGGCGTGTCCTACAGCGGCGCATGGGGAACGGAACCTTCCATCCGCGGCGGCGAGCCAAGGGAGCTTTCCTGCTTGCTTGACGGAATGTACACGATTTATCCTTGGCACTGGGGCGGCGGAATTTCAATCTTCAATCCGTCAATGGTGGAAACCATAAAGCTTTCAAACGGAATTTTTTCCGCCAAATACGGAAGGGCTTCCAGCGGCTTGCTTGAGGCCACTACGATAAAGCCCGACTTTGAAAACTTCCACTTGAACGTAGGCCTTTCAACAACCAGCGCCGACGCGTTCGCGCAAATTCCTTTTGGAAAAAAAGTCGGAGGAATGCTTTTGGGCGCTCACGTCACTTACCTTGAACCCGTCATCGCTCTGTACAAGGCGACGGGAGCCGGCGGCTTGGATATGCTCAAGCGGCCGCCTTATGTCCGCGATTTTTTCTTCAAGACAAATTTCAAGCCAAAGCCGGAGCTTGACATCGCGGTCACAGGCTTCTTTGGAAGCGACGGCCTTGAAATCGACCAAACGGAAACCAAGAATTTTATTTCCACAAACATGAACATGGACTACGACATTTACCAAGCGCTGGCCGGCGTAAGCGTAAAATATTTGGCCAGCGACAAGTTGCTTTTCCGCGGCTCCCTTTCCTACAACGGAATGTTTGAGGACATGAAAATGAAGAGCTCCGATAGCGGAAAAGTTTACTACAACCAAGATTTTGTCGACAAGTACCACGAGCGCTTTCCAAGCGTAAATTACGGCGGCTTTTACAACTTGTCAAATTTGGAAAACGAATACAAGGAAAAAATCAACAGCCACTTGCTGGCCGGAAGGTTCGACACAGAAATACAGCTTTCCGAAAAGAACCGCCTTGGATTTGGCATCGACGAATGCATGTCCACCGCCGACACAAACGAGTTCCAAAATTTATATGTCGACATCGGAAGCGGAGACGCGCGCTTGTTCAAAAAAACAAAATGGGACAGCTCGAACAAGGGCAACAACATTTTGGGAAACGCGGCCTACGCATCTTTGAATTACGGAAAGGAAAAGGATTTGATTCAAGCGGAGCTTGGCTTAAGATTTGAGTACACGACTCTTTTCAACGCCAACACCGACTATACCCTTAACTTGATTCCAGATATTTGCCCGCGCGCTTCAATCACATTGACGCCGTTCAAGGACAAGGGCTTGCTTGACAAAGCTTCTTTCACAGCCGGAACGGGCTTGTTCACTTCAACGCCCCGCGACATCGTACTCATTACAAAAAGCACGGGACTAAAAGATTTTGACATGCATGCAAACCGCGCGATTTTTGCCGTGCTTGGCGGCAACGTCGATTTGACCAACGGCTGGAATTTTAAGCTGGAAACTTATTACAAATATTACCTTTCCAGAATTTACAACTACAACCTTTCCACAGAAGCCAGCGGATATAAGGACACAAACATGTTCTTTAAGGACAACGGCAAAGGCCACGTGTTTGGCGTTGACGCGATGATAGAAAAGAAGGTCGGCGGAAAATGGGACGGCTATATTTCGTACTCCTTTGTTTACTCGCGCCTAAAAAATCCCACGACTGTCGGAGCCAACGATTATGTGGACACAATGGCCAACGCTCCGCTTGACGAATGGTATTATCCAAACTACCACCGCTTCCACACGTTGAACATCGTGAGCAACTGGCATTTTGGAAAAGGCTGGACATTCACCGTAAAGGGAACGCTCGCAACCGGCGCCCCCAAGGAAGAAGTCGGAGCCGTGTCGTGCTACGCCGCCGTCATGGACGATGGAACGGTTGTCCAGCGCTACTCGCGCTCTTCAATCTACAGCGACACTTTGAGAACGCAAATCTCATGCCCCGTCGACCTTAGAATTTCTTACCAGTGGAAAACGCATAACGACAAGTTCAATTGGGAATTCTACTTTGCCTTGCAGGACATCTTTGTGAACCTTTACTCGCCAAAGGCGGACAAGTCCTTCAACAGCTACACAGGAGAACCAAGCGAAACTTCGGAATCAGTGGACTTCTCAATCGGAGTTCCAATTCCGTCAATCGGAATAAAAATGAAATTTTAGGAGGACATAAAAATGGAAAACGGATTTAGTTTAATTGAATTGTTCAATCTTGGCGGCCCCTTCATGTGGGTGCTCTTGGCCTTCTCAGTGGCGACGCTCGGCATCGTAATCGAGCGCTGCGTCTACCTTTCTTGGCACAACTGCAAGGCGCGCCCAATCAGCGACAAGGTAAAGGAGTTCTTGCGCCAAGGAAAGCAAGCCGACGCCGTTGAATTTTTAAAAGGCTGCCAGCGCAACCAAACAATCGCCTCGATACTTTTGGCGCTTTTGGAAAACGCCAAATACGGCGAAAACAGAATGGAGCGCGCCGCCGAAAGCGAGGCCCAGGAGCGCTTGCGCAGAATGGAAAACGGCTTCAACTACCTTACGGCGCTTTCTTCGCTGGCGCCGCTCACCGGCTTTCTTGGAACAGTGTCGGGAATGATCGGCGCCTTCCGTTCCATAGCTGAGGCGACGGACGTCAACGCGCAGCTTGTGGCCGGAGGAATTTACGAGGCTTTGATTACGACAGTCTTTGGATTGATAATCGCAATCACCGCGCTTGTGGCCTACAACCTTTTGATTCAGCGCGTCGACTCGTTTTCCGCCGAAGCGTCAAAGGCAATCGACGACTTGATTCCGGAGTTGATATGATAAGACGACAACCGCGCCGCAACGTGGAAGATTCAAGCAGCTCCGGCGCTTTGAACGACTTGTCCTTTTTGCTGATAATATTTTTTATCGTAATCGCGGGCTTTAACGTCAACAAAGGATTTTTGTTGAACCTTCCGTCAAAGGACAAGCCGATTGTAGTCAACACAAACGACATTCTTAAATGCGAGCTGGATCAAAGCGGCGCGCTTTTTTTGGACGGACAGCAGATAAAGATGCAAGATTTGGCGCAAAAAATTTCTTCCAAGCTAAAGACGCAGCCCAACTTGACTTTTTTGCTCACGATAAACCCGGAAACGCATTACCAAAAAGTGATTGACGTTGTTTCGACCATAAGAAAGCTTAAGGTTGAAAATTTTTCTTTTAGAATGAAATGAGGTCTTTTGATGATTGACACAAGGCAAAAAAGGCGCAAGCCCAGCATAGCCACTTCCTCAATGTCCGACATCGGCTTTTTGCTCTTGATTTTCATAATGCTGATTTCCTTGATGAACCAGCGCTATGAAGAAAAGATAAATTATTCCGAAAGCGCATGTTTGGAGCGGACTCAAGCCGACGAAAATTTTGAGATTTGGGTCCAAAGCAACGGAGTCGTTTCTGCGGAAGGACAAACACTGGACGCGGCGGCTTTGGAAAAAGCGATAGTACAGGCCATCGCGCAAAATCCAAACGTTCGCATCCACATCATCGCGGACAAGGACACGCCTTACAAATACATAAACGGCGTGACTTCAATATTGCAGACCTTACAGCATCGCGTCGTAAGTTTTGTGGCGAAGGAAAAGTAAAATGAGCGCGCAAAAAATTTCAGCATTGTCAAAATTTTGGCGGCCGGCGATCTTTGTTTTCGCTCTCCTCCTCCACGTGGCCGCGATTTGCTTTTTCAGCGTAAAGCAAAAAGAAGAGGACGTTGAAACCGTGGACTTTAGCCAAGCCGACGTGTTCAAATTGGTGGACGTGCAGGAATACGTAAAGCCGCCTGTCCAAGAAAAAACAGTGACGGTGGCCGACCAGCCCAAGGCATCCGAGCGCGTAAAGGAAACCGACCAGACAGTTATAAAGGAATTTGACGAAAGCGCCTTTTTGCCCCAGCACAAAATTTCTTCGGTGCCGGTCATTCCAATCCGCGAAGTTCTTTCCAGAATCGAATATCCGCC
Organism: uncultured Spirochaetaceae bacterium; assembly: GCA_902792795.1. GTDB lineage: Bacteria > Spirochaetota > Spirochaetia > Treponematales > Treponemataceae > Treponema_D. The sequence goes on along the minus strand of CADBBB010000035.1, from coordinate 10,328 downwards.
GCTGGCCTTGCGCCAAGGAATCGAAGCTGTCGTCTACCTTGAACTTTTCATCGACAGCAAGGGAGAGATAAAAAACATCAAGGTTCTCAAAGACCCCGGCCACGGATTCGCGGAGGCGGCGGTCGCGGCCCTCAAGGGAATCATGTGCGTTCCCGCCAACGCCAACGGAAAGAACTGCGCCGTCCGCTATAGGTACCCGATAAAGTTCACGCTCAACTAGCAAAAAGGCCCGATCAGATATTTCGTCGCGGCCAATTATTTCATCGCGCCGCTAGAATATTTTGGAAAAATCGTGTATAATTAAATTTGGTGGGAATTTAATGAACGGTTTTTTTCCAAAATGGCGTATTATAGTTTTTTCTGTTTTTAGCGGCCTCTTGGTGGCGACGCTTTTGATCCGCTACGCCCGCTTGTCGGTAAGCCAGCCGGAGCGAATAGTTCAAAAAACGCCTGCGGTGGAACGCGGTTCAATCGTTGACCGAAACGGAAAGCCGCTTGCCGTCGACACAAACTTTTTCCATATGGGAGTCAATCCCCAAAAAATCAAAAACCCGGAAGAGTTCGCGCGCGAAGTGGCGCCCGCCTTGGACATGAGCCAAGATGAAATTCTTTCAACAATCAGAAAGTCGCTTGAAAAGAAAAATTCCCGCTTTGTCTACATAAAGAAAAAAATCCCGCTCACCACTTATGAAGCGGCAAAAAAAATCACAGACCAAAAGCAATGGCGGGCGGCTGTCAGCTACGACAAGATTCCGGGCCGCATCTATCCGGAAAACACGCTGGCCTCGCAGCTGATAGGCTACATGGGCGACGACGGCAAGGGCCTTGCGGGAATTGAATACTCGATGCAGCCCATACTGCAGCCGGAACCAAAGGCGGGTGAAACAAAACCTGAGCAGGGAAAAAACGTATACCTTACGATTGACGCGAACTTGCAATACAAGTTGGAAAAAATCGCCCGCGAGGCGCTTGAAAAAACGCAAGGCTCAAACTTGATGCTCTTGGCCGCCTACGCAAAGACCGGAGAAATCTTGGCTTACCTCAGCTTGCCCGAAGCCAACCTCAACGATTACGGAAACGCGACGATAGAAGAAACGATTGACCGTCCCGCGATGACCTTTTACGAACCTGGTTCAGTCTTTAAGGTTTTTAGCATAGCTGCCGCCTACGACGCGGGGCTTTTTAGACAAGACGAATCCTTTTACTGCGACAGCGTTTTTGAAAAAGTCATGTCCAGCGGAGAGCGCGTGCACATAAACTGTTTGTCGCGGCACGGATACCTTACCGCGCGCGGCGCCTTGGAACAATCTTGCAACGACGTCACCGCGCAAATCACAGACCGCATGGACACCGACGCGTTTTTGTCAAAGCTGCGCCAATTTGGATTTGGACAAAAGACAGGCGTCCAGCTTCCAGGAGAAAGCGCCGGAATGCTGCCCGGAAGAACCAGCCGCTTTTGGTCCGCGCGCTCAAAGATGACAATTTCAATCGGACAGGAAGTGGCGGTCACGGCGCTGCAAGTGATACAAGCGGCGACGGTGTTGGCCAACGGCGGCCACCCGCTAAAGCTTTCGGTAATTTCAAAAATCACAGACAACGAAGGCAACACTGTCTTTCAAAACAAGGTTGAAAAAAAACAGCAAGTCATTTCGGAAGAAACCGCCGCCTACATTCTCAGCTGCATGCAAACCGGCGCCGAAAAAGGAATCGGTTGGAGAGCCGCGCTTGGCGACATAACAATTGGCGTCAAGACTGGAACAGCGCAAATGGCCGACCATGAACACGGCGGCTACAGCGAGACAGACTTTTTGTCAGACGTGCTTGCAGTTTTTCCTGTCGAAGACCCGGAAATCATTTTGTACATCGTAATCCAAAAATCGCGCGGCATAAATTTCGCAAGCCGCATAGTGGCGCCTGTAATCAAAGATTCCGCCGACGCGATAATCGACCACCTGGGAATGAGCAGAGGCGACGCGGCCTCGCTCGCGCATTCAGGCCGCATTTCAATTTCTTCAAAGCAAGGCATTCAAATGGGAAGCGTCGTTCCAGATTTTACAGGCCGCTCAAAGCGCGACTTGCTTCCATTGCTTAACAGAACGGACTTGAAGATAAACATTTACGGAAACGGTTGGGTCACAAACCAAGCGCCCGCGCCGGGAACGCCAGTCACGGAGAACATGGAAATTGACATCTACATGGAATGAAAATTTTTCTTTGTTCAAGGAACGCTTTGCGGAACTGGCGCGAATGTTGGAACCGCAAATTCCTCCCCAACTGCTAACAGCAAACCAAAACAATCTGCAAGACCAAAAAGACGCCGCCTTTTCCGCGCGCGACTTTATTCCATTTCTAAACGAGGCTTTCCCATTCTATAATTTTTCGCTCGCAAAAAACGGCGAGATTACCGCAAGCCAAAACGGACTCCCCCTTCATTCTGCGTACAATCCAAGCGCGGAAGCCGACCGCGCGGCCCAGGCGGCGTCAAGCGGCGACAGCGACAAAGAAATTTTTGTCTTTGCCGGAATCGGCTTGGGCTGGCTTCCCCTTTGCTGCGCGCGCCTTCCAAACGCGGCCCAAAAAACTTTCATCGTCTTGGAACCGGACGCGCCGCGTTTTTTTGCCGCGCTGGCCAGCCTGTCCCTTGAGCCGCTTTTTAAAATACCAAAACTCTTTTTTATAATCGGGGCGGACGCGGCGCAGGCGGCGTCTCTCGTCCAAAGCGCGGGCGGCTTTGACAAAGCCAAAATATTTTTCCAAAAATCCCAGACCGCGGGCGTCCAAAAATGGTTCGACAACTTTTTTGCGCTGGCAAAACAACGGCGCGACGCGGCTCAAGTGAACCTAAACACATTGGAACGCTTTGGCCGCCTGTGGCTAAAAAACGGAGCGCGCAATTTGCCGCAAATGAAAAAGCTATGCGGAGCCGCCGCTTTTTTTGGCGCGGCCAGTTCCGGTCAAGAATCAATTCCTTCGGTCCTGCTTGCGGCGGGCCCAAGCCTGCAAGAAATTCTTCCGCATTTAAAGGAAGTCCAAGAGCGCGCCGTTACAATCGCGGTGGACACAGCCCTGCGCGCCTGTCTGCGGGCCGGAGTCCAACCGGACTTTGTCGTTTTGACAGACCCGCAATATTGGGCAAGCCGCCACATCGCGGGACTTTCCGCGCCCCAATCCATTCTAATCGCCGAAAGCGCCGCGTATCCAAGCGTCTTTAGATTTGACTGCAAGCAAATTGTCTTGATGTCGTCGCTGTTTCCGCTTGGAAAATATATCGAGGCGCGGCTTGGAAAAAAAGGCCCGCTCGCTTCGGGCGGCTCCGTGGCTACAAGCGCCTGGGACTTTGCGCGCGCGATCGGCTCAAAAGAAATTTACGCGGCGGGCCTTGATTTGGGCTATCCAAACAAGCAAACGCACATAAAAGGAAGCGCCTTTGAGGAGGCCGCGCACCAATTTTCATGGCGCCTAAATCCCGCCGAACTGCAAACGGCGCGCATTTTATTTTCCGCAAAAAATCAGATTGGCGCGGACTTTGAAGGCAAGCCCACAATCACCGACGAACGGATGAAACTTTTTGCCGCATGGTTTGAAAGCCAAATCGCAGGAAATCCCGGCGCCGCCACATTCACCTTTAGCAAAAAAGGCCTAGCGATTAAGGGCGTCCAGTTTTTTCCGCTTCAAGAATTTTTGCAAAAGCCAAAAATCGCCGCGCAAAAAAAAGAGTTTTTTGAGCGCGCCGCCAGCAATTATTCCTTCTACGACAATGAAAAATTTAACGCTGTCATCGCCGAACTTAAAGCCGGCCTAAAGTCAATCTCCGCTCTTTCCAAAAAAGGCGCGGCTCTCTGCAACGACATTCTTTGCGGCGACACGCGGGCCCAAAAACGCATCGGCGAACTCGACGCGATTGACAAAGAAATACTTCAAAGCGAGGCAAAAAATGTCGCCGCCCTAGTGTTTCCTACAGGCCGGCAGCTTGAACAAATCTTCGCGCGTTCCCAATTCCCCAAAAACCCAATAGAAAACGCCGCCGCCAAAAGCAAAATTGTTTACGACGAACTTTTGAATTCGATTGAAGATTTTTTAAAAATCTGCTAAACTATTTAAATCAGAATCCGACAATATAAATGTAACGAGTTCAACATTACGGGCGTAACGACATCCAGACGCCTGTATGAACTGATAATGCATCAAAGTTGGAGGCTGTGTGAAGTTTCCAACTTTTTTTTTGAATGAGGCCCATTAAAAAATGAACGCTTTTGAAGTCAACGCCCTGAAGCCCGCGTTGATTTGGACAGACAACTTGACTCTCGACAAACAGTTCCTTATTTTGGGAAAGGGCTTCCCCATGCCGCAGGATGTAGTCAACGCGCTTAAGCTTTGGAACTTTTCACAAGTTTATTGCGAAGGTTCAATTGACGACGGAACAAGCGACAAAGACATAATCAATCGCGACACAGACGACATAATTTTTGAAACCCAACAGGAAGAAGACGCAAAAGCAAGGGAACGCATGGAAAAAGCGTCCGAGCTTGACAACAGCCTAAAGGAAGCGACAAAGCTCATCCAAACGCTGAACACAGAAAGCTCGCGCTTGGAGATGACCCACAAGGTTTACAAAAACTATTCAGACTACATCGAGTCGCTTTACACAAGATACGCCACTCACAAAGAAATAGACAAAGAGCAACTTTCCAAAGTCGTGCAGGAATTGATTTCTTTTGTCCGCGAAAACCGCCGCTTCATTTTGCGCGTCAACCCAAAAGAAAAGCAAAACGACAAAAAGTTTTTGGTCAACCACGCCATGCGATCGACGATAATCGCGCTCACAATCGGCATACGTCTGCGAATGCAGTTCACGCAGTTGGTGGAACTGGGCCAAGCCTGCGTCCTGCATGAAATAGGAATGTTGCGCCTTCCGCCCCAGCTTTACATAACCGACAAAAAATTGCAGCCGCAAGAAAAGGCCAAGCTTGCCAGCCACCCGATTTTGGGCTACGAACTTTTAAAGGACGCAGGCTTCACTCTTCCAATACAGCGCGCGGTCTTGGAGCACCACGAAAAAGAAAACGGCTCCGGCTATCCGCGCCACATTACCAGCGAAGACATTTCCACATACGCAAAAATAATCTCGGTGGCCTGCGCCTTTGAAGCCATCACAGCGCCGCGCCATTATAGAAGCGCGCGCCCCAAATACGAGGCCATGCTGGAAATCTTGCGCAACCTGAACAAGCAATACGACGAAAATGTAATCAAAGCCCTGTTGTACTCATTCTCTATTTTCCCAATCGGCGTTTACGTTTATCTTGCCAACGGAAAAATCGCGCAAATCACCGACACTAAGCCCGACGATCCGCGCCACCCCATCGCGCAAATTCTTGGCGAAAAGGCGGCGGACGGAGACCCGCGCACGGTTGAAACCGACGAAGGCTCCAACAAAGTCGTGCGCGTTTTGAACCAGCAAGAAGTTGCTGACGTTCTTAAATCTTTGGGGATAGAAGAAGACTAACGCCGCTTAGTTAAAGAAGGCGCGGACGCTCTCAACCTCCGCCTTGAACTTCTCGTCCACGACAGGCGGATGGTCGTTAAAGTAAAGAATCTGTTCCAATTCTTCAAGGTTTCTCACGCCCCAAAGTGGAACGACGTTCTCGAACTGGTAAAGGTATCCCAACGCGAGCGGCGTGTTTTGCACTAAGCCGCCGTAAAGGGGTTTCATAGCCACAAAGCCGATGTCTTTTTGCGCGGCCTCTTTTGCAAGCCGCTCGCCTTCTCCGTCTATCAACATGTTGAATGGAGCTTGAATCGTTTCAAAAAGTTCAAAGTCAATGGCCTTTTGGGCGATGTCCAAATTTTCCGTGGCAAGGCCAAAGTGACGGATTTTTTTTCTGTCCCTAAGCTTTTCCATTTGCGCGCAAATCTCGTCAAAGTCAGCCAAGCCTTTTTCGTCAACTTCATATTGGAACAAGTCAACGTAGTCGCTTTGCAAGGCGTCAAGGCTGGCTTCCAAATCCTCGGAAAGCTCGCGCGCGTCAAGGACGCAAGCCTTTGTGCTAAGAATTATGTTTTGGCGGATTCCGTGCAAGCAGGCGCCAAGGCGCTTTTCGCTTTCGGGAACCGTGTGCGAAATGTCAAAGAAATTCACGCCCGCGTCGTAAGCCTTATGAATGAGAATCGCCGCGTCTTCCTCGCTTTCGATGTCCTTTAGGGACATCGCGCCAAAGCCGACGCGGCTCGCCAATAAGTTTGATTTTCCCAGCCCTACGTAGTCCATCTTAGCGCTGAACCGGCTTGTAGTTGCGGATTGCGTTCTGGATGTAGGCTGTCAATTCGCTCACCTTTACGCGCTCCTGGTCCATGCTGTCGCGGTCGCGGACAGTGACGGTGTCGTAGTTGGGCGAATCTTTTGTGATTGTGTCGTAGTCGATTGTGACGCAGAAGGGAGTTCCAACTTCGTCCTGGCGGCGGTAGCGCTTGCCTACCGTTCCAGAAACGTCAAAGTCTGTGGCGAACTCTTCTTTGAGAGTGTGCTGGATTTCCTTTGCGCGCTCAGGCATTCCATCCTTTTTCATCAAAGGAAGAACGGCCACTGTTATCGGAGCCAGCTTCGGATGCAAGTGAAGAACCGTGCGGTAGTCTTCCGCTCCGTCCTTTCCTACATTCTGCTCCTCGTAAGCTTCGCACATAAAGGCCAAGAAGTTTCTGTTCAAGCCGGCTGAAGTCTCGATGACGTAGGGCGTGTAGCTCTTGTTTCCGTCTTCCTGGTCGATGTAGCCCATGTCCTTTCCGCTTGTCTTTGTGTGCTGCGAAAGGTCAAAGTCGGTGCGGTTGTGGATTCCTTCGATTTCCTCAAAGCCGATCGGGAAGTTGTACTGAATGTCGTAAGCGTCCTTGGCGTAGTGCGCCAGCTTGTCGTGGTGGTGCCACTGCAAGTTCTTTTCGGCGATGCCGTACTTAAGGTAGAAGGCCCAGCGGTACTTGCGCCAATCCTCAAAGATTCCGTCGTCAGTTCCCGGCTTGCAGAAATATTCCATTTCCATCTGCTCAAATTCGCAAGTGCGGAAAATAAAGTTCTTAAAAATAATCTCGTTGCGGAAGGACTTTCCAACCTGGGCCACGCCAAAGGGAAGCTTCATTCTTGAAGACTGAACGATGTTCTTGAAGTCGGTGAAAATGCCCTGGCAAGTTTCGGGGCGAAGGTAAATCAAGTGCGAGTCGTCGGCCACGGGGCCCTGGTATGTCTTGAACATAAGGTTGAATTCGCGGACGTCTGTGTACTTGCGGTTTTTGCTTCCACAAGTGGGGCAGTTGATTTTGGCGTCGATAAAGGCCTTCATTTCTTCGTGGCTCATCGTGTCGACGGGCTTGTCTGTCGTTTCGTTGTGGGAATGGCAGTAGTCCTCGATCAACTGGTCGGCGCGGAATCTTGCGTTGCATTCGGTGCAGTCGATCATCGGATCGCTAAAGTGCGCCACGTGGCCCGAGGCGACCCAAGTCTTGTGGTGCTGGAAAATCGCGCTGTCAAGGCCAACAACGTCGTCGCGCAGCTGGGTCATGTAATGCCACCATTCGTTTTGAATGTTGCGCTTAAAGTTCACTCCCAGCGGACCGTAATCCCACGCGCCGGCCTGGCCGCCGTAAATTTCCGAAGCCTGATATACAAATCCCCTGCGCTTGCACAAAGAAATGATTTTATCCAACGTGCACTCGTGTCCTGTTTGGTTAGCCATATAAATTACTCCAAATTCATTAAGTTATAATTGAATTATTATATAAAAATTTTATTTTTGTTTCAATACAAAAAACAAAAACGCTCCCAGTCGCGGCTGCGTCGTTGCGGAACCGCTAGATATCGTCGCTACACACATTTTGTCCCTTGTAACTATATACGTCTGCCGCTAACGCGGCAGGGACAAAATGAGTGTTTCCGCAAGCCGCCCCGCTTCTTCGTGCGTTTTTTTTATCACTTGCCATAACTATTGAATATATTCCTAAAATCGTATATACTATTCCTCTATGGCAATATTGGAACTGCAAAACGTCAGCAAAATCTATCAAATGGGAAAAATATCGGTCCACGCCGTGCAGTCAGCGTCTTTTTCCATTAACGCAGGCGAATTTGCGTCCGTTTCCGGCCCTTCCGGCTCCGGAAAGTCAACGCTTCTCAACTTGATGGGCCTCATCGACTTGCCAACCAGCGGAAAAATTATCATTGACGGAACCGATGTTTACGGCGAACGAAAATTGGCCGACCTAAAAACGATTCCTTCCAGCCTTGACCGCCATATGACGGAATTGCGCCGCCTCAACCTTGGCTTTATTTTCCAAAACTTCAACTTGATTCAAGTCCTAAATGTCCGCGAAAATGTGGAGCTGCCCCTAAAGCTGGGCCGCCTACCGCAAAACCGCGCGATGAGCCAAAAAGAGGCCGCCGAATGGGTTGACTATCTTATCGAAACAGTGGGCCTCACCGATTGGAAAAACCACAAGCCGGCCGAACTTTCAGGCGGCCAGCGCCAACGCGTAGCCATCGCCCGCGCCCTTAGCGCCAAGGCTCCCGTAATCATGGCCGACGAGCCCACCGCCAACCTTGACTCAAAGAACGGCGACCAAATTTTGCAATTGATGAAAAAGCTCAATAAAGAATTGAACACAACTTTCGTCTTCTCCACCCACGACCAAAAAATCGTGAGCATGAGCGACCACGTGATTCACATAAAGGACGGCGTCATCACCGGCCAAGACTACGCGGACAAATAGACCGCCTGCGCCGCGCCAATCAAACTAATATTTTAGGTTCAAGACCAACTCAAAGACAAGGCCGTATTTTTCTTGGCTTCCGTAATAAATAGGCGCGGTGGTCTTAAAGTCAAGGTGGGGAAGAACTTCCGCAATTCTAATTGCCGGGAAAAACGTTCCATACTCAGCGCGGTAGTCGTGGAACCACTTGCAGCCAAATGTCCATTTTTTGGTGAAGATAAAGCGCGACCAGCCGACTTCGGCCGCAAACAAGTGCTGGATTCCCTTGTATTGGCCTACAGAGCCGCTTTCCGAAGCGATTTCCTTATAGCCCCAAATTCCTTGGTACTCAAAAGAAAGTCCGAGCATAATCGGATTTTCAAAATACTTGTAAATTCCCATCGTCCATTTTGTGCGGGTAATTCTGCAAATGGACGGAGCTATATGCGCAAGCCCTTGGACAAACAAGTTGGAATTTTGGCCAAGTATCGTTGAAATGACTTCCATTCCCACGCAGGGATCGTATCCGTGCGTATCGGCCTTTGCCCACCTCTTTCCCAAAACGCTGACGGAAAATTTTCCAATGTTGCCTTCAACTTTTCCGGCAAGAGAAACATAATCGGGCATCTCATCCTTTATCGCCCTACTTTCATATTGCGCCAAAGTTTTTACGGAGGCAAAAGACAAAATCGGAACTGTGATGGAAAGGGTGAATTTTGAATCGTCGGTGCCGCGTTCAGGAGCGTTGGCCGCGTCTTCCGAAGAAATTATCGAACACTTTTCGTCTATGATGTTTGTCTTCAACATTCTTGAAAGGCTCCAAGAAATGTCGCGCTTGCCCGCGCTAAGGTCGACCAAGCCCAAAATCGTGTAGTCAAAATACAATTCGTAAACGCCAAAATCCATTTTTGGGAACGCCGTCAAAAACGAACCGTAAACGTAAAAGTCGTTTCGCGGGCGGCCGATGAATTTTAAAATGTTGCTGAAAGTGGCCAAGGGTTTTGTTTTTTCCCAAGGATAAAAGTAAACATAGCCGCCCAATTCCGCCTTTAAGCTTCCGCTAAATTCAACCGGCTTGTCCTTGGCGTCCACCTTGACGATTTCTGTCGTTGGAGTGGTGACGGCGCTCTCGGTGTCGCCCTCGGACTCCTCGCCAAAAAGGTCGTCAATGGTGTCCTCTTCCTCCAAATCGTCCTCGGCGATGTCATCGTTTTGTTCGGCCCTTCGCTCGGCAAGCAGGACGCGCTCGCGCTCGTCCTCAGCCTCCGCCTCTTCGTTCAAACGCTCGACTTCCTGCATGTCCTCGTCGGAAACGCGCTCCATGATGATTCCGTTGTTGGTCACATAGGTTTGCTGCGCGTAAAAATTCCGCCCGCCCAAGGCAAGAAACAATGAGAAAAAAAAGGCGAGCGCAAAGTCCCGCCTTATATTTGAACGTCCAAAACTTTTATTCATCTAAAGGCTCATGTTTTCAAGATATTGCTTTGAGTATACAACATCTCCCAACTTTTGAAAAGACACATTTGACACCGTCACCTGCGTGCTTTCGTATTTGACCTTGCCGTCAATCTTTCGGCCGCGCAAACGGTCCTGAATCA
>CADBBB010000034.1 GCA_902792795.1 uncultured Spirochaetaceae bacterium | reverse complement strand
AGGCCAAAACAAAATGGATGCCTCCTGTAAAATACAGGGAAGCATCCATTCAGTCTGCCTAGTTCATAATATGTGTCCAGAATTATGGGTACATATCAAAACTCGCGGGCCTTTCTAGTCAGTGACCGATTTTAGTCGCAATCAAAAGATTCCCGCGTCAAGCGCGGGAATGACAGGCTTGCTGTCATTTAATCTTGCCGCTTACAATCCCAACAACGCAGCGTATTCCTTCAACGCGCCGTCGTACTGCTTGGCCAAGACGGTCTTTGCCAAAACTTTTCCAAGCTGGACGCCTTCTTGGTCAAAGGAGTTGATGTTCCACAAGAAGCCTTGGAACATTACCTTGTTCTCAAAGTGAGCCAAGAGCGCGCCCAGCGTTTTGGGAGTCAGGCGCTTTCCGTAAATCAAGCTTGACGGGCGCTCGCCGGCAAAGAACTTGTTGGGGTTCTCGTTGTCCTTTCCGCAGGCAAAGGCGATGATTTGCGCTGTTACGTTGGCGCAAAGCTTTTGCTGGCTTGTCGAACCTTGGATGTCAACGTCGTTCTCGGCCTGGTTTTCCTTAAAGGCGATGAACTGCAAGGGAATTACGTTTGTTCCCTGGTGCAAAAGCTGGTAGAATGAATGCTGGCCGTTTGTGCCCGGCTCGCCAAAAATCACGGGGCCGGTCACGTAGTCGATTTTCTTTCCGTCGCGGTTAACGCTCTTTCCGTTTGACTCCATGTCAAGCTGCTGCAAGTGCGCGGGGAAGCGGCTCAAGCCCTGAGAGTAGGGAAGAATCGCGGTTGAAGGATATTCCTGAACGTTCCTCTCGTAAAGGCCGATGAGCGCGTCGAGCATGGCCGGGTTTTTGCGGATGTCTTTTTCCGTCGCGGTCTTGTCCGCGGCTGCCGCTCCTTCCAAGAAGCAGGCGAAAACGTCCGGTCCAAAAGCGAGCGACAAAACCGCTCCGCCTACGCCAGAAGTTGACGAGTAGCGGCCTCCGATGTAGTCGTCCATGTAAAAGGCTTCCATGTAGTCGGGGTTGTGGGCCAAGGGGCTTGTTTCGCTTGTGACGGCGATCATGTGCTTTGAAACGTCAAGGCCGGCCTTTTTGAGCGCGTCCTTTACGAATGATTCGTTTGTCAAAGTTTCGAGCGTGGTTCCGCTTTTAGAAACCAAAATGAAAATTGTCTTTGAAACGTCGATTGATTTGAGGACGCTTGTGGCGTCGTCGGGGTCAACGTTGGAGATGAACTTGGCTTCCATCTTGAACTTTCCGCCGGCCTTGGCCCAGTTTTCCAAGGCCAAGTACATCGCGCGCGGTCCCAAGTCCGAGCCGCCGATTCCAATCTGGCAAACGGTCGTGAACTTTTCGCCCTTTTCGTTTACGATTTTTCCGGAGTGAACCTTGTCGGCAAAGTCCGCGATTCTCTTTTGCTCGTTAACGTAAAACTCGCGCTTGTTCTTTCCGTCGGCCATTACGTCCTTTCCAAGCTGGCCGCGCGTAAGCTGGTGCAATACCATGCGCTTTTCGCCGGTGTTCACTACCTCGCCGTTGTAGAGCGCCTCAAACTTTTCGCAAAGCTGGGCTTCCTTGGCCAAGTCCGCCAAAACGTCCAAAACCTTTTGGTCAACCTGCTTGGCCGCGTAGTTGTATGTCAAGCCTTCCGCCATAGGAACGGAATATTCCTTTACGCGCTTGGCTCCGTCCGCGCCGCCCAAAACGCTTTTGAGCGAGACCGCGTTCTTCAATGAAAGGAGCTTTTTAAAGCTTGAAAGTGTGTCAAGATTTTCCCAAGAAATCATATATGCCTCGATATATATAGAATTTAATGCCAAATATTTTAGCGCATTGCGTGGAAATGTTCAATAACGCGCGAAAACGCTCCCAGTTGGCGTGTCGGCTGTCGGAACCGCTAGATTATCTCGTTTCCGTTGGAAACGAGGCCTCTAAAGGTATTGCAGTCGCGCATACGCGCTTCGCACGGCTCGTCGCTCTTGAAGTTAGCCTAGGCAAAATGATTGCCAGCGCTCGAGAGAGCGCAGTTGAATAAATTTCCTATAGCAAAACGACGGGCTTGCCCGACGTAGTGTTTCCGCCAACCGCCCGCCTCCTTCGCGCGTTTTCGCTCTTTTCTTGCTTTTTTGCAATAATTGGGTTATAATATCTTGTTGCATTCAAGCGTGAAGGAGTTTTGCTGCATGATAGGAAAGCCTTTTGACCAAGGCGGCGCCAACGACCTTAACGAAACGATAAGAAAGCTTTCTCATAAAAAGGACGCGCCAAAGGCCGTTTTTGTCGCGCTTTTGGTCTTGTACCTTGCCGCTTCTATCGCGCTAAGGAAAGTCGCCAGCGACCTTTCGATGATTTTTCTTTTTGGAGGCCGCATTCCAATCCAGGCTTTCGCGGGCGTTTTTTCTTCACTCTCCAATATTTGCTTGATTTTCTTGGCGGTCTTTTTTGGCCGCGTGGGATTTTTGACTTCGCTTGTGATTCTTGCGGTCCAGTTCCCCATGATGGCGGCGGGAATGCTTCTCAACCACAATTTTACAACCATACCCGGCGCTTTTTCAAACATTCTCGCCATTGTCGCCATAACCGTGATTTACATAAACCACGCCCGAGTTCACAAGTACCAGCGCAGAATTTTGACGCAGGCGGCGACCGACCGCTTGACCGGCCTTCCAAACCGCTTTGCCTGCGCGGAATACATGGACAGCCTGGCCGGCCGTTCCGAAAAATTCGCCGTGATTTCCATCGACGTGAACAACTTCAAGAGCGTCAACGACACGATGGGGCACGAAGTTGGCGACCGGGTCCTTATGGAGCTGGCCGGCCGTTGGTCGTCATTGGCGGCCGAGCGCAAGGAAAAGACTTCCGACTTTTTGGCCCGCCTTAGCGGCGACGAATACGCCGTGGTAATAAAGGGCTTTTCTTCCGGCGAGGAACTGGAAGAGGCTGTGGAAGCCTACAAGGACGAGCTTAAGAACAAAATCACGATAGACGGCTGCGACTATTTTATGGGCGCCTGTTTTGGCTACGCGGAATTTCCCGCCGACGCGGGAAGCGGCGCGTCGCTTCTTTCTTGCGCGGACGCGGCCATGCACGAAGCCAAGAGACGGGGAGCGGGAAACAACATCCTGAAATTTGAGCCGGCCCACATTAAGACCGAACGCACGCTTGACATGGAGCGTAAGATTCGCGCCGCGCTTGACGGCGGCAATGTCTTCTTCCGCCTGCAGCCCCAATACGACATGGACAAAAAACTGCGCGGTTTTGAGGCGCTCGCAAGAATGAACGATGCGGACGGCTCCGTCATAAGCCCCGCCGACTTCATTCCAGTGGCGGAACAAGTCGGCCTCATCGACCGCATTGACACCCGCGTCTTTATGCTGGCGGCGGAATTTTTGGCAAAACTTATAAAGGAGCGCCAAAGCGACGCGATTTTGTGCGTCAACGTTTCCGTCCGCCACTTGATGCGAAGCAACTTTATCGAGGGCATAAAGGACGTTTTGGCGCTTACAGGCTTTCCCGCCGACCATCTTGAAATTGAAATCACCGAATCGATTTTGATAGATTCCGCCGACAAGGCCCTTGAGCTCATATGCCAGGTAAAGAACATGGGCATAAAGGTTGCCATCGACGACTTTGGAACCGGCTATTCATCATTGAACTATCTCAACAAATTTCCTGCGGACGTGCTAAAAATCGACAAGTCTTTCATCGACGTCATGAACACAAGCGAGGCTTCCAAAAAATATGTGGCCACGATAATTTCCATCGGCCACATATTGAATTTGCAGGTTGTCTCGGAGGGCGTCGAAACGCAGGAACAGCTTGACACGCTGCGGGAAGTTGGCTGCGACTTTATCCAAGGGTTTGTTTGGGGAAAGCCGCTCCCGCCCGAAGAGGCCGCCGGGCTGATATAAAAACGGATGGTGGGCGCTATGAAAAAGAAAAAGCATGCAAACGAAATTCTAAAAGACGTTCCCCAGCGCAAGGGGCCGCCGCGGCTCGCCTTTGCCGCGATTCTCCTGCTTTACCTTCTTGCGTCCGTAGGCGTCATGCGGGTGGCGCGGGAACAGAGCATGATAATTCTGTTCGGAAGCCGCGCCCCTGTGTCTTCATTCGCCGGCGTGTTTTCCGCCTTGGCCAACATTTGCGTAATATTTTTGGTTCTTTTCTTTAACAAGCCTGGCTTTGTGACGATGATGGCGATCATGCTCGTGCAATTTCCGATGCTGATTATGACAATCGTCGTGCGCCGCAATTCCGCCGCCTTTTCGGGAATGTTTTCCAACATATTCGCGGTCGTATCCTGCATAATAATTTATGTCAACAACTTGCGGCTTGAGCGCTACCAACGGCGCCTTCGCGACCAGGCGGCCACAGACCGCTTGACGGGCCTTCCCAACCGCTTTGCCTGCGCGGAATACATTGACAGCCTTGCGCTCGCCTCAAAAAAATTCGCGCTCATTTCCATTGACTTGAACAACTTTAAGAGCGTCAACGACTCCATGGGCCGCGAGGCGGGCGACAAGGTTCTCTTGGAGCTGGCTAAGCGCTGGTCGTCTTTGGCCGTAGGGCGCCGGGGCAAGACCTTGGACTTTTTGGCCCGCCTTGGCGACGACGAATACGCCGTTGTCGTTCGCGGATACGATTCGCCGGAAAAATTGGCGCAGGCGGTGGAAGCCTACAAGTTTGAGCTTGAGAGCAAAATCACGATAGACGGCTGCGACTATTCCATGGACGCATGCTTTGGCTACGCGGAATTTCCCGCCGACGCCGACAACGCGGCATCCCTTCTTTCTTGCGCGGACGCGGCCATGAAAGAGGCCAAGGGGCGGGGCGCCGGAAGCGTCATCCTAAAATTTGAGCCAAAGCACATCAAGACCGAAAAGGCTCTTGAGATGGAGCGCAAGATTCGCGAGGCGCTGGAAAGGGGAGATGTGCATTTCCACCTGCAGCCGCAATTTGACGCCAAGCGCAAGCTGAGAGGCTTTGAGGCTCTGGCAAGAATGCGCGACGACGACGGCTCTCCGATAAGCCCCGCCGACTTCATTCCTATCGCCGAAAAGGCCGGCCTCATCGACCGCGTTGACAAGCGGGTCTTTAGCCTTGCCGTGGCCTTTTTGTCAAAGCTCATAAGGGAGCGCCAGAGCGACGCCGTCCTGTGCGTCAACATTTCCGGCCGCCACTTGTTGAAAACCAATTTTATAGACGGCCTCAGAGGCGTCTTGAGCAAGAACGACTTTCCCGCCGACCGCCTTGAAATTGAAATATCCGAATCTGTGTTGATGGATTCCGCCGAAAAGGCCCTTGAGCGCATAAAACAATTGCGGGCTCTTGGCGTCCGGGTGTCCGTGGACGACTTTGGAAGCGGCGGCCTTTCGTTGAACAGCCTGAGCAAATTTCCTGTGAACGTCATAAAAATCGACAAGCCGTTCATCGATACGGTAGACTCTAGCGACACGGCCAAAAAATACGCGGCCGCCATAATTTCGGCCGGCCATATCTTGGATTTGAAGATTGTCGCCGAGGGCGTTGAAAAGCCGGAACAGGCGGACGCGCTCAAGGAGATTGGCTGCGACTATATCCAGGGCTTTGTCTGGGGCCGCCCTCTTTCTCCCGACGAGGCCTCCACGCTG
The DNA here is from genome assembly GCA_902792795.1 of uncultured Spirochaetaceae bacterium. Lineage (GTDB taxonomy): Bacteria > Spirochaetota > Spirochaetia > Treponematales > Treponemataceae > Treponema_D. The sequence goes on along the minus strand of CADBBB010000034.1, from coordinate 14,448 downwards.
ATGTGACAGTTTCGGAATTCCCGCGGCGCGGGCCGGCTTTTCTCTTGAAAAATTCCGCGAAGTCTGTTATAATATTCTGTAATATTTCAAATAGACGGAGCGAATATGTTCGAAACAATCAACTCAATTTTGAACGCCGTGGACGACTTTGTCTGGGGCTTGCCGCTGATTATCCTGATTTTGGCAACAGGAATTTTCTTGACGGTCATTTTGCGGGGCGTGCAGTTCTCGCAATTGAAGTTCGCCATTTCTTCCATTTTCAGAAAGTCTGAAAAGGGCGAGGGCGGAGAGCTTTCCAGCTTCAAGGCCTTGTGCACCGCTTTGAGCGCCACAATCGGAACAGGAAACATCGTAGGCGTGGCCACCGCCATCGGCATCGGCGGACCCGGAGCGCTCTTTTGGATGTGGCTCGCCGCCCTTTTGGGAATGGCCACAAAATACGCCGAGTGCTTGCTCGCCATCCACTTCCGCGAAGAAAAGTCTGACGGCCACATTTTGGGCGGCCCCTTCTACACTTGCGAAAAAGGCGTCGGCGCCAAGTTCCCGGCCTTGGGAAAATTGCTCGCCGTTTTGTTCGCCATCTTTGGAACAATGGTAGGCTTGTTCGGAATCGGAACTTTCAGCCAAGTCAACTCAATCACAAGCGCCGTCGAGACATTCGCCAAGACCGCCGCCTCAAACCTCACGACAGTCACAATCGGCGGAATCGGAACATACAGCCATGTGGTAATCGTTTCTTCAATTGTATTGGCCGTAGTCGCCGCTTTGGTAATCATCGGCGGCCTCAAGCGCATTTCCAGCGTGGCGGGCGTAATCGTTCCTGTAATGGCCGTGATTTACTTTGTGATGGGCGCCTTCGCCATTTTGTGCAACCTTTCTAAATTGTCTGGAGCCCTTGAGCAGATTTTCCAAGGCGCCTTTGGATTCAAGGCGGCCGCCGGCGGCGCGATTGGCGCGATGATCGTCGCCATGCAAAAGGGCATCGCCCGCGGTATTTTCTCCAACGAGGCCGGCTTGGGTTCCGCCCCGATCGCCGCTTCCACCGCAAAGGTTGAGCACGCCGTTCAGCAGGGAATCATCTCTATGACCGGAACTTTCTTTGACACAATCGTAATTTGTTCAATCACCGGCCTGGTGATCGTAATGAGCGGCTCTTGGGCCCCCGAGCTTGGATTCAAGGGATTCGGCATCACAAACGCCGCCTTCCAAATGCTCTTGCCCGTCGTTCCCAAAGTGGTCATTTCGTTCGTCTTGATGGTCTGCTTGGTATTGTTCGCCTTCACCACAATCTTGGGCTGGGACTTCTACTCAGAGCGCTGCATCGAATACCTTTCAAAAGGCAACATGACTCCGGTAAAGATTTACCGCTGGCTCTACATCGCCGCCGTTTTCATCGGACCTTACATGACAATCAGCGCGGTTTGGACAATCGCCGACATCTTCAACGGATTGATGGCCATCCCCAACATCATCTCTCTCTTGATTTTGTCCGGAACTGTTGTCAAGCTCACCAACGACTTCTTTAGCGGAAACAAGCTTTACAGAATCGGCTACGACTTTGCCAACAACCCCGTCTCTGCGGAATAATAGCGGCATTAGGAGGATAATATGATAGCTTTGATTTTAGGAATTCTTTTCATCGCCTTTACGGTGTTCAGCGTGTTGCCCTCAATGCCGCTCGCTTGGGGCGCCGAGGTCATTCACTTTCTAAAAGGCTCGCTTCCGGTCTTTAGCGCCTTTATCGGCGTTATCGCCATCTTGATCGGCTTTGCCGACATCAAGGACAAGAGCGAGGCCAAGAAGGAAGAGCAGGAAGCTCAGCGGCAAGGTTAAACGGTCGCAAGCCTGCGATTGAATGTTAGCCGCATAAGCGGCAACATTCGCGCTCGCAAGGCTCGCGCGAACAGCCGTACTGGCAAAAAAAAACGCGGCTCGCGCCGCGTTTTTTTTTTGCCTTGACTCGCTCCTAGAAGGCTAACTTGAGTTCGCTGGTTTGCGGAACGGCCGCTTCTAGGAAAGCCTTGCTTGAGGCGATTTGCTTTTCGCCGTCTTCCGTTCCCTTGTAGGACTTGATGGCCTTGGCCATCAGGCGCAGCTCGCCCACAATCGCGGCGCGAGTCTCGATGTCCTTGAGCTTGGCTTGGTCAGTAGTTCCAAAGTAGTATTCCAAAGTCTTGTCCCAGAAGCGCCTTCCTTGCTCGGCGGTGATTCCCAAGAATGCTTGGTTGTTTCCCGGCAAGGCCTTTTCGCGGCCGACATAGGCGTTGTAAAGGCTTCCAAAGTCAAAGACCGGGTCGCCCAAGCAAAGCGTGTCCATGTCGATGAGCATGAGCTCGCCTGTGCTGTGAAGGAACATTTGGTTTTTGATGTGGTAGTCGCCGTGGTTTATGTGGTAGTTTTCGGGAATGGCCTTCACAAGCTCGCAAAGCTTTTGGTAAACTTCCGGCGCGAGGTATCCCTGCAAGCGTTCGGCGCGCTTAAGGTAGTCGGCCTTGGCGTCAACCATTTCGCCGGGCTTGAGTTCCACCGAGTGAATCTTTTTAAGAAGGCCGACGGACGCCTTGGCGAACTCGTCGATTTTTTCGGGCTCTTTCTTGAGGCGCTTGTAAATGGCGTCGGCCTCCAGCATCTCGAACATTGACGCGAATTTTCCGTCAACTTGAACGATGTCGTAGGAAATGCTTGTGGGAATGCCGTTGACAAAGGCCTTGCGGGCAAGCTCGCGCTCGTTCTTGATTTCGTCAAGCGCGTCGGGGTTTTTGTAAACCTTGACGATTGTGTCGGGCGAGACGCGGTAAACGATTCCGTTCTTTCCTTCGCCGATAATTTCGCATCCTTCGATTGAAACCGTCTTGTAGGCTTTCTCCACCGTCATCATTTGTGTAAAGCCCGTCATGTCGAAAATCTCGTAGACTTCGGTGTTGGCGTTGACAAGCTTGAAGTCAGGATAAGCCTTTCTAAAGCCCAAGACGACGCGCAAGCCCGCGCTCGAAATGTATTCAAGGTTCTTTGCGTCAAAGACCATCGCTTTGATTTCTTTTCCGGCCACAAGCTCCTTGAGCGCGGCTTCGACAGCCGCCGAGTTGGCCGAGTCAACGCGGCCGGAGAGTGTCGCGGTAAAAACCCCGTCCTCAAATTTTCCTTCAATTCCATCCATATTTGTTCCTCCTAGTTTGCGCCCTTGAACGTCCAGAGATCTCCGAACACTTCTTGGCAAATGTCAATGTATTCTTTATATTCAGGCGTGTCCTTGAACTCGCCCATACATTCAATTATGCTCGTGTAAAGCCACGCGTGCTTGGCCGGATCTTTTTGGTTGAAGACCTGCCAAACGCCGTCTCCTTTTTTGCGCCAGTCGTCGTAGAGCGAGCGCAAGTTTGAAAGCTTGTCCGAAAGCCACATGGCCTTGACGCCAGTGTCGTTTGTGGCCCTCAAGTCCCTGATTGACTCTTCCTTGCGCGTTTGCCAAGAGGCGGCCGCCGACATTTCGCGATGCTTGTCCTCGGTTTCGGCCAGCACAAGCTCGGTGACGCGCTCGCCAAATTTTTTGAGCAGCTGTTCCTTTGTCACGCCCGCGTCTTCCACCGTGTCGTGCAGCAAGGCAGCCGCCATCACTTCGCGTTCCATCGTAAGGCGCGAGGATATGGCCGACACTTCAATCGGGTGCAGAATGTAAGGCACGCCGTTGGACTTGCGCTTTTCGTCGCGGTGGGCCTTGAGCGCGAATTCAACGGCCTGCTCCACAACGTCGTTGTATTCTACCTCGCCTGTCATCGAGCGGCACTTGAACTTAAAGCACAAGAGCGCGATGTCGTCTTCTTGCCGCGCTTCCTTCCTAAAGTCCTCCACACAGGAAACGGTGGTCTCGCAGATATCCTTGCAGGACGCTTTCTTGTTTCTTTTGAGGGAATCCAAAAGGCGCTTTTCGCCAAAGTATTCGTTGTCTTTGTTCTGGGTCTCCAGAATTCCGTCCGTAAAAAGAAAAATCGTGTCGTTGTCTTCAAGCGCCACTTGGCTTTCTTTGTATGAAAGGCCTTCCATTCCGCCGATGATGAAATTCTTGTCGCTGTCCAGCGTCATGTCGTCCGCGTATTCCCTTAAAAGCAAAGGCATCTTGTGGCCGGCGTTTGCGTAAGTGACAGAGCCTTTCTTTAAGTCCACGATTCCAAGCCATGCGGAGAGGAACATTCCCGCTTCGTTTCCTTCCGCAAGGGCGTCGTTGGTCTTTTCAAAAACTTCCGCGGGCGAAAGTCCCGACTCAATCAAGCTCTTTAGCATGGTCTTGGCGCGCATCATGAACATGGCCGAAGGAACGCCCTTGCCCGAAACGTCGGCCACCAAAATCGCGAGCTTTTCGTCGCCGGTAAAATAGAAGTCGTAAAAGTCGCCGCCAACTTCCTTTGCCGGAATCATCTTTGCGTAAATGTCAAATTCTTCGCGGTCGGGATAGGCGGGGAATACGGAAGGCATCGAGGAATTTTGAATCATTCGCGCGAACTGCAATTCCTTTTCGGCCTGCGCGGCGACTTTGTTCAAGTTTTCCTTTAGCGACTGGACGGTTTTGTTTATTCCGTCGGAAAGGCTCGCGAATTCCTTGTTTTCGCGAACGTTCACGCGCTCGCTCAAATTTCCGGCCGTGATTTTTTTGAGCGAGTCCGCGATTTTGTCCACGTTCCGCACAATCAAAATTTTTACGATTATAAAAACCAAGAGGAACAAGACAAAGAAAGTGAGCGTGTCCATGAATAGGGAAACGTAAATTGAAATGTCGGGAAGGGCCATCACTTCGGCCTGCGAAATCAAGGCCAAGATCCAATAGTCGCCATGTTTTTTGAACATTATGTAGAAGGGCTTTTTTTCAATTGTGACGCGATGCGTTTTTAGGCTCTCCTTTTTTTCAAGGAAATCTTTTGAGAGCGTTTCTTCAAAAATGTTCGTTCCAAGGTATTTGTCGGGGCCGCTGACCACCAGGCCGGAATCTTCAATAATCAAAATCACGCCGTCATTTTCTATGCGGATGTTCTTTGTGCGGTTTTGAATTTCTCCGGCCAAATTGCCGTCAATCGCGGTGATTATTTTTTTTGTCTCGTGGGAAATGTGGCCAAGCGCCCAGCGGCGTTCGTATAAAAGGGTGAATACGGAGCTTGCGGCAAAAAAAGCCAGGACGCAGACCAGCAGCGAAAACTGGACCCGTTCCGTTATTTCAAATTCTTCCTTTGAGCGCCTGAGCCGTTCCTTTGCCAAAACGTTGGTCACGATGACCGCAAGACAGACCGATGCCGCCGAAGTGAGCGCCATCGGGAGGGTGAGCGCCCTCGCCAAATCAAAGGCTTTTTTGGCGTCGTTGGAATGGGTGAGAATCAGCATCAGCATGTGGAACACTTCCACAACCAGGGCCGTCAAAAAGCCGTAGTAAAAGGCCGGCCTCTTGTCGTTAAAGATGAACTTGCGCATGAAGGCGCCTGTAAGTCCGGCCAAAATCGTGGCGGCGGCGCATGCGTCCCTGGTGTAAAGGGGCGCGAACGGAGAGAAAAAGCGCTCGATTCCGCCTACAAGGCCCGCGATGATTCCGGCCGGCCAGCCAAAAATCAAGCCGGCGCACAAGACCGCGGCGTCGCGAACGTTGACCGTGGCGTTTCCTATTTGAATTCCAAATTCGTTGGCAAAAACCGCGAGCGCTCCAAAGGCCGCTCCAAGAATTATTTGTTGTGTCCAAGCGTTGAGCTTTTTAAAGGCTTGGCTTGCGGTTTGCAGCTTGAAGAACAAGGCCGTGACCGCCACCGGAGCCAGCGCTGTGAGAATGAATTTTATATAAACAAACATTTTTCTATTATACAACACTTTCCGCTCCTTGTAAATAATAAGTGTAGGGGTTGACATAAATCGTGAAAAATTATAATATGATGTTCCCCGTAAGGCCGACGACCGCTCATCGTCGGTTGCGGTTCAAATTTGATGCAAAGTTTGATTCCGCGCAAAAATTTTTATTTTAGGGTTTTTAACATGAAAACTGTTTTTGTAAACGAAAAGGATCAGCAGCGCCAGTGGTACATCATCGACGCCGCCGGAAAGCCGCTTGGACGCGTTGCCGCCAAGGCCGCCTCCGTCATTCGCGGAAAGAATAAGGTCACTTACACTCCCAACCAGGAAATGGGCGACTTTGTAATCGTAATCAACGCCGCCAAGGCTGTAGTGACAGGCGGAAAGGAACAGAAAAAGCTTTACCACCACCACACAGGCTTTGTTGGCGGACTCAAGACGTTCACCTATGAAAAACTTTTGGAGCGCCACCCGGAAGATCCGTTGCGCTTGGCCATCGAGGGAATGTTGCCCGGCGGAATTCTTGGCCGCCGCTTGTGCAAGAACTTCAGAATCTACGCCGGAGCGGAGCACCCGCACACGCCGCAGAACCCCAAGCCCTTGGAAGTTTGAGTAGAGGAGAGTAGAAATGGCTAGCACAAAAAACATCGCTATCGGAACAGGAAGAAGAAAGACAGCCACAGCCCGCGTTTTCTTGCGCGAAGGCTCAGGCAAGATTGTTGTCAACGGAAAGGACGTTAAGGAGTATTTTGCCACTCAGGAACAGGTTCGCGTGGTTCACCAGCCCCTTTTGGTCACTTCAAACGACAACAAGTTTGACATTTTGATCACAGTTCAGGGCGGCGGATTGAACGGACAGGCCGCCGCTTGCTTGCACGGAATCAGCCGCGCCTTGCTCCAAGTTGACCAAGACACGCACACAGCGCTCAAGGCCAACGGATACCTCACTCGCGACAGCCGCATGGTCGAGCGAAAGAAGTACGGACAGAGAGGAGCGCGCCGCCGCTTCCAGTTCAGCAAGCGCTAATCCGCGTTTTGCATTGCAAAAAGCTCCTGCCTCGCGCGGGGGCTTTTTTTTGCGCGAAAATTGTTGGCAATCCTATGCATGAGTACCAAGACGGCGCGCCCGCCGACCCCGACATTCAACAAGATTCTCCCGCCGCTACGGAAGCCTCCGCCGCAACTCAAAAGGCGCTCGCCCTTTTGGCGCGGTGCGAGCAATGCCGCGCCGGCATGGAGCGGAAGCTTTTGCAAAAAGGCTATTCCAAGGCCGTCGTCTCGGGCGTGTTGGACGCCCTGGAGGAGAAGGGCTTTTTGAGCGACGAACGCTTTGCCCGCGCCTGGCTCAATTCCCGCCGCATAGGAAAGGCGGAAGGCCGGACTCGGCTTTTGGCGGAACTTGCGGCGCGCGGAATAGGCAAGGACACCGCCAAAAAGGCTGTGGACGATTTTTTTGAGGAATTTAACGAGGAAGAAATCTGCGCCAAGGCCGCGCGCAAATTTTTGTCGCAAGGAAAAAGCGGCGACGCCCTAATGGCCGCCATGACCCGCTCCGGCTTTGGCTATAAGATGGCGGCAAATACAATCAAAGAAATTTCTAATAGTGAACAAAATTAAAGCGCGGCCAAAAATGGCGGGACATTTTTGGTGAAGAAAAATATAAAAAACGCGCGAGGAAACGGCGCGGCTGGCGAAATCACTCATTTTGCGCCTGCCGCGCAAGCGGCAGAGTTAAATAGTTACAGGGCGCAAAATGTGTGAAGCGACGATATCTAACGGTTTCGTCAGCCGCAGCCGCGACCGGGAGCGTTTTTATTTATTTTTATTATTTGACAACGCTAGAGATATTTGATAGAATGGAGATATGGACGGTCGTAAGAAAAAAGTTTATTCAGCCTTGGAAGTGGCGCGCCTTTGCGGAGTTGTGAACCAAACCGCGATAAATTGGATTAAGGCAGGCCATTTAAAAGCATTCAAGACTCCCGGCGGCCAATACCGCGTCTATCCCGAAGATTTGGCGGACTTTATGCGGGGCCGCAAAATGCAAGTTCCCCAAGAACTCTTGGACTGCATGAACGCGGGCGCTTCATCCTCCTGCGCGAAAAATAAAATTTTAATCGTTGACGACGACAAGGGCCTTAACGGCGTTCTTGCCAAATACCTTGGAAAGCGCTTTGACGGCGCCGAAATTTTCCAAGCCTTTGACGGCTTTGAGGCTGGCGCGCTTTGCTCGCAAGCCAAGCCCGGCGTGATTATCCTTGACTTGGACTTGCCCGGCGTGGACGGATTTTCGCTTTGCGAGCGCTTGAGCAAGGACGAAACTTTTGGAAAGCCAAAAATTTTAGTCATAACCGCCCTTCACGAAGAAGGCCTTGACCAAAAGGCGCTCGCCTTGGGGGCCGAAACGCTTTTTAAAAAGCCGCTCTCAATGGAAAGCGTCGCCGAGGCCGTAAAGGCTTGCGGTCTTTAGAGCGCCCCCTTTTTACCGCTGTTCGCGCGAGTTAGGTTGCGAGCGCGAATGTTGCGGCTTATGCGGCAATCTTGCAATCATAGGCTTTCTTTCGTTTTTCTTGCCGCTAGAATAGCCGGCGCGCTTCCAAGTAAAAGCGCTTTTCGCTCGCTTCTCCCATAGAAAAACTTTTGCGGGGCAGGGGGCCCAAGCCTCCGATTGTGTCAAAGAAAGAGTCCTTTGCCACCGGCGGAAGAAGAACGCCCAAAGAGCCTTCTTTTTCTCCAAGGCGGAAAATTTCGTCGGCGCCGTGAATGTAGTCAAGCTCCGCGCCGCTTTGCGTTTTTAGGAATTCGTCGAGCGCGGGCTGGAAGCGGCTTACCGCCAAGTCCGTGATCTTTGTTTTTAATAAAAGGCATTTTTGTCGGCCATTCTCGTTGTAGTAGAAGCCAAAATCCGCCTTGGAATTTTTAACAGCCGCTTCAAGGCCGCGCGCGTCTTGGGCTTGCGCGATTTGTCCGCCCAGTTTTTTTGCCAAGAATTCAATCAGCGCGGCAAAGTCCGCCTTGAAGACCACGCGGTGAATCGGCTCAAAGGTCAAGCCGTCGTCGTAAATGTTCACGATTTCCACTAGCGCGTATCGGACGGGGCTTTGTTGAATTTGTTCCGCCGAGGCGCCGCTTTCCTGCAGGCGCTTTTTTTCTTCTTCCCAAACGGCCTTTGCAGTGGCAAGGGAATGGTTTCCGTCTCCAACCGCGAACAAGAATGTCGATCCGCCCTTTGTTCCCGCGTCGTAAAGTTTTTGGAGCGCGTCCGCCAGATTTTGCAAGTCGCCGTCGGAGGCCACGGCCCAGCCCTTTATCGAGCCGCTTTTTTGCATGAGATCTCCGCTGTAAATCGGCTGGTCGCCGCGCGCTTTGATTTTTTGTCCTATAGCCTCGACCAAAATTTTTTGCGGGTCGTTGGCCAAAAGCATTATGTGCGGAAGCTCAAGCGGCGCTCCCCGTCGGATTTCCATGCGCGGGGGAATGCGTTCCAAAATGGTCGCCTCGGTGGCGCGGGTCAACGCGGTTGAAAAAGGCTTCCATTCATAGCTGTCCAAGTCAAGCGCGGCGACCAAGCCTTTTCGGACGCGGCCGTAGGCTGTGGTTCGTTCCACATAAACCATTTCTTTTTGCGGCGCGGCGAACACTCCGCCGTTTATGTAGGAAGCCATAGCCTCCTTAATTTTTTGTATGCGCTCGGCCTTGCCGCCGTCGTTGAGATACACTTCCGGAAAAATCAAGTTCAGCGTGGAAGGTGAGCCTTGCGCGCTTTTTTGCGCGGCCGCCCAGTAGTCTCTGTCCTGCGTGTATTGGTCGCAAGCCACCACGCTCCAAGTTTTGACGTCTATTTTTTTGGGGAATAAAATTTGAGGGACGCAAAGTCCGTATTTGTTAAAGTCTGCCATGCCGCAAATTGTAGCATATTTGCAAAATATATGATAGTATGTTTTTTATGGCGATGGATTTTTCGCAGCGGCAAAAAACTTCTCAAACGATGGCGCGGCGCATGGGGCAAAAGCAAATCCAGTCCTTGAATTTGCTTTCGATGAACGCGGCCGACTTGCGCGAAGCCATTTTTAAGGAAGTGGAAAAAAATCCCGCGCTTGAAATCGTTTCGGACAAATTTCAAAACGGTTTGGAATCCGCGCGCTATAAAAAATCTTTGGACGGAGGCGCGCGCGTCGGCCATGCTTCCTCCTCCGGGCAGGAAAAGTCCGACGCCTTTCAGGAAATTTTGGAGAGCCGCGCCGACGAGCGCAAAAGCCTTTACGCGCATTTGTCGGAACAGCTTTCCGCGCTGGACTTGCCCGCCGCCGAAAAAGCGCTTTGCCAAAAAATAATCGAAAACCTTGACGCGCGGGGCTTTTACATTTTGGCTCCGATATCTTTGCTTGACCGCAAGGCCGGCGAGGACGCTGCCTTTTTGGAAAAATGTTTGGGCGTCGTCCAGCGCCTTGACCCGCCCGGCGTCTGCGCGGAGAACGTTGAAAAGAGCCTTTTGTTGCAAGCCCGACTAAAAGGCGGCGCCCCGCGCCTTGCGCTTTTTTTGCTTGACGGCCGCCTGTCATTTTTGAATCCGCCGCAAGCTCAAAAAGTGTTGGAAAAAATTCAGGCTTTTTTGCGGGAACAAAAAAAACTTTCTTTTGCCGCGGACAGCTACGACTTTTTAAAAAAAATCTCGGAGGCTGACATAGCGGAGGCGGTGGCCTTTATCCAAGGCTTGGATCCGTATCCGGCGCGGGGCTTTGACCAAACGCAGGCGCGGTATGTGGAGCCGGACATTTACGTGGAGCGCGCGGCCGCCGACAATTCTAGGCGTGGAAGCGATTCCAATTCCGACTTTACGGTCACTGTTTCCGACAAGGCGCTTCCCAAGTTGGGAATAGCCGCCGACTTTGGAAGCGCCAAAAAGGCTTCTCCATTCGCGGCGGCCGCGATAAAAAGCGCCAGAGCCTTTTTGGAGGCGCTGGAGGCGCGCGAACGCTCCGTCGAGCTTGCCGCGCGCGCCGTAGTTCAATGCCAAAGCGCCTTCTTTGAACAGGGGCCGGGCCACCTGGTTCCCCTGAGACAAAAGGACATAGCGGAGCGCATAGGCGTCCACGAAAGCACTGTGTCGCGCATGGCTTCCTCAAAATTCATACAGTGCCAGTGGGGGCTTTTTCCGCTAAAATTTTTTTTCTCTTCCGCAGTGGCCGGGCGTTCCAAAGAAAGCGTCCAGCAGGAAATTAGAAATATTCTAAAGGCGGAAGGCGGAAAAAAATTGAGCGACCAAAAAATTTGCGCGGCTCTCGCCGAGCGCGGAATAAAGGTGTCCCGCCGGGCGGTCGCAAAATACCGTCTGCAAATGCAAATGGAAAATTCTTACAAGCGCTAGCCGGCGGTTCCGCTCGAAATAAAAATAAAATTTGCTTTATTTTCCTAACCATGCTATAATGTAAAAAAGCGCGGATTGCGCGCGAATTCACTGTAACAAGGAGCGAATTATGACAAAGACAGTAAAAGCGGTGGGATTTGAGTTGGAGCAAAAGCAGTCTGACATGATAGAAAAAAAGTTGAAGCGCGTTGACTACGCCGACGACTTGATCATCGACCTTATCACGCAGGTAAAGCGCGAAAAGCAGTACGCCTTTGACATCACGGCCAATTTCCGCTGGGGAACGCAAGCGCATGTCAACGCGGAGGACTTCGACTTTGCCGCCGCCCTCAACAAAGTCATGGACGTCTTGGACAACAAAATCAAGAAGGAAAAGGACAAGATTCAAGAGAAATAATCTTTTTTGAAAGCAAAATTGAAAGCAAAAACACGGGCGGCTCTTGACAATGAGCCGCTAATTGTGTATAGTATACACTATGGCTGAAAAAAAGTGGACAGTCCTTGACCTACTGAACCTCGACTTGGCGGGGCACGACGCGATCAATTTGCGCTGCGTCGCCGGTCGCCGGGGCCTTTCGAGGGAGCTTACCGTTCCTGAGATAAACAGGCCGGGACTGGGACTTTCGGGCTTTTTTGAGGCCTTCGCCTACAATCGGGTCCAGCTTTTTGGCCGCGGCGAAGTTGCCTACTTGAACAAGCTTTCCCAAGAGGGGCGGACGGACACAATTCGCCAGCTCTTTTCTTATAAAATTCCCTGCTGCATATTTTCTTCCAACCGCGAGCCGACCGCCGAATTTGTCGAGATAGCGGAAGAGGCTTGTTGCGCCGTTTTGGTGACCGACTTGGAGTCGTCGGAATTTATGGCGCGCCTGACCCGCATTTTTTCAAACATTTTCGCGCCGCGCAAAACCCTGCACGGAGTTTTGGTGGAAGTTTACGGCGTCGGCATCATGCTCGGCGGCCACTCCGGCGTAGGAAAAAGCGAGACGGCGCTTGAATTGGTCGAGCGCGGCCACCGTTTGGTCGCCGACGACATCGTTGAAATTCGTTGCGTCAACGGAAACACGATTTTGGGCCGCGGCGCCAACTCCCTTATAAGCCACCACATGGAAATTCGCGGCTTGGGAATCATAAACATTTCGCAGCTCTACGGAATCGGCTCGATTTTGGAGCAAAAGGAAATTCAGCTTGTAGTGGAGCTGGAGGAATGGGACCCCGACAAGGTTTACGACCGCTTGGGAACCGCCTCGCGCGCCGTCGACATGCTGGGAGTGAAAATTCCTTCGATAGAAATTCCTGTAAAGCCGGGCCGAAACCTTCCCATCATCATAGAGGCGGCCGCCATGAACGAGCGCCTTAAAAAGATGGGCTACAACTCGGCGCGCGACTTTAACCAAAACATCCTTAAATGGATTGAGACCGGCGACGCGCAGGCCGCCTATTACGGATCGGAAGACGCATATTAAAGTAATTTGCAAAATATAGAAGACCTTGGAGGAAATTGTGGTAGAGAAAATTTTGACAGTAAGAAACCGCGCCGGAATCCACGCGCGGCCCGCTTCTTTGATCGCGCAAATGGCGAACAAGTATCAAAGCGAGATTTCGCTTGAAAAAGATTCGATAGTCGTCAACGCCAAGTCAATTATGGGCGTGATCACAATGGCCGCCGGATACAACACCACGATAACCCTTAAGGTTGAAGGAAGCGACGAGCAGGACGCGGCCAACGCGATTGAAAAACTGTTTGAAGGAAAATTTGAGGAGGACTAAAATGAGAGAGATTACGCAAGTTCAAAAGAATGTGTTGAATTACATCGCGGACTTCATCGACCAAAACGGATATCCGCCCACAGTCCGCGAAATAAGCGAGCATTTTGGAAAGTCCATTCGCGCCGTCCAGGACAACATGGTGGCCTTGCAAAAGAAGGGCTACATTTCATTGGCGCAAAAAAAGTCGCGCTCAATCCGCATTTTGATTGACGAGCGCGTGAAGACTTCAAAGATGTTCGTGGACAAGGTTCCCCTTGTCGGAACAATCGCCGCCGGAAAGCCCCTCCTTTCGGAAGAAAACCTTGAGGGCTACGTGACTTTGGCCGAGCCTTTCATCCGTCCAGGCAAAAGTTACTTTGCCCTGCGCGTTCGCGGCCAGAGCATGATAAACGCCGGAATTTTGGAAGGCGACTTGGCGATTGTGGAGCAGGGAAGCGACGCGGTTGACGGACAGATTGTAGTGGCCGTTCTTGACGACGCGATAACGCTCAAGCGCTACTACAAGGAACAGAACCGCATCCGCTTGCAGCCTGAGAACCCGGCCTTCAATCCCATTTACTGCACGGAAGTCCGCATCGTGGGAACCTTGTCCAACTTGGTCCGCACCTACTAGAGGCCGTGTCCTAAAAATGAGCGCGCCCATTTATCTTTTTAGCGGCCCGGAAATCGGCGAACGCAACGAAGCCGTGGCCGCGGTAAAAAAGGCTCTCAAAGACAAATTTGGAAGCCTTGAAAATTATTCCTACTATTCTGTGGAGACAGATCCGCAGAGCGCGCTCGTTCAACTTTATTCCGAATCACTTTTTAGCGCGGCCACTTGCGTGGTTTACAACGGCGCGGAGACAATCAAAAAAAAGGAAGACGTTGACAGAATCGCCTCTTGGGCAAACGGAGCCGGAGAGGCCAGCGTCTTGATTTTGGTCAGCGACGAAATTTCCTGCGACTCAAAGCTTGAAAAAATTGTTCCCAAGGAGAACCGCAAGCAGTTTTGGGAAATGTTCGAGGACCGAAAAATTCCTTGGCTCAAAAATTATTTTTCCAAGAACGGCTATTCCATCGCGGACGACGCTTGCGAAGAAATTTTGGACTTGGTGGAAAACAACACGCAGGCGCTCAAAAACGAGCGCGATGCATGGTTTAGCGGGCATGTCAGACCTTGGTACTATTATTGGAGGTTCTTCGTCGAGATGGGCATTTGGGCAATACTGACGTTGGCGGCACTAATCGTGCCATATTGGAACCGCCGAATCAGCACCAAGAGACCGTATCACATGGCGGTCACATGGCTCTTCTCGGCTTTGGTGCTCCTCTCCATCATGCCTCAGAAAAACATGACCGACTTGCTGGCGCTTGCACCTCCGTGCTCCTTGGCTGTGGCATGCCTGTTGTTCTACTATATCGAGAATAGGCCGAAGGACAAATGGGCGAAGGGCTTGTTCTTCTTCAATGGCTATGTCGTCACGCTAATCGCTTTCGGAGTGCCGGTGTTC
>CADBBB010000033.1 GCA_902792795.1 uncultured Spirochaetaceae bacterium | reverse complement strand
CGTCAATCTTTCGGCCGCGCAAACGGTCCTGAATCACCATTTTTGCGGGAACCATGCGGCCCTCAACCTTTTGGTAGCTGGGAATCGCGGTGACACGCAAGAGCTGGCCGGAAAGGCTGTAATCCTCGCGCTTTCTTGTAAGGCAGTCGTCCTTTGTGACCCAAATTTTAAGCGTTGGATAGTCAACGTCGTTGACGGCCTTTTTTGTGACGCTAAGCGAAAAACAAACACATTCAAGCTTTCCGAGCATCACATATTCGGCGTCCGTTATGTCGTAATTTTCGGAATAGCGCTGGGGCCGCAAGTCGCTGTTGTTGACGTTTGTGTCTTGGAATTTGTCTTTGGGCGCGGTGAACGTGAACTGGCGGTTGGACGGGTCGTAGAACCAAATGCTTTTGGGGTCAAACTGAACGTAGCCCTTGCCCTTGTCGGAATCAGGCCCGGTGATGCGAATCGTGCACATGGACTTTGAGTCGCGGCGGTGCATTATGGCGCTGGTGATGCTGTTTCCTTGTCCGGGCTTTTCCTGAACAAGAACATATTCTCCCGTAAAATCAGTTCCAAAATAACCGGTCGACGCGTCAACCTTTCTTAGAATTTCTCGGGCCTGCGCCAAGGGAATTTTTTGGGCAAAAAAAGCCGCCGAAAAAGCGAACATGCCGAACGAAGCTAAAATAATTTTCTTCATAAAAAACTCCTATACAATCATACAGTTAGGTCACAGTGGCCAAAGCGCCGACCGGACTTATATGAACCAGTTTTCGCAATGTAAACAACACGGCGCCCAAAGTAGTTACGAAAATGACGGCAAGCAAACAGGCCGCCTCGCCCGCGTAAAGGACGGGAGACAAGTGTCCGCCGGTCAAGAACAAGTCAAAGCCCGACACAAACGAAAGGTTGTAGGTCGAGGCGATTTTTGCGATGACAAGGGATGCCGCAAAGCCCAGCGCCGACGCGGAAACAAGCAAGAGCAAAATTTCCGTAAAGTATAGAAGCATAAGTCCGGCGGGTTTCATTCCCAAGGCTCGGAAGGTTCCGCTCTCAACGGCGCGCTTCAATATTATGACCCTAAACGTGCTTGATATTCCCACAGAAATTATCAGCACAAGCATTATTACAATCATGGCGACAATCGCGCGCAAGGCTTTTGAAAGCTTTTGCAAGTCGGAAACGTTGGCGGCCAAAGGAACAAGCGCGTAAACCTTTTTGCCTTCAGGAACCTCATAGTCCTGCCAGGCTGATTTGTCGTAGCTTAGGGGGAACATGTCAAAGCGTTTTTCCAGCTCGGACTGAACTCGCGCGATTTCACGCTTGCTTGGAGCGCCGCTTGGATAGTAGACGCAAATCTTGTCAATGGCGTTCATTTGGTCAAATCCCAAGGCGGCCATCAAGGCTTTGTAATCCACGTACGAAGTGTACATTCCAAAGACGCTGGTGTCTTGAAAAATTCCGGTGACAACAAGGGTTACGGTGTTTTGGTATCCAAAAACAGACTGCATCAGCAAAACCACGCTGTCGCCAATGTGGACGCCCAATTTTTTGGCCGCCGGTTCCGAAATCAAAAGCGCGTCGTGTCCTTCCCTTATTTCGATTCCGCCTTCGACAAAAGTGAATTTTTCAAAAAGCGCCTCTTCCAAAGAAAAGTCAACGCCTTGCACCGACCGCTGCTTGACGCTCACGCCTTCAAAGAAAAGGCTTTTGTCGCCTGAATCCTTTTTGTAGCGGTAAGAAACTTCCGTTCCCTTTGGAAGAATTTCTTTGAGAGCCGCGATCAATTCCTCATACGCTTCCAAAAAATAACACCCGGCAGTTCCGTCGTCGGCCAACATCATGTAGTCGCCGCCGTAATACTGGCGCATTTTTTCCATCATCGAATCCAACATTCCGTCCGTGACCATCAAGACGGAAAGCATGATGCAAACGCCCACCGCGCAAACGGAAAAAAGCGAGCGGTATTGCTTGGCCCGGCTAAAAAGAGATTTGACGGCAAAATTAAAGTTAAGGCTTTTCATTAGCGGACGGCCTCCATAGCGGCGACAGGACTTGTTCCCAAAGCGATGCGAACAGGATAAATCCAAGCCACAATCGCAAGGGCAAAAGACAAAAGAAGCCCGCCAAAAATGTTGGACGGACGGACAACCGTCTGCAAAGTGTCGCCGCCAAAAAGCTGGATCAAGTAAGTGTTTCCAAAATGAATCGAGCCGTTGGACAAGAATGAATTTCCAATCACGCCCAAAACGCAGCCCAAAATTCCCGCTGTTATTGTCAGCGTCAAAGTTTCGGCCAAATATTCAAGCGCCACAAAACGGCGGCCGGCGCCAATCGCCCTCAGCGCTCCTGTTTCCTTGGAACGGTCGAGCGCCGCGATTACAAGCGTGTTGTTGACGATGATGAAGCCTGTCGCGATTATGACGATAAGGCCGATGTTGAAAATCAAGCGCATCCAGTAAATGTACTGGGCGGCCATGCCCGCGGCGGCGCGCCAGTCAACAGCCTGACAAGGCCATTCCCGCCTTTCAAATTCTTTGTTCAACTTGCGAATCGCGCTCTTGGCAAAAACTCCTGGTTTGGCCGAGCATACTATATAATTCCAAATTGTCTCTTCCGCAAAGGAAGCGTCCGCGTTGTCTTCAAGCGCCGCCGCTTCTTGGGCTTGCGAGTCCTCTTGGGCAAAAAGGTCTTCAGTCTCAAAGCCGTCGGCCTCAAAGTCTTCGCTTTGGCCAAAAAGTCCGTCAATGCCGGACTCGTCAAGATTTTCAAGCAGGCCGGAATTTTCCTTTGTAAAAAGGCTGGAATCTATTTCGGTGGAATTCAAGCCGATGAGCGGCCGCAGAATGTCCGGATTTATCAAGACGATTTTGTCCTGCAAGTCGTTGTGGACCGAATACTCGTAGACGGCGCTCAATGTGGCCGCGCGCAAGGTGTAAGAAGATCCGGTAAAAGCGGCAAGCTGAATTTGGTCTCCAACTTTCAGCGCGACGCCAAGTTCCTCAGAAATCTTTTTTAGCATTACGCTGGAAATCATCAAGGCGTTTTCGTCGTCGCCGTAAGGCTGTCCGTCAACGATTTTTATTCCAGGCATGAGGCGGACATAGTTTTGCGCGTCCACTCCAAAAAAGTAGGCGGCGAAATTGACGTCGCCAAAGCGCAAGGCGGCCTGGCCGGTGATTTGCGGAATGGCCATGTCCACATATTCGGAATTTGAAACATAAGAAAAAATGTCGGTGTAAGGAAGCAATTCCGGAAGTTCGCTCAAATTGCCGGTGATGGGCGTTTCGTCGCCGAACAAGCTCATCGGGAATTGAGCCTTTGGCCTGATGACGATGTCGCCGGTAAAATTTTGGCTGAACGTTTTTTCTATTCCAGACCTTGTTCCGTCAAAAACAGCGTTGGCCATTACAAACGCCGCGATTGAAAAGGCGATGAACAAAATTATGACCAAAGAACTTTTGCGCGAAACGATGTTTTTGAGCGCGAACTTTATAGTGAACATAGAGTGAATATTATAGTAAATATTGATTGATTAATCAATACAATAACTTGACATACAAAAACGCTCCCAGTCGTCGAGCGGACAGCGGAACCGCTAGCTAGCGTCGCTACACACTGTTTTCGCTTGAAACTATTTCACGCTGCCGCTTGCGCGGCAGGCTCAAACAGAGTGTTTCCGCTACCCGCCCGCCTCCTTCGCGCGTTTTCGATTGACCAACGAATTTTCTATAAAATCAACTCCAAACGAGCCACAAAAGGGCGGCGGCGCTGGCGGTGGTCAAAAGGGTGAAGGGCGCGCCAAGCTTTATCCAATCGCCAAAAGTCATCGAATGGCCTTCTTTTTTTACAATGCCCATAGCGACAACGTTGGCGCTGGCCCCGTAAGGCGTCAAATTTCCGCCAAGGCAAGAGCCCACCAAAAGCGCGAACATATAGAGTTCCGGCGAGCTTCCCACCGACGAGGCCATGCTCGCCACCACAGGAAGCATCACGATAATGTATGGAACGTTGTCAATGAAGCCGGACAAAATTATGGAAACAAGGAGGACCAAAATAAAGGCCGCCGCCTTGCTTCCGCCTGTCGCCCGCGAAAGAAGATTTGCAAAATCCAAAAGAAGGCCGGACTCGCTCAAAGCGCCGACCACTACAAAGACTCCGATTAGGAAAAAAATCGTTTCCCAATCCAGCTCTTTGATTAATTTCCAAATCTCGCGCGCCGATTTTTTTTGCGCGGCGAAAAACCAAAGCAAGCCGACGATTCCCAGCGCCAAGACAAAGCCGCCGCTTGCAAAGGCGAATTCAACCTTTAGGAACGAAATGGCGGCCAAGCCAAAAATCATCAAAAGCAAAAGCGCCGTCGGAACCATCGAAATGACTTTTGTTTTTTCGACTTGAATTTTTTGCCGCGCGTTCCTGAAAATAAAATAGAAGAAAACGCAGCCGACCACAAGGCCCGTCTGAATGAAAAAGAAAATCGACAGCTTTGAGTTATGGACAAAAAAATCGTTGAACGTGTAGCCCGCGAACGACGCGAAAATCATTGACGGCGGGTCGCCGACAAGGGTGGCCGTCCCTTCAAGGTTTGACATCACCGCAAGTCCAGCCATAAACTCAAGCGGCTTCAACTTTAGCTTTTTGCAAAGTTCCAAGGCGATTGGCGCCATGACCAAAACGGTGGCCACATTCTCAACGAAAATCGAAATGATTCCCGTCATCGCCAAAATCAAGACGATGGCGATTCCGGTGTTTGGAGCGATTTTTATTATCGCGTCGGCCGCGCGCGACGGCGCCATCGAGTAAATGAAAAGCGCGGCGATAATCATCGAGCCGATGTAAATCATCAAGACATTCCAGTTTATCAAATTGGAGAACGAATGGTTTAAAGCGAACAGCCTGCCGCTTCCTTCAAAAATTTCCGAAGGAAAAATCGTTCCCAAAACAATCGCGATGGCCGCCGCGCCCAGCGACCAAAAAACCTTTTTTTCCTGAAAAGCGATCACGAGGGCATACATTACAAGCGCGACGGCCAAGACAAGCCACTTCATTTTGTGATGTCCTTTTCAAAATACTTCATAGAAATTTCTGTCAAGGTTCCGTCCGAATGCATGGCTTCAAGCGTTTGGTTCAACTTGGCCAGCAACGACAAATTTTCTTCCCCCCTCCGGCAAACGGCGGCGATGGGCATGTCAACGTCGGCGACAGCGGCAACCTTAACCTGCGCGTTTGGCGTTGAGCGAAGATAATGGTAGATGGTCGCGGCGGAATTCAAAGTGCTGTCGGCGCGGTCTTCCAAAAGCAATTTTACAGTTTCGTCAAACGAATCGACCAAAATGGAAATGGCTCCAAAACTTTCGGCAATTTCATAGTAAGTGCTTCCCAAAGAATTCGCCGACGTCCTTCCTTCCAAGTCTACGAACGTTTTTATGCTGTTGTTGTCCTTGCGCGTGATTATCGCCGTAGTGTCGTACGCGTACGGCTGGGTAAAGAAAAAGCGTTTTGTTCGCTCAGCAGTCGCCTCCACGCCGTTGATCGCAACGTCGCATTCCTTCTTTTCAAGGCTGGTGAAAATTCTCTCCCATTCCATCTCGACAAATTTAGGACGAAGACCAAGGCGGCGGCAAATTTCTTTGGAAACGTCAACGTCAAAACCCGTCAACTCATTCTTGTCGTTGTGAAAAGACCAAGGCGCCCAAATGCCTTCTGTGGCGATGGCCAATTCCCCTTTTGCCATAATTTGGTCTAGCAAATTTTTTGAACGCTCGTTCCGGCATGACACTACGCCAAACACAAGCAAGGCTGTCTCGACCGCCAGCGCGAACGCCGCCGCAAAAACTTTTTTCATATATCTTCCTCTTTTTTAAAATCAAATCCACATAGCCTGCTGCAACTCCACTTCTTCCTGCGGAGAAATGTTCTTTGCCGCCGGCTTGAACTTCAGCTCCTGGTTCTTTATGCTCACAATCGTTTGCGGCGCCACGGACTTTGTGACGAAGGTGTTTCCGCCTATGACGGATTGCTTTCCAATCACGGTGTCGCCGCCCAAAATCGACGCTCCCGAATAAATCGTCACGTCGTCCTCTATCGTAGGATGGCGCTTGACTCCCTTAAGCTGCTGGCCGCCGTTTGTGCTCAGCGCTCCCAAAGTGACGCCTTGGTAAACCTTGACATGCTCGCCGATGACGGTCGTCTCGCCGATCACTATGCCGGTTCCGTGGTCGATGAAAAAATACTTTCCCAACGTCGCGCCGGGATGAATGTCGATTCCCGTTCGATTGTGCGCGTATTCCGTCATGATGCGCGGAATCAACGGAACGCCCAAAACAAAAAGTTCGTGGGCAAGGCGGTTTACGGCGATGGCGTAAAAGCCAGGGTATGACAAAATTATTTCGGTCTTGTCAAAGGCGGCCGGATCCCCGTCATAAGCGGCCTGCAAGTCGCTTTCCAAAAATTCGCGGACGCGCGGAATCCTGTCAAAAAATTCGTGGGTCACAAGGCGGGCGCGCTCGCGAAGCTTTTCTTCGGCCGCCGTCTTGTTGTCCGGCAGCTTTTTTAACGCCAAGAAAATTTGCTTGTTCAAGACCAGCATGACCTCGCGGCACAAAACGGAGATGTAATTTTCCAAGTCGCTGACCTTGTATTCGCGCTCGCGGAAGTAGCCGGGAAACAAAATTCTAAAGAATTTTTCTATCAAACTCTGAATCAAGACGACGTCGATTTCCACCTCGTCGTCCGTCTTGTTGATGAAAAAATTTCCCTTTTTATAGTGCTCAATTATTCCGCGAATGGAACTGGTTTCAAGCTGCTCGTAACTTTCCGGCATTCCTTAAGAATAGCGCAAAAAAAATTATTTTTCTAGTCTGTTCACGAGGAAGGGAATGGCCTTCTCGAACTTTACGCCGTAAAAGTGCGAGTCGTCGCCCAAAGTCTTTTTCATGGACTCCACCACAAAGTCGGCGGCAATCGCGGCGGCTTCCAAGACCGTCTTTCCGCGCAAAAGGGCGCCGGCAAAGGCCGAGGCGTAGACGTCGCCGGTTCCGTGCATCGCGGCGGGCAGGCGCTCGTTGAAGTAATACTCAATCTTTGTTCCGTCCGAAACGGCCACGCCCAATTTTGAAGGCTCAAAAGAAACGCCTGTCAAAATGACGTTCTTGGCGCCCAGCTTGTGGAGGCCGGCGATTGTCTTTTCGATGTAGGCCTTGTCGTAGCCGCTTTCGATGTATTCCTGTCCAAGAAGGAAGGAGGCTTCGGTCAAGTTGGGAAGCGCGTAGTCGGAAACCGCGACCAGGCGGGCCATCTCTTTGGGAAAGTCGTCGTCAAAGCCCGCGTAAAGCTTTCCGTTGTCGGCCATCGCGGGGTCGACGATTTTCACCGCGCCTGGGCGGGCCGCCTTTTGGAATATGTCAAGGATGTGGGGAATTTGGGCTTTTGAAACGTAGCCTGTGTAAAAGGCGTCAAAGTCGATTTTTTCCTTGAGCCACTGGTCAAGAATTTTGGGCATTTCGTCGGTAAGGTCGCGAAATGTCCAGGCGCCAAAGCCTTTTCCTGTATGGTTTGAAAGAACGGAACTCGGCAAAATCGCGGTCTCGATTCCGCAAGCGCTTACGATTGGAAGGGCGACGGTGAGCGAGCACTGTCCCACGCAAGAAATGTCCTGAATTGTCAAAAGTCTGTGATCTTGAGCCATTTTTTAATCTCCTATGCTTGTAAATCTAGCGAAAAACTGGTATCATTCATATACCCAATTTTAATAAATTTTTATAATGCCAGATGATAACGATAGACTTTAGCAAAAGAAAGGGCCAAGGCCTTTCCGACTTTTTGTACAGCTCTATAAAAAGGCAAATCGTCTCCAAGATCATAGCGGCCGACGAGCGCCTGCCTTCCCGCCGCGCCCTGGCGCAAAACTTAAAGGTAAGCGAAATCACCGTGCAAAACGCCTACGCCCGCCTGA
Source organism: uncultured Spirochaetaceae bacterium (assembly GCA_902792795.1). Classification (GTDB taxonomy): domain Bacteria; phylum Spirochaetota; class Spirochaetia; order Treponematales; family Treponemataceae; genus Treponema_D. Next base: position 9,661 of record CADBBB010000033.1, on the reverse strand, counting down.
TAAGCGAAGGCTACATTTATTCGGAAGAAAAGCGGGGCTACTTCGCGCAGGGAATTCCTTCAGGCGGAACATTCTTGGCGGACGCGGCGCGAAAAATTCCGCAAGAGGACGAGGAGCCGCAAAAGGGCAAGGACACCAATTGGCTTGCGGACTTTAAAAGCAATTCCACGAACTTTGAAAAATTTCCATTCAGCCTTTGGGCCCACCTTATGCGGCAAGTCTTGAATTCCGGCGACGAGCGGCTCCTGCAAAAGATTCCAAGCGGCGGCGCGGACGAATTGCGCAAAGCCATTTCCCGCCACTTGCGCCGCTTTAGGATGATTGAGGCCAGCCCCGAGCAAATAGTCATCGGAGCGGGAACTGATTTTTTGTACACGCAGCTGGTCCACTTTTTTGGAGCGGACAAGACATACGCCGTGGAAAATCCCGGCTACCGGCAATTCGCTTCCGTGGCAAAGCTGTGCGGCGCAAAATGCGTGGCGGCCGGCCTGGACAAAAGCGGAATAAAGACAAGCAAGCTTAAGGACGCGCAAATCGTCCACGTCTCTCCCCTGCACCATTTTCCGACAGGAATCGTAATGCCCTACGCCCGCCGCTTTGAGCTTTTGGAATGGGCGGCGAGCGAAAAAAAGCGCTTCATAATCGAAGACGACTACGACTCGGAATTTCGCTTCAACGCAAAGCCCATAGAGCCGCTCTTTAGCGCGGCGGCCGCCTCGGAAAAAACGCGCGGACACGTGATTTACATCAACACGTTCTCAAAGACGCTCGCTCCGTCAATAAGAATTTCATACATGATTCTGCCGCAAAACTTGGTCCAAGAATATTACAAAAAAAACGGCTTTTATTCCTGCCCTGTCTCCGCGTTTGAACAATACACGCTCGCTCGCTTCATAGACGAAGGCCACTACGAAAAGCATTTGACAAAAATGAAAAACCATTACCGCAATCTGCGCAACGACTTGATTCGCGCCTTGAGCGCCAGCCGCCTTTCAAAGAGCTGCGAAATCCTTGAAGAAAATTCCGGCCTGCACTTTATTCTGCGAATCAAGTCAACTGAATCCGGCAAGAAGCTCCAGGGCCGCCTGTCGGAAAAAGGAATAAATGTTGCCTTGCTTAGCGATTTTTATTACAATAAGCCAAAAGACCAAAGCTCGCGCGCGGACTTTGTGATAAACTATTCGGGCATCCAAAAAAACAAAATCGCGCAAATAGTAAAAAAAATGGAGGCGGCCCTTTGTTGAAATTTAACATTCTCTTCCAAGACCAAAACATCGCCGTCATAAACAAGAGCGCGGGAACTTTGTCCGTCCCCTACCCCGGCTGCCGCGCCAAAACCGCGCTGGGCCTTTTGGAAGATGCGATGAGAAAGCGCGGAACTTATTCCTCAAAGCATAGGCCATTTGCCGTCCACCGGCTTGACCGGGAGACCAGCGGCGTTATGATGTTCGCGCTTAACGAACGCGCGCAAAAAACGATTATGGACAACTGGCAGGCCCTTGTGACCGAGCGCATTTACCGCGCCGTAGCCGAAAATCCGCGCGGCGCCAAGGCCGCCATTCCCGACAATGGAACGATAGACAGTCCGCTCGCTTACAACGCCTACAACCAAGCCTTTGTTCCAAAAGGCGGCGCGAATGCCGCGGCCTCCAAGTTTAAGATGATTTCAGCGCGGACGCATTACAAAATAATCGCGCGCGGCGCGCGGTTCACTCTTTTTGAACTTTCGTTGGACACCGGCCGCAAAAACCAAATCCGCGCGCACTTGGCCAGCCTTGGATTTCCGCTGGCGGGCGACAAAAACTACAGGGCAAAAACGAACCCTTTTGGCCGCCTTGCCCTGCACGCGCGGACGCTGGAATACACCGACCCATGGACAAAAGAGCGCCGCCGCTTTGAAGTCCCCGAGCCTGCGGAGTGGGAAAAAGCTTGCAACGATACGATTGCCCGCCCGCGTGAGCGGGCAAGTAAATAATTTCCTTATGCAAAACGGCGGGCTTGCCCGACGTAGCGGACTAAACCTTGTAGCTCTTAATCAAGTCCAAAACTTCTGTGTTCAGCTTGCTGTTGGTCTGAGACTCGTCCGAAGACTTCTTTGCCTGCTTGGCGATTTCTTCGATGGAATTTTTTATGCCGGCGGTGAGAATCGTAATTTCGCTCGCGGCGGTGCGAAGCTCTTCCATGCGCGAGAAAACCTTTCCGCTTTCGTTCTCAACTTCTTTGCTCGCGTCCTGAATCGAATGCGACGACGAATCCACTTCCGACATTGAATTGAGCAAAGTCTTGGCGCCTTCCTGCTGTTCGTCGACGCTGGCCAAAACTTCCGACAGCATCGACTGTATTTCGCTGATTTTTGAATCCAAGCTTTGGAACGAAGAAAGAGAAAGTTTTGAAGCGTCGACGATTCCTCCAATCGCCTCGGTGATGGACTTGATGAGGTCGCCGATGCTCTTTGACTGCTTTGCGGAACTTTCCGCAAGCGAACGAATCTCTCCGGCTACGACCGCAAATCCCTTTCCGGCGTCGCCGGCGTGCGCGGCCTCTATCGAAGCGTTCATCGCCAGCAAGTTTGTCTGGCTCGCGATGCTGCGGATGACCGAGTTGGCTTCCTTGAGCTTTCCGGCCTGAGCCTGAATTTCGCCTACCTTGTCAACGACAGTCATTTGGTCTTTTTGGCCGCTCTTGGAATCGTTCACAAGCTGCTCGTATTTTTGCGAAATCTGAGAAACGTTTTGGTCTATGCTCTGGATGTTGGCGGAAATTTGCGTGACGCTCGATGAAACCGCGCTGATGGCGGAAGTTTGGCTTCCGATTCTTGAAGACAAAAGCTGAATCGTCTTGCTGACGTTGCCGCTGCTTTCCGCGACAAAGTCCATCGTCTCGTTCTGGGCCTTGGCGCGCAAATTTATTTCCTCCGCCGTTTGCGTGGCGCGCTCGACGCCGTCCATCGTTGTCGTGGCGTAGTTGACAATTTCCGTACCTGAATAAACCAAGGTGGAGACAGAATTCTTTATCGTCGTGAACATTTTGGCAAGGCTTTCCGTAAGCGCGTTGCAGCCTTCCACCAACTCGCCTATTTCGTCATGGCTCTTGACCGGAATTTTTTGCGACAAGTCGGCCTTGCCTGTGGCGATGTCGTTAATCTCGTTGGTAACCTTATTCATTCTGCCGAACAAAACGCGCAAGGCCATGTTGACCACAAAGACCGCCGCGACAAGCAAGAATACCGAAACGCATACAATGTTGATTATCAGCCATTTGATTGACGAGCGCAAGGCGGTGGCGTCATAGTCGGCGGCGATAAAGCCTATCGCGCGGCTGCCGTCCATAATCGGCGCGAACACAGTTATAAGCCAGCCCCAGCCTTCCTGCTTTTCCATCCTGCTGGCCTGCGACCTTCCGGTTTTCATGGCCTGCACGGCGGGCTCGCCGTAGTTGTCCTTGGTTTCCAACGTTCCCAAGGGAGAGAAATTTTCCTCGTCGCTGGGGTCGCAGGAACCGTCCACGACATACATGTATTCCTTGTCGTTGGCGGGAATCATCGTGTAAAAATATTTTGCGGCGGAAGCGTCCTTCATCGCCTGCAACTCTTCCCGCATCCTCTGGTAGCGGAGGGAATCAGGATTTTGGTCCTCTATTATTTGGCGGAAATCTTTTATGTTTTTGTTTATGAACTTGGCGCCGTGCTCAACAAGGGGCTTTCCTTCGGCCACAAATGTGTCGACGCACACCCGCGCCGCCGAGCGGATGGCCAAAACAGAGAAAAAAACGATAGCAAACGCGAAAAACGCGGAAATAAAAAGGGTGTATTTTACCCTCAAAGAAAGTGTCTTCATATCCGTAAATTATACACCCGAAAATTGACTTTTTCAAGTTTTTTTTTAATAATGGAGGAATGATAAATCCCAACAAGCTTTTTCAGTTGGAAGGAGGCCAGCAAAGGCGAAAGCTGGCGCTCTGCTTTGGCGCCTTGGAACGCGACATTTTGGGAATCGCGGAAAAAGGCAACGAATACAATTTTTCGTCAATGCCGCGCGCGGACTACATAAAGGCCTTGTGCCGCGTATTCCTAAAAGACCCTAAAATCTCGGCGGACGCGGCGCAAAAAATCGCGGCGCTTTTGGAAGCCCCAAATTTTGACGAGCGCCTTGCCTGCAATTTGGCGCGCAACGAGCTCCTTGCCATAATCGGAACCTTTCCCGCGGAATGGGACTTGATAATCGCGCCCCACCCCGTCCGCGCCCTAAACGGAACTGTGGCCAAGCGCGATTTTTTTCCAGGACTCTGCGTTTACGCGGAGGACATACGAAGCCCCTTCAACCTTGGCTCCATTTTTAGGACGGCGGAAGGAATGGGCGCGCAAAAGCTCTATCTTTCGCCCGGCTGCTGCGACCCGAAACACCCGCGCGCGCAAAGAAGCGCGATGGGCTGCATTCAAACGATGGAATGGGAGCGCGCCTCGCTCGACGATCTTCCGCAAGACCAAAACATTTTTGTCCTGGAAACCGGCGGAACTCCAATAGAAGAATTTGAATTTCCTAAAAGCGGAATTTGCATAATAGGCTCGGAGGAACTTGGCGCAAGCCCGCAAGCGCTGGCCAAAGCGTCTTACGGCCGCGTGACGATTCCGATGAAAGGCCTAAAAGCCTCCCTAAACGTCGGCGTGGCCTTTGGCATACTGATGCAAAAATGGGTAGAAAGCTTAGGTTAAAAGACAAGAGGAATAAAAATAAGAGTTTCCGCTAGGCGAAGCCGCGACTGGAAGCGTTTTGCTATTGAGGCGCGATAATTGCAATCGCGCCTCAAAAGGAACGAGTCAAGGCCTTGATTGCCAGCGCTCGCAAGAGCGCAGTTGTATAAATTTCAACTAGCAAAACGGCACGTAGCGTAGCGCGCCTTGACCGTTCCTAGTCTTGTTCTTGTTTTTGGAACGCTTCAAGCAACTGCGTTGAAATTTTTTGGAACTGGCCCTCGTTGACAAGCTTGAATTCCTTGAGCACGTCAACGTCGATTTGATAAAAGGCCACTTCCTCCTTTTGGTAGTGGGTCATAAGGTCGGCCAAGTAAACCACGTCGACCAATTTCTTGACGTCGTCGGGCGCGGAATCCGGCGCGTGGTGGTAGCGGATGGCGTTGACAATCGTGTCGGGGAAATTCCAATTTTCGGCGACGCGAGCGCCTATTTCCGCATGGTTCACGCCGGCCAAGAGCTTTTCAAAAATTTCGGCGGCGATGTTTTTTTCCGCGGTCATTTTGCGCACGCCGTTTATAAAATCTGGGTGGCTCGTCTCAAAAATTATTTTTCCCATGTCGTGCAGCAAGCCGCAAACATAAGCGTCTTCAATCACATTGCGCTGGCCGGTAAAAAAGTTTCTGGCCAAGTTGTATGAATAAAAGGCCACTTGATAGGCGTGCGTCCAAAGCTCCTCGGTGTCGCCTCCGACTTTTGCAAATGACTCGACCGCGCCGATGGAGAAAAGCAAATTCTTTATTCCGCGCAAGCCCACCAGCTTTACCGCGTCGTAAATGCTTGAGCAGGGGCTTGCCAGCGCGAACGCCGCCGAGTTGACCATCTTTAAAAGTTCCGCGCTCAAAGAAACGTCGTTTGAAATTTGCATCGCAATGTCGCTCATCTTTGAGTCGGGGTCGCTCAACATTCGGTTTATAGTCGTGATGTTGTCCGGGAACTGGGGAAGCTCGTCGATGGCCTTGACAAATTCCTCGGAGATGAAGTCGATTCCTTCCTGCGTCTTTTGGCTCAGCGGAAGAATGATGCGGGTAATCGTCTCGCCGTTTTCGCAAAGGACTTGGAAATTTTCTTCGGTAAGGCCGATCTTTTCCAACATCAAAATCATGATGATGAGGCCAAGGCCGGCGCCTTCCGAATCGTCGATAACTTGTTCCAGCGCCTGGTCGACGGAAGAATATTGCTGCGCGCGCGAAAGCTTGTCATGGATGCGCTTGTATTCAAAGACCGTCAAGTCGGAATTGTTGCGGACTTCAATCTTAATTTTGTTGTTGCGGAACTGCAATATAAGGCGAATGTAGAGGCCGGCCTTTTTTTGCAAGCTAAGGTAATAGTTTATGTCGTCGAGCGTGTCGCTTTTAAAAGTCTTCATTCCAAGCTCGTAGTCGGCTTGGTTGGTTATGTCAAGTTTCTTGACCTTAAAATACACGCGCTTTGTGTTGGCTTTTTTTGCGTTGGTGATGAGCTCGCTAAGACAGTATGAAAGATACTCAATCATTTGCGTTTGGTCGAGCTCTTCCAAAAAGACGCGCAGAATGTCGTTCATATAAACTTCCATTTCATGCGGAAGCGTATATGTAGTTAGAGAAAGAGGAATGCCTGCGTTTATGGCAGTTTTTACTTTTTTTCTGTCTACTTCAACTTTTTTGCCCTGCGTGTCCGGCATACTTCACTCCGAGTGATGCAAAAAAAAAAATCGCGTTAATATTACCATAAAATGACGAAAATGTCTAGATTGCGCAAATGCAGCGACCATAGGTCGCGGCGGAACCGCTCGAACATACGGTTAAGGTCTTGCAAACGACAATACGAGCGGCTTGAATTCATTCACGATTTTCTATATAATGGCCTTTATGGTCTTAAAACTGATTTTTACAATCGCGCTATTGGTCGCGGTGGCGATATTCAGCGGCTTTAACTTGGACAACCGCTGCAACATTTGGCTTTTTGGAAAAGTCTTTACAAACGCTCCCATTTTTATGAGCATTTTGGTTTCGTTCGCCGCCGGCATTTTGGTAACGCTCCCCGCCGTGTTTTTGCGCGGCGAAAAAAAGATGACCGCCGAGCAGGCGCGCGCCTTGGCCGAGCGCCTTGAGCAAGCCGAAAAGCGCAACTTGGAAAAGCAAATATCCCGCCAAAAAAGATTGGAGGAGGCCAAGGCAAAGGCGCAAGGCGTCATGCCCAAAAAACCCCTCTTTGGCAAAAAAGAAAAGGCGGCTCAAAGCGACGCGCCGGCCGCAAGCGCGCAAGATTCTTCCGCCCCGCAGGAAAACAAATGAAGCGCGCTTTGATCGCGGCGGCCTTCGTTCTGGGCGCGGCTCTTTTGTCCGCCCAAAATTCCGCAAAGGAAATATCAAAAAAAGCCTTGGATTATTCCAACGCGGGCGAATCGGTTGACTACCTAAAAAAGCAAATTCCCCAGCAAAAAAGCGCGGCGGACAAACGGGCTCTCCTGGCCTTTTTGGGCGGCCTTCAGGAACAGCTTGGCGCCTACAAGGACGCCTCGGCTTCCTACGCGCAGGCGGCGGGAATTTCGGCTCCCAATGTGGAGGGCATGCCCAAAAAGACAAGCCCTCAATTGGTATTGGACGCGGTTCGCTGCGCGCTCAGTTCCGGCGATTCCGCCACTGCCGACAACTACCTTAACTCCGCCGTCCGAAATTCGCAGGACGAAACGATTCAGGCTTACATAAAATTGTACGAAGTGTGGAGCCGCCTTTGCCAAATTGAATCCAGCTCGCAATTGGACGAGAGCGTCGCGCTTTTGACGGCTTACGCGGACTTTCCTTCGATGAAGGCGGTGGCGCCGTCGGTCTTGCTTACGCTATGGTACATCACAGGCCAGGAAAGCTGGGGCAAAAAATTGCGCGCCGCTTTTCCAAAAAGCCCGGAGGCGGCGATTGTCGCCGGAAGCGTTCAAATGGTTCCCGCGCCCTTTTGGTACTTTATGCCCAAAAAGGGAAGCGCGCTTGAAGCCGCCGCCGAAAGCGCCGCGGAATCCCAAAGCGTCGCGGTCGAAAAATCCGACGACGGCGCGAGCGGCGGCGCCGGTTTCCAAAGCGACGACAACTCGGACAACTCTTCCGAAAAAATAAAGAAGCAGCAGCTGGGCTTGTTCAAAAGCCGCGACAACGCGCAAGGCCTTTGCGACCGGCTTAAGGAAAAAGGCTTCAAGCCCTACATCACGGAAGAGACCCGGCCAAGCGGCACGACATACTTTATCGTTGTCGTTGACGAAAATGCAAAGGGCAACATCGGCGACCAGCTTAGAAGCGCCGGCTTTGAATGTTATCCAATCTTTTAAAATTATTTATTTGAGGTATAAATTATGAGCGAACAAAAAGACCCGTTACTCTGCCACTGGGCCGACCAGATGGCCGACAAAATCATCGCCGAAAAAGGCGACCGCGACTCCTACACATGCGCGTCCGGCATCACGCCTAGCGGAACCGTTCACCTTGGAAACTTCCGCGAAATCATCACCGTTGACTTGGTTGTCCGCGCCCTTCGCGACCGCGGCAAGAACGTCCGCTTCATTTACTCTTGGGACGACTACGACGTGTTCCGCAAAGTTCCGGCCAACATGCCCGACCCCGACACGTTGGAAAAATACTTGCGTTTCCCAATCACGATGGTTCCCGACACGACCGGCCGCGACGAAAACTACGCGCGCCACCACGAGGTTGACATCGAGACCCAGCTTCCGCGCGTGGGCATCGCTCCTGAATTTTTGTATCAGGCCAGCCGCTACCGCGCAAACCGCTACGCCGAGGGAATGAAAAAGGCGCTGCAAAACCGCGACCTTATCAAGGAATGTCTCAACGAATACCGCGACGAGCAGCACAAGATGAAGGCGGAGGACGTTTACTGGCCGGTCAGCATTTTCTGCGGAAAATGCAACAAGGACACGACGACAATCACAGGCTACGACGGCGAATACGGCCTCACATACAAGTGCGAATGCGGCTGCGAAGAAACCGTTGACATTCGCAAGTTCCAAGGCGCCAAGCTTGGCTGGCGAGTTGACTGGCCGATGCGCTGGAACGAAGAAAAGGTAGTCTTTGAGCCGGGCGGAAAAGACCACATCAGCCCGGGAGGAAGCTACGACACGGCAAAGCTCGTTTCTAAAAAGGTTTACGGTTGGGACGCTCCGATAACGATGCGCTACGACTTTGTAAACCTCAAGGGCGTTCCCGGAAAAATGTCCTCTTCAAAAGGAAAAGTAATCGCGCTTCCCGACGCGCTTGACGTATACCAGGCCGAAGTCTTGCGCTACATCTTTGCAGGCACCCGCCCCAACACCGAGTTCGCGATCAGCTTTGACCTTGACGTTCTTAAAGTTTACGAAGACTACGACAAGACAGAGCGCATTGTTTACGGAATCGACAAGGCCAAGAGCGACGACCAGTTCAACAAAGAAAAGCGCATTTACATCCTTAGCCAAATCGACGGAAAGATTCCCGACACGATGCCGTATCAAATCACTTTCAGAATGCTCACAACCCTTTTGCAAACATACTCCGGCGACATCGACGCTGTGATAAAGTCCCTTGGAGACGTAAAGCCTGACCAAGAAGAACGACTTCGCCGCCGCGCCGCTTGCGCCTGGTTCTGGATCCAGCACTCGGCTCCCGACTGCGCGCCGGACTTTTGCTTCGCCCTCCGAGACGACGGCTCAAAGCCCCAATTATCCGACGAGCTTGCAACCGCCGTCCGCCGAGTGCGCGACGAAGTCGTTCCCAAGCTGGACAGCTTTACGCTTGACAAAGAATGCCAGCAAGCGATTTACGACGTCGCGACAAGCATGGGAATGGAATCAAAGGCGCTCTTTGGCGCGCTTTACCAAACCCTGATTGCAAAGGACCAAGGCCCGCGCCTAGGCTCTTTCTTGCGCATCATCGGAAAAGAAAAATA
>CADBBB010000032.1:26102-35742 GCA_902792795.1 uncultured Spirochaetaceae bacterium | reverse complement strand
GTTGTTTTTGAACAATAAGAGTTTTTTCAACCGCTTTGGTCCCGCGTCCTTTTACGCTTCGGCGCTAAAAATCGCCGTGCCTGTGATGGCGCAGCTTTTGGTGCAAAACCTCGTCTCCCTTATCGACAACTTTATGGTGGCCGGTTTGGGCGACGTAAAAATGTCGGGCGTGAACATCTCGGGTCAAATAATATTTTTGTTCATTGTTTTGCTTGGAACGATTTGCACGGCCGCAGGAATTTTCATGACGCAGTTTTCGGGGGCGGAAGACAAAGAAGGCATGCGCCAGTCTTTTTGCTTTAAGCTCTGGTTCGGACTTTTTGCCGCTGCGGTCTTTATGGTCGTTTGTTTGGGCTTTCCAAGGTTCGCGCTTTCTTTTATGGTCAAGGGAAACTCGCAGGCCGGCGCGATTTTGGACCAAGGCCAGCAGTACATTTGGATAATCGCCTTTACGGGAATCCCGATTGTCGCCGCCAGCGTAATCGCTTCGTCCTTGCGCGAAATCGGCGAGGTTAAGGTTCCGCTTGTAATTTCAATCGCGGCCACTGTGGTCAACACTTTCTTTAACTGGGTTTTCATTTACGGGCATTTGGGCGCTCCAAGGCTTGAGGTTAGGGGAGCGGCGCTCGCGACGGTAATCGCGCGCGGCGTTGAAATGCTTTGCTTTATCGTTTATATGATCGTAAAAAAGCCGCCATTTGCTATTGGCATTCTAGACATGCTGCGCGTTAACTTTAAGCTTTACCGCGAGATTTGCGCAAGGGCCGCGATGTCCGCTTGCAGCGAAATGCTTTGGGCGATTGTGGAAACAGTTTCGGCAGCCTTGTACAATGGCCGCGGCGGCTCGGAAGTTGTTTCCGGCATGAGCGCGAGTTTTGCGATAGCCAATCTTTTCTTTGTCTCATTTAGCGGAATCATAACGGCCACCGGAGTGATTCTTGGAAAAAGCCTTGGCCGCGGCGAGCTTGAAAAAGCGCGGCAGGAAAAAGTTTGGCTTTTGAACGGAGCCAACGTTTTTGGCGTGATGATGACCGCCGTCGGCTTGGTCACGATACTGCTTGTTCCGCATGTGTTCAAAAATTTGAGCGGAGACGCGCAAGGCATTTGCAAACAAATGGTTTTTGTGATGGCGCTTTACATGCCCGCTTGGGTTTACATAAACGCGCAGTTTAGCGTAAGCCGTTCCGGCGGCGACACGGTGATGGGAATGTTCGTTGACGGCATCGGCCATCTTTTTATCGCGCTTCCGGGAATCTTTTTAATGGCAAAGCTAACGACAATCGGGCCTGTCGGAATGTACGCAATCGTCAAGGCCGTCGAGTTTCCAAAAATCGCCATCGCCTCTTGGTGGCTAAAAAAGGAGCGATGGCTTGTAAATTTGGCGGAACAAAAATAGAACAAAACGGCGTCCGCGCCGCTTACATTCCTGTGGGAAAATCCAAGAACACGCCAGCGACGCCTTTTTCTTCCTTTAATTTTTTCATCACAAGCTGGACGCCCACAGTCTCCGTGTTGTAGTGGCCGCCCGCGATGACATTGATTCCCTCTTCCTTGATGTAATTGAAGTCGGTGTGTCCGATTTCGCCGGTGATGAAGCAGTCAAGGCCTTCTTTCCAGGCGGCCCAGTGGTCGCTTCCGCCGCCGCCTGAGACGATTCCGACTGTGGAAATTTTCTTTTTGCCGAATTGCAAAAGTTGGTTGGGCTTTGCCCCCAAAAGCGCGGCGCGCGAAAGTTCCTCTATGCTCATCGCTTTGGGAAGGCGGCCCTTTACGCCGATCGTCATTCCCCGCCACTGGCAAAAATCTTTGGCGGCCTTTAGTCCGAGCCGGCGCGCCATTCCCCAGTTGTTTCCGGCTTCTTTGTTTGCGTCAAGCGGAATGTGGTAGCCGATGAGCGCCATGTCGTTTTGGATGAACGTCGCGGCGCGCTTGTAGTGTACGTCAACAAGCGGCTCGGGGTTGTCCCAATACATGCCGTGGTGGACGAACAAAACGTCGCAGCCTTGGCAGGCCGCTTCTTGGGCGGTGTCGAGGCTCGCGTCCACGGCGAATGCGACCTTCTTGATTTTCTTTTTGTTTGGCGCGGAATTTTGAATTTGGATTCCGTTTTTGCTTGGGTCGGCGCCGAAGTTTTCTTTTTTGAGGAAGGAATTGAGCCAAGCGTCAAGTTCATAAAGCGTCATTTTATAATCTCCTTAATTGTTTGCGTGGCGAGCCAGCTTGGCTCGAACGAAGTTTTGTCGCGTCCCTTTCTCAAAAAGAGCCAAGAAAATATCGGGTTTGTTTGCGCCACAAAGCCGTAGCCGGGCGTTGTGTATTCCGGCGCGCTTTGCAAATTCATGAAGCGCGAGCCAGGAAAAATTGTCTCAAGCTTTGCGGGCGGAAGGAAAGAAGACGAGTCGCCCACGACAAAAATCTTTTTGTCTGGATAACGCTCGCGCGCGATTTGTTCCAAAGCGCGGTATGACGACTCGTAAATTTCGTGGAAGGTCTTTGCGCGCGATTCCGGGAATTTTTGTTTTTTTATCGCGCCTGTTCCGCCTAAAGAATAGGCGCTCCAAAGCAAGGCGGCGCGGCGGAAGGTTCTTGTGTTTTTTAGCTCTAGGCCGCGCTTGTGGTCTTGCTTATACAAGTCCGCCGTCAAAACCGTCCAGCCCTTGCGCGCGAGCAAAATAAAGTAAGGCTCGTAGGACAAAGATTCCGCCAAGACATCAGGAACAAAAACAATCACAGTATCCTTTTGCGCGCCCGAGTCCTTGTTGCAAAAAGTGTATAGAACAAGGTTGCGCTTGTCGTCGGCCCGCTCCGCTTTTTTTAGCGGAAAACTTTCATTAAGAAGAGGGCATGAAAAAAACTCGCGCTCAATGTCAACGTTGTAGCGGCGGGTTTGAAGGCGTACTGGCCGCGTCTGAATTTCCACCGCCATAAAAAAAATCGTCACCGCCAAAAGCAAAAGCGACGTGACAAAAAATTTTACGCTGTATGAATCGACAAAAAGGCGCTGGGAAAATCGAACCAAGCTTCTGTAGTTTGCTATCGAGCATACAAGGGCCAGCGCCAAGATCGCAAGTCCCGAAAAACGCGCGCCCCACGCGAGCCCCTCAAAAATTGTAATCAAGGCGGCAAGAGGCGCCAAAAGGCTCAGCGCGTCCATTCTTGTGCGCCGCGTCCAAAATATGCGCCCGTTCAATATTAGCAGAAGAGAAAGCGCGAGCATTTCTCCCGTCCACGGAGTGAGGATTTCCATATCGGCATTCTACCATAAAACCGCGCCCTATACAACCCGCTCAAAATGCGCTAGAATGGTGAATCTATGGCAGACTACCACAAATTTGACCCGGCGCCGGAAGGAACGCCAGTCGCGGGCTTTGTTCACTTGCATGTTCACTCCGACTATTCCCTCTTGGATTCTTGCGCAACGCTTGACGGACTTGTCGCGAAAGCCAAGCGACTCAACATGCCCGCGCTCGCGCTGACCGACCACGGAAATATGTTCGGCGCGCTCAACTTTGAAAAGCTCTGCCATGTCAACGGAATAAACCCAATCGTCGGCGAAGAATTTTACGTGGCCTTTGGAAGCCACAACGAACATAACGACGTTCCATTTGCCAAGGCGGGCGGCCACAAGGCGCATTACTTTCACCTTGTGCTTTTGTGCGAAAACCAAACCGGCTACGAAAACATGTCTTGGCTTTCCAGCCGAGCCTTTTGCGACGAAAACGCCCTGTATTACGGAAAGCCCCGCATCGACTTTGAAATGCTCAAGGAGCGGCACGAGGGCCTCATTTGCCTTAGCGCTTGCATTCAGGGGGAGATTCCCCAGTACCTTTTGGCTGGGCGGACGGAAGAAGCCTACGACATCGCGCGCAAGTACAAGGAGCTTTTTGGGCCCGACCATTTTTACATCGAGCTGCAGGACCACGGAATTCCCGAGCAAAAAATCGTCGCCGAGCGTTTGATAAAAATGGCGCGCGACTTGGACATTCCGATGGTCGTCACAAACGACATTCACTACGTTGAAAAGGAAGACGCCGAGGCCCAAGACGCGCTCCGTTGCATTGGCTTTAAGAATTTGCTCAACGAGCCCCACCAAAAAATGGGCGGCGACATGGACTTGGACAACTGGTACTTCAAGACCGAACAAGAAATGCGCCAGCTCTTTCCCGACGTTCCCGAGGCCTACGACAACACAATAAAGATTGCCAACATGTGCAACCTTACGATAAAGCAATACTCAACGCCGGAACTTAAGGGCTGCCTTCCGCGCTTTGAACTTCCCGCCGAATTCCGCACGCACGGCGAAGACTACCAGAGCGACCAAAACGACTACGTAAAATATTTGGTTGAAGAAGGCCTAAAAAAGCGCTACAAGGAAATCACGCCGGAGATTCGCGAGCGCGCCGACTACGAGATGAACACGATTTTTGGCATGGGCTTTTCCGGCTACTTTTTGATTGTGTGGGAATTCATCCATTGGGCCAAGTCGCTTACGGACACCGTTCACAATTGCCCAAAGCATTACATTCCGATTGGCCCTGGACGCGGATCGGGCGCGGGAAGCCTTGTCGCCTACTGCATGGAAATAACCGACTTGGATCCTTTCCGCTACGGCTTGATTTTCGAACGCTTCCTAAACCCAGAGCGCGTTTCAATGCCTGACTTTGACGTTGACATGGACTTCGACTTTAGGCAAGAAATCATCCAGCACACGCGCGACCTTTACGGCGACGAGTGCGTGGGCCACATCGTTACGTTCGGAACGCTCAAGCCCAAAAACTGCATCGCCGACATCGGCCGCGTCCTTAACATTCCGCTAAGCGAAGTGGCCATGCTCAAAAAATGCATTCCAGACGACGACCTAAAAATCAAGCTCAAGGACGCGCTCTCCGAGCCTACGGAAAAGCATCCCAAGGGCGGCGGCTTGATTCCATACAAAGACGACCCCCGCTACACAAAACTTTTTGAACTCGCGCTAAAGCTGGAAGGCGTAAAGCGCAACACCGGCCTTCACGCTTCGGGAATGGTGATCGGCCTCACTCCGCTTCCCGACTGGGCGCCTGTATTCAAAGACCCCAAGACCGGCGCAGTGGGCGTGCAGTACACGATGGACATAATCGAGCCGTGCGGCCTCGTCAAGTTCGACTACCTTGGACTAAAGACGCTTTCGCTTATTCGTTATACGGAAGACATTGTCAACAAGCACAAAAAGCCCGGCGAGCCTGACTTTAAGACCGAAGATGTTTCCGAGGCCGACGAGGAAACTTTTAAAATGCTTTCCAAGGGCGACAGCATGGCGATTTTCCAGTTTGAGTCGCCGGGCATGCAAAAAATCCTAAAGCAGTTCCAGCCTGAAAAATTGGACGACCTTGTCGCCCTCAACGCGCTTTACCGCCCTGGCCCGATGGACTACATTCCAAAATACATGGAAGGAAAGTGGCATCCGGAAACTATCGCCTATCCAGACCCCGCGCTTGAAGACTTGCTAAAGGAAACTTACGGCGTAATGGTTTACCAAGAGCAAGTTATGAAAGTGGCGCAAATCATCGCGGGCTTTAGCCTTGGAGGAGCCGACATGCTCCGCCGCGCTATGGGTAAGAAAAAAATCGACGTCTTGATGGGAAAGAAAAAAGAGTTCGAAGAAGGCGCTATGAAGCTTGGCCACACAAAAGAGCATGCCGACGAAATCTTTGACATAATGGTTCCCTTTGCCGGATACGGCTTCAACAAAAGCCACGCGGCGGCCTATTCCGTTTTGGCCTACCGGACCGCTTGGCTCAAGTGCCACAAGCCCGCCGAGTTCATGGCGGCAAACCTTACAAACGAAATTACCTCCACCGACACTTTGCCGGTTTACATTCAAGAAGCGCGGCGAATGGGAATCCCGGTCGACGCGCCCGACGTGAACCGCTCGGACATTGTCTTTGACGTTGTTGACGGCCACATCGTTTTTGGCCTCAAGGGAATCAAGGGCGTGGGAGAAAGCGCCGCGCAATGCGTCGTGGACGAGCGCGCCAAGAACGGTCCATACAAGGACTTTATGGATTTTCTTAAGCGCGTCGATTTAAAGACTGTCAACAAGCGCGCGCTTGAAGTTTTGATAAAGACCGGCGCCTTTGACAAGCTTGGACAAAACAGGCCGACGCTTTTGCAAAACATGGAGCGCGCCGTTTCTTATGTCGACCAAATGAGAAAGAGCAAGGAGGAAGGGCAAAATTCCTTGTTCGAGGCGGTGGGCGAAAAAGAGTTCAGCGACTTTGTCTTTGAGGAAGTGGAAGACCTTCCCAGAATGGAAAAGCTCAACCAAGAAAAGGAATGCATCGGCATTTACGTTTCGGGCCATCCGCTTGACGACTACAGAAAGGCGATTGAAACTTGCGCCACGGTCACAAGCCAGACAATCGACCGCGAGGCCAAAAACTCGCAGGCCCTCGCGGCTTCCATTCCGCAGGAAGAGCGGTGGAAGCGCCGCGATTCCGGAAAGTCTTGCGTCGCCGTCGGAATGTTGGGCGACTTGCGCGTGATTCGCACCAAGAAGGGCGACGACATGGCCTTTGCCAAATTGCAGGACTTGACCGGCTTTATGGACTTGACCTTCTTTACAAAAACATGGGGCGTTTTGAGAAGCCAAATCGCGGATGGAAAAGTTGTAGCCCTTAAGGGCAGGGTTGACGGAAGCCGGGAGACGCCCTCGTTCTTGGTCGACGAGCTGCTTGACATAAATTCATTGAAGGAGCGCTCTGTCCAGCAAGTTCACGTTCAGCTTGAGCCGCAAGCCGAAAACGAACTTAAGATTCAAGAGCTGCGCGACTTTTTGTTTTCCAAGCAGGGCCCCTGTTCCCTGTATTTTCACTTGGACACGCCGCAAGGCCCTTACATCGTAAAGGCCAACAGCCAGGCCAAGGTTCCATGCGACAAAGAATTTTTGCAGGAACTTTCCCTGCGCGGCGAAGTGAAAGAAGTTTGGACTGCGTGAGGTTTTTATGATATACGCTTTTAGAATTTTGGCCGCGGCCTTCTCAATTTATTCTTTGATGTGCGCCGCGCGAATTGTCTTGACTTGGATTCCCGGCGCGAGCGTGTCGGCGGCCGGACGTTTTTTGGCGGCGGTTTGCGACCCGTTTTTGAATTTCTTCCGCGTGGGCTGGCTGCGCTTTGGCGCGCTGGATTTTTCGCCGCTGTTGGCGCTGGCCGTTTTGTCGATGGTCTCTTATGTCATGCAGGCTTTGGCTTTGGGCGAGAGGCTTTCGGCCGCCGTGGTCTTGGCGCTCTTGATTCAAGTGGCGTGGCAAATTGCGGGCGCCATCCTTATATTTTTGGCCGCAGTTTTGGCCGTGCGTCTCGTCGTCTTTTTGACGGGGGCCGACCGCTCCTCTTCCTTGTGGGCGCAAATCGACGTGACGCTCAATCCTCTTGTCTACTCAATCACAAAGTTTTTTTCGGGCGGCCGTCCTGTGGCTTACAAGAACGCGCTCATTTTGTCGCTTGTCCTTACGGTGCTTTTGCGCTTTGTTGTCGGGCCGCTTCTTGTCGGCTGCTTTCTCAGGCTATGCGCCCTCATTCCTTTTTAGGCTGAACGTTTTAAATGCGCCTCTCGGAAATTCAAACGCCAATTTCTTCTCTTCCCGGAGTGGGGCCGGCGATGCAAAAGCAATTCGCCAACCTCAACGTTTGGACGATTTGCGACTTGCTGAATTTTTTCCCGCGTTCCTACAAGGACAGAACAAAAAGAATTTCTTTGAGCCAGTTTGAGACGGCGAGGGAAGTCCACACTGTCGCAAAAGTTTTGGGCCACGAATGGTTCGGCTACGGAAAGATGAAGACGCTCAAAATTTTGATCGCCGACCAAAGCGCGCGCGCCGAGCTCATTTGCTTCAACCGGCCTTTTTTGGAAAAGTCTTTTCCGGTCGGAGCGGTCATCGCCGTGACTGGAAGTTTTTTCGTAAAATACAACGCCTTGCAGTCTTCCGCTTTTGAGGCGGAACTTTTGGCGGAAGACGGCGCGCTGGAAGACTATGAAGCGGCGGCGCTTCCCGGAAGCGGAATAATTCCTGTCTACAAATTGACGAGCGGCCTTACGCAAAAAAAAGTGGCCAAGGCTGTGGCCGCCGCGCTTTCGCAATGCGGGGGCGCGATTGACAACGATTTGTCGGACGACATAATCGCGCGGCGGGGCCTTTTGTCCAAGCGCGACGCCATAAAAATTATCCACCAGCCAAAAGATTTTGGCCAGTTGGACGCCGCGCGCAAGACTTTGATTTACCAAGAGTTGTTCGACTTGCAAAAGACGGTTCTTTTGCGCTCGCTTGAACGCAAGGGCGCGCTCCCCGCGGCAACCTTATCGCAAGACCAAGATTGCGGCGCTCCCGAAATTGCCGGCAAGACAAAAAATGCCGCGCCGCTAGACCAAAATTCATCGCAAGACAAAAAAGCTGGCGGCGCCTTTTCGCCAAGGCAAGCCGCGCTTTTGGAGCGCCTTCCGTTCGCGCTCACCAAAGACCAAATGGCCGCCATCGCGCAAATCAACGCCGACATCGACCGCGGCTACAAGGAGCGCAGCGAACTGCTAAAAGGCTCCGCAAGCCCAAAAAACGGCGGCTCCTCGGGCAGCCAAAACGTCGCGCCTTGGACAATGCAGCGGCTTTTGCAAGGCGACGTTGGTTCCGGAAAAACTTTGGCGGCGCTCTTTGCTTGCCTGCGCGCGATTGACTGGGGCGGCCAGTGCGCGATTATGGCGCCAACGGAAATTTTGGCCAAGCAGCATGCGGACACTATCGCGCGCTTGCTTGAACCGGTCGGAGTCCGCGCGGCCTTTTTGAGCGGAACGATAAGCGCCGCCGCCCGTTCCCCGCTTTTAAAAGCGCTCAAAGCCGGCGAGATAGACATACTTGTGGGAACTCACGCCTTGTTCAGCAAGACGACGGTTTACAAGGACTTGCAATTGGTTGTCATCGACGAGCAGCATCGTTTTGGAGTGATGCAGCGCCAGGCGATTGTCGAAAAAGGCAAGGCGCTCGCCGTTCCAGCCGATGTGTCATTGTCTGGCGCGACCCGACAATCTTTTGGCCAGTCCGTCCTTTATCTTTCGCCGCACTTGTTGATGATGAGCGCCACGCCGATTCCGCAAAGCCTCGCGCTCACCGTTTACGGCGACCTTGACGTCAGCGTGATAAAAACAATGCCCGCCGGCAGAAAGCCAGTTACGACATATCTTGTCGCGCAAGGCCACGAAGCCAACGCCTACGCCGCCGTCTCCAAGGAATTGCAAAAAGGCCGCCAAGCGTATTTCGTGTATCCCGCGATTGGCGAGGATTGCGGCGCGACAATTATTGACGCGCCGCAAAAGGAACGAGTCAAGGCCTTGAGCGAAGCGCGCCTTGATTGCCAGCGCTCGCAAGAGCGCAGTGAAATCATTTCCTCTAGCAAAATTAGCGAAGCGACATACCGTTTCTACAGTTCTGGTCTTGCAAACGATATTGCTTCCGCGACCGCCGCTTTTGAAAAACTTTCGCGCGAAGTCTTTCCTGGCTATAAGTGCGCGCTTCTCCATTCCAAAATCCCGGAGGACGAGCAGACAAAAATTTTGAACGATTTCCGCCAAAACAAAATGCAAATTCTCGCGGCGACAACTGTCGTGGAAGTT
>CADBBB010000032.1:0-26091 GCA_902792795.1 uncultured Spirochaetaceae bacterium | reverse complement strand
TTGCGCGGGCGCGTCGGCCGCGGATCCGACCAAAGCTATTGCTTTTTGATTTACCGAAAAGACATAAGCCAAAATGGAATCGAGCGCATGAAAATTTTGCGCCAGAGTACCGACGGATTCTATATTGCAGAAGAAGATTTAAAATTGCGCGGCCCCGGCCAAATTACAGGAACCGCTCAGTCCGGCGCCTTGGAGTTGGGCCTGGCCGACCTAAGCCGCGACCGCGACCTCCTAATGCTCGCCCGCCTCGACGCGCGAGCGTCTATTGAACAAGAGTTGCTGGGAAAGGATTGATTGTAGTTAAAAAAAACGCGCGATTGACAGCGCTCGCAAGAGTGCGAGTGGATAACTACTTATACAAAGCGGAGTGTAACGACGCAGGAAGCGGGGCGGCTGGAGGCAGCGCTACGTCGGGCAAGCCCGCCGTTTTGCTTAAGGAAATTTATTCAACTGCGCTCTCACGAGCGCTGGCAATCACTTTGCGGCTGCCGCGCTGTGGTTGCTTTTTTTTATTGCGGCGCGATAATCTTAATAGCGCCGCAAAAGGAACGAGTCAAGGCCTTGAGCGCAGCGTGCCTTGACCGTTCCTATTTTATGTACCCTGAATCTTCCAGGTACTTGCGCCTCGTCATCACAAGGCTGATAAGCTCTTGGTACATGTTGTAGTCAACTTCAAGCGCGATGGGGAAGATAAAAAATTCAGTCTCGTCGCAATAGCGCTCGATAAACTTGGGGTCGGTCACGTAGCCCAAGCTGATCATGTTTGAAATGCGGTCGGCGGTTTTAAGAATCTTGGCCTTTTGGCTTCCTTCGTTTATTATGCGGCGCAAAAAGGCGGGCTTGTCCTCTTCCTTGCGACGGGTAACTTCAAGCACAAGGCGGTAAACGTCTTCGCCCTCTTCGTCAACGTTGATGATGCTGTTGGTGTCAAAGCCCGGAATGTCTTCCACAACGTCGTGGATGCAGGAGGCCTTGAGCAACACGCTGTCGATGTAGCCGTAGTCGATAAGGATTGTCATCGTGTCCAGCTGGTGGCGGAACATGTTTCCGCCCGCGCGCCGCTCCTTTCCGATAAGGGCGGTGGCAAGCTGCATGTAGGGGGCAAGGTAAATGTCGCGCAAGGTGAGCATCGCTTTTTGCGCCATCGGGCCGCTTCTGTTCACTTGCATTTCGTATTTCGCCATCAGCTTGCCTCCTTTCCTCGCGCCGTCCGCCTAAAGGCTTTGCAAATACGACTGCAACTTTTCGATTCGGTTGCGGGCCTCGGCAAGCTTTTGCTTTTCTTCCTCGACCAGTTCCGCGGGCGCGTGCTGGGCAAAGTTTCCGCTAAGCTTGCGCTCCGAGTTTTGCGCGTATTTTGTTTGCGTCTCAATTTCCTTGTTGAACTTGGCCTTGAGCGCTTCGATGTTCACGCTTTCGTCAACGATAAGGAAAGCCTCAAAGCCGTGGCCAACCGTTCCGATCGCGCGCGCGGGTTTTGCTTCCACAAATTCAACTTGCTTCATTCCGGCGAGCAACTCTATCATGTCGGTCTTTTCTTTGCAAACTTCGGCGGCGCTTCCGGCCTGGACAAGAATCGCCATGCTCAGTTTTGCCGCCGGGTCAAGGCCGCATTCGGTTCTGAGCGCGCGGGTCTTTCCAATCAAGTCTTTGAGAACGTCAAAGCGCTCCACAATCGCGGCGTTGTCGCGCTCGGCGATTGGTTCGGGGTAAGGAGCGTCGATGAGCATTCCTACATAATCGGAGTTGCTTGCGATCTTCTGCGCGCCCGCCTTCTTTCTGTTCTCCGCGATTTGGGCCACAGGAAGCTTTGAATAAATTTCTTCGGTTACAAAAGGAAGGAAGGGGTGCAGCAAGCGCAAGTTTTCTTCCAAGATGTTCATCAATACGGAAGCCTGCCTGTCCTTTTCATGGTCGTCGCCGTTTTTAAAGTTGAGCTTTGTCGCCTCGACATACCAATCGCAGAATTCGTTCCAGAAATATTCCATCAAGGCGCTGGCCGCGTCGTTGTAGCGGTAGCCTTCCAAAGCCGCGCGGGCCAATCTTGCCGCGTTGTCCAAGCGCGCGTAAATCCATTTGTCAAGCTCGGTCAAGTCCGCGTCGGTGACGGGAATCAAGTTGCGGCCTTCCAAGTTGCCCAAGAGGTAGCGGCTCGCGTTCCAAACCTTGTTGCAAAAGCGGCTTCCAAGCTTAAAGGAATCTTTGTCAATCAAAATGTCCTGGCCTTGCGCGCACATAAAGCCCAAAGTGAACTTGAGCGCGTCGGCTCCGTACATGTCGATTATTTCAAGCGGATCCATTCCGTTGCCCAAAGACTTTGACATCTTGCGGCCCTGCTTGTCGCGAACCAAGCCGTGAATGTAAATGTCGTGGAAAGGCGCCTTGCCGGTGAACTCAAGTCCGGCCATAATCATTCGGCTTACCCAGAAGAAAATGATGTCGTAAGCCGTCACAAGCGCTGTTGTCGGATAGAATGTTTCAAGGTCGGCTGTTTTTTCCGGCCAGCCCAAAGTGCTAAAGGGCCAAAGCCAAGAACTGAACCAAGTGTCCAAAACGTCTTCGTCTTGCTTAAGTTCGTCCGCGCTCGCGCCGCACTTGGGGCATTTGGAAGGATCTTCGCGGCTTACGATAAGCTCGCCGCACTTTTGGCAGTACCATGCCGGAATGCGGTGGCCCCACCAAATCTGGCGGCTCACGCACCAATCGCGGATGTTTTCCATCCAGTGGGTGTATGTGTTTTCCCACTTGCGCGGGTAGAATACGATTTCGCCGTCCTTCCAAGCCTTGAGCGCCTTGTCGGCGAGCGGCTTCATTTTTACGAACCATTGGTAAGACAAATACGGCTCGACGATTGTTTTGCAGCGGTAGCAGTGGCCCACCGAGTGAACCATTTTTTCCTCGCCCTTGAACAAGCCGGCTTCGGTCAAGTCTTCGATGACCATTTTGCGCGCGGCTTCGGGCTTGAGTCCGCGGTATTTTTCGGGAACGTTTTCGTTGAGGCGTCCGTCCGGAGTCAAAAGGTTTACGACTTCCAAATTGTGGCGCTTTCCGACTTCCCAGTCGTTGGGGTCGTGGGCCGGAGTGATTTTTACCATGCCGGTTCCAAACTCTTTGTCAACGTATTCGTCGGCGATGATAGGAATTTCTTTTCCTGTAATCGGAAGCTTAAGCTTTTTTCCGACAAGGGCGGTGTAGCGCTCGTCGGTGGGATTGACGGCGACGGCCGTGTCGCCAAAGAAAGTTTCGGGGCGGGTAGTGGCCACTTCTATCTTTCCGCTTCCGTCGGCGTATTCGTAGTAGATGTGGTACATCGCGCCCTGCGTGTCCTCGTGGTCAACTTCGTCGTCGGCGAGCGCGGTTCCGCAGCGGGGGCACCAGTTTACGAGCCTCTGTCCCTTGTACATAAGGCCGCGCTCGTAAAGAGTGACGAACACGTCGCGGACAGCCTTGCTTAGGCCTTCGTCGTAGGTAAAGCGCTCGCGCTCCCAGTCGGTGGAGTTTCCAAGCTTTCTCTGCTGCTTTACGATGATGTCGTGATGTTCGTGGGTTACTTGCCATGTGCGCTCGACAAGCTTTTCGCGGCCCAAGTCGTAGCGGGTCTTTCCTTCTTTTTTAAGCGCGCGCTCCACGACGTTCTGCGTCGCGATTCCCGCGTGGTCGGTTCCGGTGAGCCAAAGGGTGTTGTCGCCCTTCATGCGGTGGTAGCGCACGACGATGTCCTGCAAGGTGTTGTTAAGGCCGTGGCCCATGTGCAAAACGCCGGTCACGTTGGGCGGCGGAATCACCACGGAATAAAGGGCCGGATTCTTTTTTCCGTCCTTGCAGTCCGCGCATTTGCATTCCCATTCGGCGTGAATGGGGCTGGACGGGTCGCTGGCCGGCTTAAAGCAGCCCTTGCTTTCCCAGTCCTTGTAAATTCTATCTTCAAAGTCTTTTGGATTGTACGCTTTTTCCAGTTCTATAGCTTTCATAATGCGGAATATTATATTGAATTTTGGGGAAATGTTCAATTGAATTTTGGAGACAGTGAGTTGTTGCGCCGCGTCTTTCAGACGCTGCTGGCGGAAGCTGGTTCGGCGGCCAATTCCTTTTGCAGTTCCAGCACTTGCTCTAGGGGAAGCGCGACGGCTTGCGCGATTTGTTTAGGAGTTAAGGCATTCATTTCAAGAAGATTCCGCGCGGTTTCCACGGCTTTTTCTTCGCGGCCGGCGTCCCTTTCATAAGTCTTTTCGCGTTCCCATTCCATGTACTGCTTCCTCCACTGCGTGTTGCGCTTGGCGTCGGCGACAAGTTTTTTTATCTTGTCGGTGAAGTCGTCCGAGGCCGTGTTTTCGGTCACCATGCGCAAGAACGCCTTTTGCCTTTTGTCCAACATTCTATCACAATTCTTGGAAATAAAAAAGTATTTGTAAGCCCTGTCGTTCAATTTTATTTTGGGGTCTTCCGCGCAGAGATTTTCAAATGTGTACTTGGCAAGGCTGTTTCCAAAAATGTCGTCAACGCAAATGAAAATGACGAACGAGGTCTTTAAGTCCTTATATCTTTGCCCGGATTTCAGCAAGTCCACGTCTACCACGCCTTGGTAGTAGCGCGAGCGTTCCGGCAGCTCCTTTGTGTCGGACGCCTGAAGCTCGATGTTGTAGACCTTTAGGCCGCCTGCGTCCTTGGCGTAAACGTCCATTCGAATCCCCTTGCTGTCAAAGTCTATGTTGATTTCCTCTTCTTGGCTCATTTCGATGTGGTCGATTTTGAATTCCAAAAGAATTTCCAACAATTCCTTGCAAACGTCAGGATTGTTGCGCATTACCTTGTAGAAAATAAAGTTGTTTGCAATTGTGGCGTTTTCCCACTTTTCATCAAGCGTTTGCTCTTTTTTGTTTTCGTTCATATTGAACCTCGCGATGATTAAAATTCCGAGAAATTTTCTCTGACTATAAGGTATGTTTTTTTATTAAAAAAAGACCTGTTTTTTTGGGAAAGTTAAAAAATAATTCACGTTTTTTTGAATAAAACTATATGTTTGGCAAGGCGCGGCTGAGTTTGGGCGGACAAAAAAAAACCGCTCCAAACGGAGCGGTTTTGCGTCGCGCGGGCGTTTCCGCGCGATGGAATGAAGTCTTAGTATTCTACGTACTCGTGGACTACGCCGCCTTCTTCGTAGACGACGCTGGTCTTGAGTCCGCTTGTTGTGTCAAGCTCGTTGGCAACGTTCCAGTCGCCTACGTAGTCGTAGCGGCTGTCAACGTTGTCAGCAGTGTTGGAAGACAAGCCTGTGTTGCATGTGTAGTATCCGGCAGAAACAATTGTTCCGTAGGGGGCGAAGCCGTAAACCAACACGCCGCCCTTGAGGTTTGTCGTTTTGTCGTTCTTCTTTACATGGGTCCACTTTGTGTAGCCTTCAATGCTGGAAGCGTCTTCAGTCTCTCCGCCTTTACCCATTGTGGTTCCGCCGGTGAAATTTGTCTTCCACGCTTTGTTGAAGCCTGTGGGGCTGAATGTTTGCGACTGGTCGTCGAGCGTGTAAGAAATTTTTCCGATGCGGACTGTGTAGACGCCTTTTGTAAGTTGCTTTACGTCAACTCCGATGATGATTTTTCCGTCTTCAACGATGTAGTCGCTGTTGCGAGTAAGATCTTTATCCCAAGTTTTGTCGTCCGATGGGGTAAATAAAGTTGAATTCCAAGAGCCCGTTGTGTTTGTGGGAATATAATTGCTTCCCAGCGCTTTTGCGTTGGCTGAGCCGGAATAAACGCCTTCGCCGTATTTTTTGACTCCGCTGTAGCGCTCAAAGAAGCATTTAACTCCTGTAAATTCTGAACCCGAAAATGTAGGCTTGAAGAGCAAGAGGAAGAAGTCGTATGTTTTGTCGTCCTGCTGGTTGAAGTCAAACAACATTCCCGCTCCGGCGGTTTTGCCTGTGTCGCTGTTGAGCCATTTTCCATTCACCGTGTCAAGGACGATGTTTGTGCGGAATCCTTCTGTGTTGTTAAAGCCGGCGCTGATTTCCTTAAAGGCGCGCTTTCTGCACTGGCTGATTTCGTTTGTGGCTTTAGAGCTGGTGTCGGCAACGATTTCCACTTCGGTTCCTTCGTTTGAATCGTCAATGGCCTTTCCGCCAACTGCGAATCCGCTTGTTCCGTCTACTATCATTGAGAGGGCGTATTTGTTGCCGGAAGTGTCAATGTCGCCAGAACTGTCTTTGCAAGCTGTAAAAGCCAACAAGCCGGCGCCCAAAACGCAGAGCGCCGCAAGTGTCTTAGTCAATTTCATGTTTTTTCCTCCAAGAAAAAAAGATACCCAAGAATTTAGCGCCAAGGCGCCAAAAAGTCAAGCGCGGCGCCATGTCTTCCGCATGATGGAAAGTCAACAAAAAAACGCTCCCGACTGCGTCCGTCCGTCTTCCGCGTGGCTGATGAGATTTCTCCAATTTCTCAATTTTTTTCTTGCAAAAATCGCGGTATGGGTTTACAATATTTCTATTATATTGCAGGAGAAAAAAGTTGGCTAAAAAACGATTTTTCCAATATGTCGGCGACACGCCGATAATTCCGATTTCGGTAAAAATTCTTGTGATTTTCATTCCGCTGATTTTGATGTCAAATTTCATGACCAATTTGATTTCGGTCCAGCTTTCGCAGCGGCAGGTCACGGAACTGACAAACCGCCTTACGGTGACCCAGCTCAAGGAGCTTTACAAGAACGCTTCCAGCCAGTACCAAATTTATTCCTACAAAAAGAACAAGGAAGAGTGCCTTGACACGCTCAAGATGACGGCGCAGGAGGAATTTTCCAACCCCCACAGCATCGCGCTTGGTTTTGACCGCACCGGCCAGGCTCTCTTTTGCGCCTCTGCCGCCGACCTGGACTTGGCTCAGTTCCCAGACAAAAAGGCGCTCGCCGTTTTGAACGAAAGCTACGATTCCGGCGTCATGGAAGGGCAGGTGAGCTTTGAGCTGCGCGGAGAGGAATACCACGGCGTTTACAAGTTTTCCGAAGACTGGAACGTTTTCTTGGTCCGCGCCGAGTCACGCCGCGACACCGCCCGCTACAAGATTATGATTATGGTCATAATCTCCGTGGTCATTCTCTTGCTCACCGTAATCTTTGTGGCGCTAGGCGTTTACATGTTCAAGGCGGTTTTCGCAAGCATTTCAAAAATAACGCAAAGCCTTTACGACATGCAGCAGAGGAGCAAGCTTGAAACGATAGACATTCGCGAAGCCCCCAACGACGACGTGACTTACATGGCCGCCTCGTTCAACTCGCTTTCAGTTTCGGTCAACAACCTTTTGACGACCTTCCAAAAGTTCGTGTCAAAGGACGTCGTTTCAAAGGCCTACACCGACCATACGATTAAATTGGAAGGAATGCAGCGCGAGCTTACGATTTTGTTCAGCGACATAAAGAGCTTCACTTACAGAACCGAGACTTTGGGAAACGAAATCATCGACCTTTTGAACGTCCACTACAACAACGTAATTCACGACGTTCACCAAGAAAACGGCGTCGTGGGCTCCATCATCGGCGACGCGATTTTGGCGATTTTCGGCTCTTACAAAAATCCGGAGCTAAAGTCGCTTGAGGCCATCGACGCCGGCTGGCGCATAACTTACGTCACCGCCGACCTTCGCGAAAAGATGAAGGCTCAGCGCAAAAAGATTGAGGAGACCCGAAAGCTCTCCGCCGCGGAGGACAGAATCTACAAGGCGGTTCTTTTGGACATCGGCGTGGGCATTGACGGCGGAACGGTCTTCTACGGAAACATCGGAAGCGACGAGCACATGACCAACACGGTAATCGGCGACAACGTAAACTCCGCGTCGCGCTTGGAAGGCGTGACCCGCGTCTACCACTTGCCGATCGTCGTGTCCGAATACATTATGGACGACGTAAAGGACAAGAGCGACCGCTACAAGTTCTACGAAATCGACACGATTCAGGTAAAGGGAAAAACCAAAGGAAAGAAAATTTTCTTCCCGCTCGACACGGAGAACGAAGCCCAGCGCGAGCTTGTTCCGAAATTCGACATGTTTGAAGAAGCCTTGCAGGCCTATTATTCCGGCGACTGGAAAAACGCCCGAAAGCTGTTCAAGAAAGTCGACATGGAAGTTGCCGAAGTCTTTAAGGAACGCATGGGCGCCAGGGGCGACGCGCCTGAAAAATGGAGGGGTATATGGACAATGACATCAAAGTAAAAGAGCTTTCTCTTTTCTTGGGCGAAGAGCTTGAGCCTCTGCGCCGCTCAAAAAAAGTCCAAGTCTATGACCTTGAGACTGAATACGCGAAGACCCGCCACAACCGCATTTGGTCGGTTTGGATTACCTTGGGCTTGACCTTTGTGGTTTTTGTCTTGGTCACGGTCTTTACGATTCGCGGAATTGGAAAGAGCGCCGAAAAGATTGACGTGAACCTTTCTTCTTTTGAAGACTTGAACTTGCAAAATCTTTTCAACCAGTTGGAGCGCGCTCAGGAACAGTTTGACGAAGCCTCCAAGCGCCGCGCCTCCTTGCAGGGAGCCTTGGACGCGCGCATTTCCAGGGCCAAGCAAAAGATGCAGGCGGACTTGGACTTGCTTTCAAACACGCGCCTTTCAAAGCCGGTCTTGGCCGACCGCCGCAAAAAAATTCAAAGCGACTACAACAAGGAAGTGGCGGAGGCGCGCGCCGAGCTGGACGAGCAGATTAAGGTGGCCGACGCGGAGGTCAAGCAGTACGAGGAGCAGCTAAAGTCTTACGACAGCGAAAACGTCGCGCGCGCCCAGGAATGGGAGCGCAAGATGGACAGCGAGCGCCAAGCCCGCCAGCTGGAAAAGCAAAAATTGGTGGACTCCTACGAAAAGCAGCTTGCCGACGCGCGCGCTCTTTTGGAGGAAACCCGCAAAAAAGACTTTGAGGAGCGCAAGAACGCCACGAGCGAAATCGCCAAGCGTTACGAGGAAGAAATCGCGGGCTACGACCCGGTAATAAAGGATTCAAAGACAACCAGCGTCGTCTCTAGCGCCAACCAGCATCCGCTTGGCGTGTTCAACGCCCAGACAATTTTGGGCGAGGACGCGCCTGAGCTCAGCGAGGAATTTTCCGCCGCGCTGGCACAAGCGGAAGCCGACTACGCGGACTTGGAATACCTTCTTTCAAAGTCGGCGTCCATTCCCCAGCGCAACACGATGAAAAGCGTGGTTGCCGGCGAAAAAAAATTGTCCTACACGATAGCCAGCCAATTGGCCCGCGCCGCCGTGAACGAAATCAAGGCCAAGGACGAGGCCGCCGCGGCCATTAGCCAAGAAGTGGAGGACGCAAAGGCCCAGCTGGCTCAAGCCCAAGAGGAAGCCGCCGCCGCCTTTGAGGAGCGCGACTTTGAAAAGGCCGCGAGCCAGTCCTATGTGAATATATTGAATTCTTCGCTGGTGGACGAAAAGACGGCGGGCTTTGTGCTTGACCCCAACAACGAGAACGGGGCGGCGGTCTTTATCCGCGACTCATGGATGCAGCAGGCCGCCCGCGACGGCTCTACAAAAGTGGAGGTTTACAACGGACGCTCAAAGGCCGGTACCGGCTATCTGGTTTTCCGCAACAACAACTACTACATAGCGCTTGACAACCCCGGCTCCACAAGCCTCTCCGTCGGCAACACATTTAGGATTAAAACAAAGTAGGAACGAGCGGATTTCCGCATTGCAAACAGTAAAAAAAACGCGGGCAAGAAGAGGCGGGACGCAGAAAAAAAACTTGGTGGGGTCCCCGTCAGCGACGCGGCTTGGCCGCAGGCAAAAAGCCGCTAGCGGAGGACGGGGGGAACCAATGTTTTTTTTCGTCGCTGGGCCCCGCCTATAAAGCCCGCATTTTTTTGTTTTACTTGATTTTTTTCTATATATACTTTATAATAATAAAGTTATGGAATTTGCAGAAGGCGCTACATTTAAGAAAATCACAGACCCCATTCGTTTTGGAATTGACGTAGGCTCAACCACCGTAAAGGTGGCCGCGTTGGGGCCAAACGACGAGCTGCTTTACAGCGCCTATGAGCGCCACCGCGCCGACATTCGTTCTACTATTATTTCTGTTGTAAACAACGCGCTTGACTCGCTAGAAAAGCAGTGTCCGGACGGCGCGACGCAAACCCTTAGCGTTAAGGTAACTGGAAGCGGCGGACTTGCCGTAAGCCAGTGGCTCAACGTTCCCTTTATCCAAGAAGTAATCGCGGCCACCACCGCCGTCCGAAAAATAATTCCGCAAACCGACGTCGTCATCGAGCTTGGCGGCGAGGACGCAAAAATCACATACTTTAAAGGCGGCGTGGAGCAGCGCATGAACGGAACTTGCGCGGGCGGAACCGGCGCCTTCATTGACCAAATGGCCGCGCTTTTGGAAACCGACGCGGCGGGCCTAAACGAACTTGCCGCCGGCGCCACAACGATTTATCCGATCGCCGCGCGCTGCGGAGTTTTTGCCAAAACTGACGTTCAGCCCCTTATCAACGAAGGAGCGCGCCGCGAGGACATAGCCGCCTCGATTTACCAGGCGGTGGTCACCCAGACAATTTCGGGCTTGGCGTGCGGAAAGCCCATTCGCGGCAAGGTTGCCTTTTTGGGCGGCCCCTTGCACTTTATGGAGCAGCTGCGCCGCCGCTTTATCGAAACGCTTAAATTAAAGGACGACGAAATAATCGTTCCTGAAAATTCCCAGCTCTTTGTGGCGCAGGGCGCGGCTTATTCCGCCGAGCGCAAATTTGTTTGCGGCCCCGACCAAAAGGCTTTTGACTTTCCTACAATCGCGGCCTTCCGCGACTCGCTCAAAAATCTTGTGGGCGCGGAATTGCGCGAGGTTCAGCGCTTGGAGCCGCTGTTCAAGAATGAAGAGGAGCTCAAGGAATTCCGCGAGCGCCACGCCGGAGAAAAGGCCTTGCGGGGCGACTTGGATTCCGCCAAGGGGCCGGTCTTCTTGGGATTGGATTCCGGCTCCACCACGACAAAGGCTGTTCTTACCGACATCGACGGTCGCATTTTGTGGAACTTCTACACGGCCAACGCCGGAAACCCGGTCGACATCGCCGTGCAAACTCTTAAGGACTTGTACAAGCGCCTTCCCAAAGATGTTTACATAGCCCGCGCCGTCAGCACCGGTTACGGCGAGGCGCTTTTCCAAGCGGCGCTGGGCGTAGACGCCGGCGAGGTTGAGACGATCACGCACTTTAGGGCGGCCGACTTTTTTGTTCCCGGCGTGGAATTTCTTTTGGACATCGGCGGCCAGGACATGAAGTGCCTTCGCATGAAGGACGGCGCGATTTCTTCGATTCAACTTAACGAAGCCTGCTCTTCCGGCTGCGGAAGCTTCTTGGACAACTTTGCCCGCACGATGGGAATGGACGTGCGCGAGTTTAGCCAAAAGGCCTTGACCGCGAGCGCGCCCGTCGACTTGGGAAGCCGCTGCACGGTTTTTATGAACAGCCGCGTAAAGCAGGCGCAAAAAGAAGGCGCCACGGTCGCCGACATTTCGGCAGGCCTTTCTTATTCTGTAATCAAGAACGCTCTCTTTAAAGTAATAAAATTGCGCCGCGCCAGCGACATCGGAACAAAGGTTGTCGTGCAGGGCGGAACTTTCAACAACGACGCGGTTTTGCGCGCCTTTGAAAAGATTGCCGGAGTGAACGTGTTCCGCCCGGACGTGGCCGGCCTTATGGGAGCCTACGGCTCCGCGCTCATCGCCTGCGACCAGTGGCGCGACTTGATGGCTCCCAAGCCCGGCGAGCCGGAGGGAACTGTCCACGACGTCCGCACGACGCTGGCCACTCCAGAGGAACTTGAAAATTTCCATGTTGATTTGGACCTCCGCCGCTGCGGAAAATGCCAGAACAACTGCTTGCTTACGATAAACACTTTCACGACCAAGGACAAGGACGGAAAAGAAATTTCCCGCGCCTTTGTCACAGGAAACCGCTGCGAGCGCGGCGCCGAGCTTGGCGACAAAGTTTCGGTAATCGACGCGTCAAACAAGGCGGCGTCAAAGTTGGACGGCTCGGACGAGGCGGGCATTCCAAACCTCTTTGCTTGGAAATACAAGCGCGTATTTGACTACACGCCGCTTTCGTTGCAGGAAGCGCCGCTTGGCGAGGTGGGCATTCCCCGCGTCCTCAACATGTACGAAAATTATCCGCTCTGGTTCACCTTCTTCACAAAGCTGGGCTTTAGGGTTCGCCTTAGCCCGCGCTCGACCAGAAGCGTTTACGAAAAGGGCCTTGAGTCCATTCCGTCGGAATCAGTTTGCTACCCCGGAAAAATCAGCCACGGACATGTGGAAAGCCTTTTAAAGGCCGGAGTCAAATTCATCTTCTATCCCTGCGCTCCCTACGAAAAGCAGGAGGACACCGGCGCGGGCAACCACTACAACTGCCCGATTGTCACAAGCTATCCCGAAGTCTTGCGCAACAACATCGACGCGCTGCGCCAAGATTCCTCAATATTGTACATGGACCCCTTCCTGCCGATTTACGACAAGAACCGTTTGGCCTACCGCTTGTTTGAGGAATTGCATCCGCACTTTAAGACAATCACTTTTGACAGGGCGATGCGCGCCGTTGACGAGGCTTGGAAGGAACAGGAAAAATTCCGCGCCGAGATCCAGCAAAAGGGCGAGGAAGCCTTGGAGCGCATAATAACGCTGGGCGTCCACGGAATCGTCTTGAGCGGCCGCCCCTACCACCTTGACCCCGAAATCAATCACGGAATTCCGGAGATGATAAACGGCCTTGGCTTGGCGGTCTTTACCGAAGACTCCGTGGCCCACCTTGGCTCGATCGAGCGCCCCTTGCGCATAACCGACCAATGGGTTTACCACAACCGCCTTTACCGCGCGGCCGCCTTTGTGAGCGGAATGCCCAACTTGGAGCTTGTCCAAATAACCAGCTTCGGCTGCGGCTTGGACGCGGTCACCGCCGACCAGGTTGACGAAATCCTAAAGAGCAAGGGCCGCATGTACACGCTCATAAAGATTGACGAAGGATCGAACCTCGGCGCCGTCCGCATCCGCATCCGCTCGCTCATAGCGGCGGTAAAGGCTCACGAGCGCAACCACACCCGTCCCGAATACAAGTCGGCGGCCTATAAGCGCCAAGTCTTCACCAAGGACATGCGCTACAAGCACACAATCATCGCGCCGCAAATGTCTCCGATTCACTTTAGGCTCGTTCAAAAAGCCTTCAACTATTCTGGCTATAAATTTGAAGTGCTTGACGCGGTGGACCCCAAGGCGGTTGAGACCGGCCTTAAGTTCGTAAACAACGACGCCTGCTATCCTTCGATTTTGGTGGCGGGACAAATGATCGCCGCGCTTGAGTCGGGCAAGTACGACTTGAACAACACGTCGCTCATCATAACGCAAACCGGCGGAGGCTGCCGCGCCACAAACTATATCGGCTTTATCCGCCGCGCGCTTAGCGACGCGGGCTGGTCCAACATTCCTGTTTTGTCTTTGAGCGCCCAGGGTTTTGAAAAAAATCCCGGCTTTAAGATTACGCTCCCGCTTTTGCACCGCGCCTTGATGGCGGTGATGGTGGGCGACGTCTTGATGCGCGTCCTCTACCGCACCCGTCCTTACGAAAAAGTTCCTGGAAGCGCCAACGCGCTTTACGAAAAGTGGAACGCCAGGGCCGAGCAGCAGCTTGAGTCCCTTTCGATTCACGGCTACCACAAACTATTGAAGAACATCATAAAAGAATTTGACGCGCTTCCCTTGCTTCCGATTAAAAAGCCGCGCGTCGGCGTTGTCGGAGAAATTTTGGTCAAGTTCCATCCGACCGCCAACAACAACATTGTCGAGACAATCGAAAAAGAAGGCGCCGAGTGCGTCATGCCGGACTTGGCGGACTTTTTCTTCTACTCGTTCAGCACCGGCATTTTCCGCCACGAGCAGCTGGCCTTCCCAAAAAAGACGGAGCGCAACGCAAAGCTCTTTGTTTGGTTCATGGAACTCTATCGCCGCGACATGAAGCGTTTTTTAAAGAACTCAAGAAGGTTTGACGCTCCGTCGTCGATTTACGAATTGATGAAGGGCGTCGACGACATCGTTCAGCTTGGAAACATCACCGGCGAAGGCTGGTTCTTGACCGCCGAGATGGTCGAGTTGATTCACACCGGCGTTCCCAGCATAGCCTGCGTCCAGCCCTTCGCCTGCTTGCCAAACCATGTAACCGGCAAGGGAATGATAAAGGAATTGCGCCGCCGCTATCCGGGGACAAACATCAGCGCGATAGACTACGATCCCGGCTCCAGCGAAGTGAACCAGCTGAACCGTTTGAAGCTTTTGCTTTCAAACGCGCCCGCCGGAAAGCATCCCGACGAAACTCCCAAGGGAAAGATTTGGACGCCCGACGGAGAGGTTGAGCCGCAAGTTCATTTGGCCGAGGGCGCCTTGTTCGTGGACCCGGAGCCGGTGGCCGCGAGCGACGTTCCGCCGGTCTTGGACGCAAGGTGAGGAGAGCGCTAGGGTGGAGCGAAATCTGTTTTTCAAAAAAAATATTTCCGCTTTTTTAGCCGCGCTTTTTGCCGGCGCTCTTTTGGCGCTCCCGGCCTTTGCCGATTGGAATTCTTTTAACATTCCAGATTCTGCGGAAGTGAGGCGCCAAATTTCCCGCGAATGGTTTGAGGCGCCGCTGGACGTTTTGCGCGGCCTCAATTCCGAGATAAGAAGCAACCAAGTTGGAACGCAATTCCAAGCGCGCCTTGAAGAGCAGCAGGACGTTTTTTTGACAATCGTGGCGCCCAAGAGCCAAATGGTGGTTGACGTTTACGAGGCTTCCGGAATGAGAACGGCCACCGAAGACGCTTACAATATGGAAAGCCCCGGCTCTTGGATTTTGGTCCGCTCCAAAAAGAACGGCGAGCCAATTTTGGCGCGCTATTACTTTGCCAAGGACGCGGGCGTTTACGTTCAGTTTAGGCCGGACAAAAACGGAACCACATCTTTGGCCGACCTGGTGATTTTTGAAAGCTACGCGGCGCGCGGAGTTCCGCTCGGCGTTCCCTTTGAAAATTTTTACACAGCCTCGTTCGCGCAAGTCCAAGCCCTTACAAAAAACAACCTTCCTTGGAGTTGCGTGGAGCCGCGCTCCGGCCTTTACGACGACACGCTTGTGATGGTACAGACAATCCGCCAAAATTTGGGGAATGTCGTTTACGCGGACGACGCGGCCTACAACGAAGAAGGAAAGCCCGTCGCCATTCACAACGGACAGCCGCGCTTTGTTCCGATGAACATGAGGAATAAAATTTCCGTTTCGTCGGCGGGCTTTGTAAAGTGGATTTGCGACGGCCTTGTAGAGCCGATGGCTGGAAGCTATTTAAAGCTTGGGCCGCTGGTTCAAAAAACTGTGGAAGTGAATCCCACCGGAAGCCAAGGAGTTTTGGATTCAAGCTGGAATTCAAACTTTAGCCTTGACTGGACGCGCAACTTGGCCGCCGCCGTTTTGAGCGTGAGTTCTAAAAAGACAATTCTTTACAAGGACTCCGGCGTCGATGTTTCAATCGAGCCCTTCGCCGCGCGCTGGACGGACAGGGGCGTTCAAAGTACGGTGGGCTACATTAAAAACACCGGCTACAAAATTCAGTACTTAAAGCCGCTTCTTTACGTGTTGGCCACAATCAATCCGCAGCGCTTTTACTTGGCCGCCATACGACAGACGGGCAGGGGTCCGGACGGAAGCGAGGTCAAGGTCTTTAACGACGCGGCGGCCATATTTCCGTATTTTGACGCGCAGGGAAAATTTAGGGCGACGGTTTTTTATGACGGCGCCGAATATTCATTGCAGCAGTTTTGCGATTCGTTCGCGGGGCAGAGAAGCGGCGACTCTTTCGCGCATTTGGTTCGCGTAAAGGCCGAGTCCAAGTTTTATCCGCAAGAGCCAAAAAAGGAAGGCGGCCGTGATTGAAGGAATAAAAGTTATCGCCTTTGACATTGACGGAACTCTCTATCCCGCCTACAGGCTCAATGTCCGCATAGTAAAGCACTTTTTTCTTCACGCCTTTGAATTTTTGCACTTTGGCTTGATACGCCGCCAAATAAGAAAGACCGCGCCGCTTCCAAATCTTTTTGAATACCAGGCGCGCTTGTTGGGAAAGCGGCTCAACGTAAGTTCCGACAAAGCCAAAAAAATTTTGGACGACATGGCCTACACCGGCCTCGCTAAATACTTCAAGGACATAAAGCCCTTCAAATACGTTCCGGAAACGTTCGCCAAACTAAAGGAGGCCGGCTACAGGATCGCGCTTCTTTCGGACTTTCCTCCGGAACAAAAGGGCGACCTATGGGGGCTCAAGCCTTATTGCGAAAAGATTCTTTCCACGGAAAAAATCGGCGCGCTGAAGCCTTCAAAATATCCCTTTGGAATTTTGGCGATGGAGCTTGGCGTCCAGCCGCAAGAAATCCTTTACGTTGGAAACAGCGCCAAGTATGACATCAAGGGCGCCAAAAACGCCGGAATGATGACCGCTTATTTGGAACCGTTTTGGCGCAGGCTTTTTGGCGTCCACTTGAAGGAAGCGGACATTTCGTTTGGAAATTATCGACAGTTTCAAAAATATGCGCTAGAATAAAAAAACTATTTGGGTGGGGAAATATGGAAATAGTTGTAGTTCTAATCTCAGTGATCATTTCTACGGGCATAATTTTTGCCGTACGCATGATGGACCGCGACAGCAATTCAATGGACAAGGTGCGCCGTTACGCGGACAAGCGGGAACAGGAATTGAACAAATTTGTGGAGGAGCGCTTCAAGAGCTTGCGTTCCGCCATTGTAGAGCTTGAGACAAAAAAAGACCAAGCCGTCGCCACCGTAAAGCGTCTCAACGCCGAGATGGAAGGCTACCAAAAGGTCATCGCCAGCGTTCAAAAGGACAAGGGCTTGGCCGAAGCGATAGAGCAGCGAATCGTAAAATACGGAAAGGCCATCACCGAGCTTACAGACATGACCGCCGCCGTTGAGGAAAACCTAAAGCGCGTCAAGCAGGAAGGCTTGGTCGTCGATTCCGTCCGCGCCCGCATAAACGAGAACGCGGGAAAGATTGACAAAATCGCAAAGCAAATCCCCGGCATTTCGGAAGAGTTTAAAAAATTCAACGCGGAACAATTGAAAATGGTCGGCGTGGACATTCTAAAAAAGATTGACGAGCGCGTCGCCGACGTAAAAGTCAGGGCCGACCAAATCGAGGCTTCCACCAAAGACGCGCTCAAGCAAAATCAGGAAGTGCTCAAGTCCGTCAACTCGTCTGTGGAAGGAATATACGCGGCGGCGGCGGACAGGGCCAAAAAGCTTGAGGACGACGCCTTTGCAAAATTGCTCGAACAGGCAAAGAAGCGCGCGGAGGACTACAAGGCCGAAGTTCGCGTCAACAGCCAGAAGGTTGTCAACGAATTTAATTCCGACATAAGCGAAAAAATCGCCGCCGTCAAAGCGGAGACCGAAAAGTCGCTTGCCGAAATCAAGGACACGACCAACAAGTCTTTGAGCGGCATAAAGGCTTCCGTCACAAATTACGCGGAGGAAATAAAGGTAAGCGCCAACAAGTCGCTGGGCGAAATCAAGGCCAGCGTAAATTCCACCGTGGCGGAAACAAAGCGGACGGCGGACGAGATTGCCAAGGAAAGCTCTTCCAACGCGCGGTCGCTTGAGTCCATCCGCGAGAATTTGCAGAGCCAAGTTGACGAGATTCAGACAAAGTATGACGCCCTCTACGAAGACTTGACGGAAAAGGTTTCTGGAATGCAGGACACAATCAAAAAGATTGTGGCCGACCTCAAGGAGCACACCGTCAGCGCTTCCAAGGACGCCAAGGCGGAAATCGCCGAGCTTAAGGCTGTCAGCGACGCCGCCATCGAAGAGGCCAAGGTCAGCCGCGCCACAGTCGAGGAATGGAACAAGGAGGCGGGAACAAAACTCGCCGAATACTCAAAGAGCCTGAGCGACGCGGTCAAGAAAGCCATCGCCTCTTACGACGAGCGCCAGATTAGCGCGATTAGCGCGCTTGACGCGGATTTGGAAAAATACAAGAAGGACATGGTGTACCGCTTTGAGCGCTTGGAGACCAGCGGCGGCGACGTTGACGGTTTGGAAAAAACTTTGCGCAGGTCTATGGAAGAAACCCAGCGTCGCGTCTTTGACGACTTTAAGGTCTTTAGCGACGCGCAGAAAAAGCGGCAGTCGGAATTTGAGGAAAAGATCAGCGAGGATTCCGCCAAGATCGCCACGCAAATCCAATCCATCGAAGACGCGATGGACGACCTGCGCAAAGAGGCCGTCTCCAAGACTTCCGAAAAACTCACCGCCTTTGAAAATGACTTTGACATTGACATCAAAAATCGCGGCGACGCCATCGACGAAAAGCTCAACGCGTGGAAGCAGGGCTTTGACAACAAAATCAGCGGCTTTGAGAACAGCTACGAGAACGAGCGCATCGGCATTGAGGAAAAGTACAACGAAACGCTCAAAGAAAGGCTCGCCGTTTTTGAGAAAAAATTTGAGGATCAAATCAAAAAGACTGCGGCTACAGTCCAGACAAACCAAAGCGATTTGAAAGAGCAGCTGGCGGAATTGAAGGAAAGCCTCAAGGAATTCTCCAAGTCTTATAAAGAGGAAATTCAAGAGACTCTTGGCGCGGGCGACATTGAAATCAAAGAGCAGACAAAAAAGTTTTCGGAAGAAATCGCCGAGCGCCTTTCAAGCTTGCAGGAAAGCGTTTTGTCGGACTTGGAAAAATTCAAGCAGGACAGCGAAACGCAGCAGCAGCTTAGCGTGGCCACAATCGAGACGGCGCTGGCGGACTTTAGTTCTTGGAAAGAAAAATTCGCGCGCCAGCTTGAGGATTCCAACAAAGTGTTCGAGGACGACTTGGAGCATTTCCGCGAAAGTTCCGAAGCCAAGCAAAAAGACGCCCAGAATTTTATCAACGGCGCCTTTGACGATTTCCGCTCGGACGCACTTTCGCGCCAGCAGGAAATTTTGGATTCGGTCGAAGAGTTTAAGGAGAGCGTCGAAAGCCGCCACCGCGACATTGAGGAAATGGTTGACAGCCTTGACACAAAGACAAGCTCTTCGCTTGAGGAGTATCAGGAAAAGTCCGACACGATTTTGTCGCAGCTTCAGGACATGTACGAGAAGATGCTTGAGTCTACCGAAGAGCGCGTGCGCAACCAGAACAATTCCAGCGAAAAAAGAATCAAGGAACTTTCCGCCGAACTTGAAAGGGCCAGCAACGAAAACCGCAAGCGCCAGTCCGAGATGGTTTTGCAAATGCAAAACGATTCCAACGAATTGCAGACAAAGATTGAGGACTTGCGCAAGGACTTGAACGGCGTCATCGGTCAAATGCAAAACTACGACCGCGCCGAAGAAATGAAGCGGCAGCTTGACGTGAAAATTTCCGAGATTGCCGGAAGCTTTGACCGCCTTAAGGAATTTCAAAAAGCGGCGGACGCTTACAACAAGCAGTTTGACAAATTGCAGGCCCTTGACGATGACGCCGCCGAACGCCTTGAAAAGTTCAAGGCCGGCAAGAGCCAGATTGACGACCTTGAGCGCAAGTATGAGCGCTTGATAACTATGGCCGGAACGATGGACCAAAAGATAAAGGGCTTGGAGGCGACCAACGACGACTTGCAGTCGCTTGAAGTCAAGGTGCGCCAGTTCCAGGATAACTTGGCCGGCCTTAGCCTAAAGTACGACCGCATTGACAAAAAGGGCGAGACAATCGACCAAGTGGCGGGCGACGTTGACGAAGCCTTTGAAAATCTTAAGGAATTGGAAAAGCGCTTGGAGAACGCCAGCCGACAAGTCATGTCGCTCCCCGAAGAAATTAAGGACGCTCAGAACAACGTTGACAAACTTTTGGAAAACACCAAGCGCATCGACATGGCGATGGACAAGTTGGATTCATTGCAGGAAATTCTTGACGAGACCGAAAAGCGCATAGACAAGGTCAGCCGCGACCGCGACGGAATTGTCAACAGCGAAAGCCGCTTGGCAAAACTTTCAAAGGACATCGACACAAAGTTCAACACTTTGGAAGACATCACAAAGGCCGAAAGCTCCGGCAAAAAAACTTCCAGCCGCTCTTCTATAACTCCAAGAAAGCGCGAGAACGTAAAGACGCTCAAGCAGCAAGGCTGGCGCGTTGAGGAAATCGCCGACAAGTTGAAGCTGAGCGAAAGCGAAGTTCAATTGATTTTGGACACGTCGCTTTAGCGCGAAAGAATGCAAACAGCTTTTGTCTCTACCACCAAGCCTTGGCCGACGAGCCCCACGCGCTCGCCGGTCTTTGCTTTTACAAAGACTTGGCTTATGTCCACGCCCAAAACGCGCGCGATTGAAGAGCGGACGTTTTGCCGGTGGGGAAGAAATTTTGGTTCTTGCAGGTGAACGACGCAGTCCAAGTTTTCCAAGCGCCAGCCGGCGGCGCGAACGTCTTTCCACGCCGCCTTTAAAAGCTTGGCGGAATCCGCGCCCTTCCATTTGATGTCTTCCGGCGGAAAATAGCTTCCAATGTCGCCAAGGGCGGCGGCGCCAAGAAGCGCGTCGGTAATTGCGTGCAAGAGCGCGTCGCCGTCGGAATGTCCGTCCTCGCCTTTGTCGGAAGGAAGAATCACGCCGCCAAGAATGAGCGGCCGGCCGGCGACCAAGCGGTGCAAGTCGGTTCCAAGGCCTATGCGGAATGTTTTTTGCGCGGCGGAATTGTTGGGAGAACAAAAACTGTCGGCGGCCGCTTCTCGGGCTTGAATGCTATTTAAGTCTTTAGGATATGTAATCTTTATGTTTTGCGGCTCGCCTTTTATGACGCGCGTTTTTTTGTCGGAATATCTGTCCCAAATTTCCGTGTCGTCCGTAAAAGCCGCCGCCCGGTCTTTGGCTTGCGATGCGTTTTGTTTTGCGGCTTTTTTGTGAAATTCCAAAATCTCAGGGAACAAAAATCCTTGCGGCGTTTGGACGGCGGCGAGCGACGAGCGCTTTAAGTGCCGCGCGATTTTTGAGCCGGCGTCGATTTCTTTTTGCGTTTCAACCGGTTCCAGCGCGGGAACGGCGGCGCCGTGTTTTAGCGCGGCCGCCAAAGTTTTTTTGACAAGCGCTTGGCTCAAGAAGGGGCGCGCTCCGTCGTGGATGAGAACCGCGCGCGGAGTCTTGCTTTTTTTGCAGGAGCGGTCAATCGCTTTTAGCGCTTTGCAAACGGATTCTTGCCTTGTGGCGCCGCCGGAGACAAAAATGACGTTCACGCCAGCGCAAAGTTCCGCCATAAGGGAATTTTTGTAAAAGGCTTTCTTTGCGGCGGCCAGACCCTTGGGCGGGTGGACCACCGCGACGGTTGAAAACAATTTTGTCTTAAGAAAAACTATGGCGGCCTCAGACAAAACCGAGCCGCCATTTAAAGGCAGGTATTCTTTTTTGCCAAGCCCTCCCATTCTCTGGGAAGAGCCGGCCGCCACAAGGGCTAGGGCCGCGATTTTTTGCGGCGCCTTTTTAGTTGTCGAAGTCGTCGTCCTCGTCGTCAAAATCTTCTTCCTCGGCGCGGCTTTCCAACGATTCCTCTTCGTCCTCGTCTTCCTCGTCGTCATCATCGTCGTCGTCGCGGCCCTTGGAGCCTTCGTCGTCCATGCTGAAAACGTCGTCGTCGTCGTCGTCCTGAATTATCTGCCGCTTGATTTTTGGCGCGGCTCCCGGCGGCTCAAGCTTTGCGTGAACCATTCCTTCGACTTCTTTTTCGTCCTTTCCCAAAGCGATGGCAATTTCGTCAATCAAGAGTTTGCGCGCGCTGTCGTAGAGCTTGCGTTCCTGAATGGGAAGCTCCTTGATTTTGCTGCGGTTGTAAAGGCAGCGGACGATTTTGGCTATGTCCGCGATAGTTCCCTTTTTAAGAAGGTCCAAGTTCATTTGGTAGCGCAGCTTCCAGTCGGAAGTGATGGGCTCAAAGTCTTCGCCCAAGAGGGTGAGCGCCTTTTTGGCTTCCTTGGCCTCGACGATGGCGCGAATTCCCAAATCCTTGGCGTGGTTCACCGGAACCATAACCACCATGTCGGAAACTTCTATGTAGATTTTATAGTAAAGGGACTTTTCGCCGTTGAATTCTTTTTCAAAAATGTCCGTGATTACGCCAACGCCCTGGCTTGGGTAAACGATTTGCTGTTTGACCTTGTATTCAGTCTTTTTTCTGGTAGCCATATTCCTCTATTATAGCGCATATTTTGAAAAAAAGCAACAAGAGCGCCGCG
The DNA here is from genome assembly GCA_902792795.1 of uncultured Spirochaetaceae bacterium. GTDB lineage: Bacteria > Spirochaetota > Spirochaetia > Treponematales > Treponemataceae > Treponema_D. The sequence goes on along the minus strand of CADBBB010000032.1, from coordinate 3,850 downwards.
TATTTTTGTCTGGGCGGTGGGCTTGACGGCGGGCGGAATTTAGCTTATACTTGTATATTGGAATATTTTAACATGGGAAAGAAGGCTTTTTTTAAAAACACAATTTCTCTGGCAAAAGGCGCGGTTGGGGCGCTTTGTTTGGGCTTGCTTTTTGCGGCCTGCGACTTTGGCTTTAACGACGATTCTTTCCAAAACAAGGCGGCGGCTTACTTTAAGGAGATGACCAGCACCGCCGCGATAAGTTCCTTTGAGATAGCTCCGGAAGATTCGCCCACGGACAAAAACGGAAGCGTCTGCCTTGACTACGAAAACGACGGAACGGTGGTCTTTACGCTCAGAAATCCCCAGCACTACACCTTTACGTCCGGAACAAACATGACGCTGGAACTGGCGGGAAGCCCGGCCGACAGTCCGCTTCCGCTGGCCGACCAAGTGACGATAGCGCAGGATCCCGACGACGCGACAAAAATTACCGTGACATATCCTTCGGAATTCCTCAAGGCAAACCCTGCCGGCGCCAACATATCGCCAATCGTCACGCTTTTCCACCCGGTGTCTATGGCAAGCTTTGGTTCCTACAGCGAAGTGAAGCTTGCGAGCAACGCCAAGCCCCCTGTGGCGGCGGGAGCCATAGCCATGCAGACCCAGGAAACTCCTTCCAAGTGGGTAATCTGCTTCAACCTTCCAGCGATCGGCATGGTAAAGGCCGCGCACCCTGACTTGACGACCGTGTCGGTCAACGGCTCGGAATTTGCCGCCACCGTCACCCAAGGAAAGGTCACGTTCCCAAGCGGCTCCAATCTCAAGACGGAGGACAACAAGCCTTCCAACCTTGCGGAAAACCAAATCACGCACCTTGACTTTGAGGCCAACGGCCAGCCCTGCTACTTTATGACGGACGACGTAGCTGACGAGACCGAGCGCTTTTACACGATAGTCATAACCGACGACGCCGGCCTTTCTTCGGAACTTGAAGTGAGCACAAAGGGCTTGCGCCTTTCCACCCCCAACGGCTACGCGGCGGACGACACGGCGCACCAGCATCCTTATTCCACCGACGGAAGCCAGAACTACTCAAACGAAAGCGACGACGGAAGCGGCGAGATGCGCCTTTACGCAAAGGCGGTCACCGACGGAGAGGCAGTTCCCTACGACCCGTCGGACGCGAGCATTATATATGAAGTTTACACCGACGAGGCCTGCGCAGACCTTGTTACGTTTGGAAAGATAAAAGGAACCGACGGCGTCATTCCAGTTCCGGGCGGAGACAGCTACATAAAGGCCTACGCCCGAAAGCCCCTCTACGCGGACAGCAAGGTTGTCAAGTGGATGAGCCGCGTCGTGCGCGCCGCCATCTACATCGCTCCGGCTTCCGAGGGCGGAAGCGATTCCAACGACGGCTCAAAGGCCAAGCCCTACCTGACAATCCAAAAGGCCGTTGACGCCTTTAAGGACGCGGTTGCCAACGACGACTACGGCGACGGCGACGTTTCCGCAGACCTTGAGGTCAGGGTCAAGGGCAACCTTACGGCGCAGCCAGCCATTTCTGTAGATTTGGGAACTCGCTACAAGGGAACCTTGAAGATAGTCGGCTGGGAAGGAGCGCGCTCCGTCGCTTCCGCTTCTAGCTCAAGCCCGGCCCTTTATGTTCAGCCGGGACAAAAGGCCGAGCTTAAGGACATAAAGCTTTCTGGAAAGGCCACAGTGACCGGCGTTGACGCCAATGGCGACAGCCTTTTGATGACGGGCTGCGAGATAAGCGGCTTTAAGACCGGACTTGTGGTTGACGCGGGAAATGCCACGCTCAAGGACAGCAAGGTGACAGGCTCGGCCGCGCTCGGCGTTCGCGCCAACGCCGGAATCATTTCTCTTGACGGCTGCGAGATAAGCAAGAACGGCCTCAACCCCGGAACTTTGACGGAAGTCGGCGGCGTGTGGATTGAGTCTTCCGTGTCCGTTGCGATAAAGGGCGGAAAGATAAGCGGCAACAAGGCTAAAGCCAGCGGCGCGGGAATCAGGAGCCGGGGCGCTTTGGCGCTTGACGGCGTTGAGATTAGCGGAAACGAAGTGACCGACACGGACGGATTTGCCGGCGGCATTGACGTTGAGAGCGGAAGCATAAGCATAACAGGAAAGAACCAAATATTTGGAAACAAGGCCGCCGGCGCGGCGAGCGACCTTTGCCTGCCGGTGGGAATCAAGATAAACGTGACAGGCTCTTTGGCCGGAAGCACGATTGGCGTGAGCGCGGCATTTACCACCTCGCCCACAATCGACACTCCGGTGGCGTTCACCACAAACTACAGGGTTAAGAACGCGGCCATAAAGCCGGGCAAGATTTTCAAGGGACAGCCCTGCTCGGACGGCGCTACATACGGAATCGCGGCCAACAGCGCCGGCGAGGCTTCGTTCGCGATAGGCGGCGGCGGCGCCGACTACGGCGCGGACGAGTACGAGTTTGGCTTTGAGCTTGCAGATTCCCAAGACGAGGACGTTACGGCCGTCTATCTTGAAAAGGCCGCGACCGTCCGCCTTAAGATGGCTCCGACGCGCGCCCACATCGGCGAGACGCCCGTCCACGAGCTTTACTACAAGGGCTCTGACAAGGAGCTTTACGCCGACAGCGCCTTTACGGAGCCGGCGCTTGACATTGAATACTCGGGCGACAGAAAGCTTTATGTCACGGCCTCGTTGTGGCTGGGCGGCTCAAAGAGGGCCACCCTGTCTCCGGCGTGGAATTCTACCGGCGGCCGCTTTGACGTCACGATACCGGCGCAGACGGCGGAAGGCGACTACACGGTCAAGGTGGAGGCCACATATTTGGGCTTGGCCCACGCGGTGGAATTCCCGGTCAACATTTCAAAGAGAGCCGAGAACGCGGCGTTCTACATAAGGAACCTTTCCGCGGCTGGAACATATCCGGTTGCGGTGGAAGGCGGCGTAGGCTCAGGCTACGAGCTTGACGGAAGCGGAATCCCGGTTCCGTCCGCGTTGGTGGACAACGGACTTGCGAGAGTGGCCGACGCGATAAGGCTCCACGGCCAAAGCGAGGCGGACCTTGACGGCGTTTACATAAGCCTTGACGCGCGCGGAACCACAAATTCCAGCGACATAGAAAGCTACGCGGCCGGCCAGTACTTTATGGACTGCGCCGCCCTCAGCGCGATATATCTTCCGGATTGGATGGAATATGTCGTTCCAAATCTCTTTGAAAATTGCATACGCCTTGAAACCGTGGAGCTTAGCCCCAACACGCAATGGATAGGAAACGACGGCTTTAAAGGCTGCTCAAAGCTGGCGAGCATAAGCTTGCCGCAAGACGTGACCGGCACAAGCTCGGCCCATCACCTGCACGGAATCGAGGCCGGCGCCTTTGTGGGCTGCAAGAGCGGCTTTAAGATTACATACGCGGGAACCAAGGAACAGTGGGGCAATGTTGTCCGCCCAGACCAGGCGACTAGCCCTTGGCACGTTGGCCCGCAAGAACTTGACGAAACAGGCGGAAGCGTGACTTGCTCCGACGGCTCTAAGCCCGGCTTGGATTGGGCTCCAAGTCGTCCAGTTTCAAGCCTTACAGCGGCGCCTACAGAGGGAACTTATACTCTGAGCACCTTGGCCGAGTTGAAGCAGATTCAAACTTGGGTAACCAACGTACCGCGCTCAACCTTAGAAGGCGTGACATTTAAATTGACAGACGACATTGACACCCATTTTTCAGCATCTATCATCTGTACGACCTTGTAAAGGATTGCTACATTATTAATTTTATTGGTTGCTTGTCTAAAGATTTTTCCCAGTATTCCACTTTGTTGACCTAGGAGATCTAAAATAGATTTGTATTTTTCTTCAA
>CADBBB010000031.1 GCA_902792795.1 uncultured Spirochaetaceae bacterium | reverse complement strand
TGACGTTATGAAAGACCGAATCCACAACGGCTGGCCGATGTTTGAAAACCATGTCTTTCAATTTGACTTTCTGAACGACAGCTTTGACAAGTGCCCGGAAGAGTTGCGCGCGATTTTGAACGACGAAAACGAGCGAAAGAAGCTTGTGATTTACATCAATCCGCCGTATGCGGAAGCGGGAAATGAAAAGACCGCTACTGGAACAGGGGAAAATAAACGAGGGGTTTCAAAGGAAAATTTTATTTATGAAAAATATAAATCGTTGATAGGTAAGGCTCAAAATGAAATTTACGCTCTATTTTTAATTCGTATCTATATAGAACTCCAAAATTGTATTATCGCAGAATTTTCAAAGTTGAAACATTTGAATGCTCCAAATTTTGAAGTTTTTAGAAGTGTTTTTTTGCCAAAACTTGAAAGGCTTTTTGTTGTGCCTGGCAATACTTTTGATAATGTAAACGGTGATTTTCCGGTTGGTTTTTTTATTTGGAACACATGCAAAAAAGAGAGTTTTTCCGAAATTAGCTCTGATGTTTATTTTAATGAAGGAACTTTTGGGAATCAGAAAAAATTTTATTTGCCTGAAAAACATAAATTGCTTAGCGACTGGATTAGACAGTTTTATGATAACAAGGGTGAAAATCCAATTGGGTATCTTACGCTTCGTTCCTCTGCTCTTCAAAATTCTGATTATGTCACGATAACGACAGAGGCAACAAAATCAAATATAGAAAAGCATATGGTTGCAACAATCACAATAAAAAATCTTATTGAAATTTGTTTATACATAGCTGTCAGAATGTGTATTGTGCATACTTGGCTTAACGACCGCGACCAATTCCTGTTTCCAAACGACGGCTGGCAAAGCGACAGGGAATTTCAAGCGGACTGTTTGGCGTTTACTCTTTTTCACGGACAAAACCGCATTTCTTGCGCGCAGGGGGTGAACAGTTGGATTCCCTTTACCGAAGACCAAGTCGGCAGCAAAAAGGCCTTTAAGTCAAATTTTATGTCGTCGTTCATCGCGGACTTTTTGGCTGGAAAGGTTTGCGTTTCAAGCGGCGATTTGTTCGACGGGGGCGTTACATCGCTACGCTCTGTTTTGCGTAAGGATAGTATTTACTTGCGCTCTAACGAGCGCGGGCAATGCGGGGGCTTGGGGGCAGAGCCCCCAGGAGAGGGGGTAGCGGAAGACGCGGCCAGCGGCTGCAGCGAGGGGGAGGCTTCCCCAGCAAAATTCTCTCCGCAAGCGCAGGCAGTTTATGACGCCGGCTTGGAACTGTGGAAATACTATCACGAACAAAAGAACGCCAACCCCGACGCTGCCTTTTACGACATCCGCAAATATTTCCAAGGCGAAAAGAACGGCCGCATGAACAACGCCTCGGACGATGAGCGCTACACAGAATTGATTGACGACTTGCGAGCAAAGCAAAAGGCATTGGCAAAAAAGATAGAGGCCAATGTTTACAAATATGGATTCTTGAAGTAAAATTATAAGCGCAAGGAGGCGGTTGTGTCTGACGCGATGATGAATGATTTTCTAAAAATGGCAGATTCATTTTCGAGTGAAGAATTGGTTTCCGCGATTTCCATTCTTTCGGAAAGATTGAAAAAGGTTTTTGTGAATGAAGATGACGGCAAAGACAAGGATTTGGAAAAAAGGAAAAAGGCGCTAAAAAAACTTTTTGCTCGCGCGGACGCCCTTAATCTAAATTCTCATGGAGCGAGATGGACACGCGAGGAGCTTTATGAGCGGTAAAGCGTTTTTGGACACGAACATTCTCTTGTATTGTTTTGACAACGCTGATTCCAGAAAACAGGAGTTGGCCAGGAATCTTGTAAACTCGTTGCTGGATGTGGACAGCGCGCGAATATCGACGCAAACTTTGCAAGAGTATTACAATGTTCTTACAAAGAAATTAAAGTGCGACAAAAAAGAGGCGCTTAAGAATGTCGAGCGTTATTCAGAAATATTTCCGGTTCACACAAATACTGTCAATGACATTCTGTCCGCAGTTTCAATTAGCGTAAAAAATAAATTGTCTTTTTACGACTCGCTTATTATCGCAGCTGCAAAAGCGGAGGGCTGCGGAACAATTTATTCAGAAGATTTAAACAATGGCCAGAAAGTTAACGGCGTCAAGATTGTAAATCCGTTTAAATAGTCATGTTCGGCATAAAGAAAAACGCAAAAAAAGAATTGGAGCGGCTCAAAAAAAGCGAATGGTCAGAGGACGACGCGCAAAAGGTTTTGCAAAACGAAAAACGGCTGGACAAAATCACGCTTGCGCCGGCGCTTAGGGAATGCGCGGCCGACGTAAAATTGTTTTTTTCGATGCTGCGCGATTTTGTCACAAAAAAATATCCCTACTTGCCCTTGCGCGTTTGCATTGTCGTGGCCGGAGCGTTGGCCTACCTTTTGGCGCCTCTGGATTTTTTGCCGGACTTTCTTCCGGCGCTGGGCCTTGTCGACGACGCGGCCTTGATAGCGCTCTGCGTAAAATTCGCCGCGCAGGACATCGACGACTACAAGGCTTGGCTAAAAGAAAAGGGCGCGGAAAGCGGAGAGCAAAAATGAGCGAAACGAATGATGAGGTCCGCGCGCAAAAGGGCGGGGCCGCGCAAAATTCTTCCAGCCCAAAAAACGTAGCCGCGTCCAGCGAAAACTTTATTCTTCCGCAAACGGAAGCGACGGTTCAAAAAATAATCGGCGGCGCGCAGGCCTTTTTTGTTTGGGCCAGGATGGGCCTTTACGCCTTGTATTTTTTGTGGGCCTTGATTCGCGTTTTTGTTTACGCGGAATTTTTTAAGCTGAACATCGTAATCGCGGCGGCGGCATTCGCGCTCGCGCTTTTTTACTTTTTGGAAAATTTGCTTGGCATCCGTTTTCCTAGGGCTGCGAGCGTCGCGCTAAAAATCGTTTGGCGCTTGGCCTCGCTTTGCATGGCGGTTTTTTTGTTCAAGGGCCTTTTGGATTTTGCCGCGGGCAAGGATGGCGGAACAAGCGAGCGCGTCTTTGCCTTTGAGATAATCTTTACCGTTTTGTTCATGCTTGGCTGGACGCTCGCGATTTTGGGAGACGTCTTTAACTTGACCGTTCCCATGTGGACGGAACAAATCTTGCAAAGCTTTAAGCGTGACATCGAGCCAAAAGGCCTTGCCCGCCGTTCCATCAAAAAAGTGGAGGAAGCCAGCGGCGACGCGCTAAGAAAAGCCGGCCCCAAAATCGCCGCCGGCGTGGGAGCCTCCACCGTGGCGTTGGGCCTAGCCATGCTAAAAAGGGCGCTGCGGAGAAAATAGGAACGCTGGCGCGGCCCAATGAAAAAAACTGGCGGAATTCGCGTTTCCGCGCTATAATCCTTGCTATGAAAGAGAGAAACAAATTTACATTGGCCGGCTGCGTTGCCGCTGTCGTGATAGCGCTGCTTTTTGCATCGTGTTCCAACTCATCGTCTGGAGGTTATGTTCCGGTTGATCCGCCGGTGGGCAATTTGCCGAAACTGGCTGGCGAGGATTTTGACTCCCAGGCGCAATTTGCCTTTGAGTGCGTAAAGCTTATGCATCCAAAAATGAAGGAAGCTTGGCCCAGCGATTCCGTCCTTAGCGAGGATAAGTTCAACCTTATGATGGTAAGGTTTACAAAAGAAGACCTTAGCGACTTTCGCATGATTTTGGTCAACGCCCAAGCAAAAAACGAAATTCCTAACGCTCCCCAGGTGCTAAACAACAACCCCGACGTGAAAAAAGCGGTGGAAGAAATGATGTCCAAAGGATACGAAAAGGGCGAATATGACGGAAAGCCAGTCACTTATGTAAGTTACTGCGATCCAAGCCCTAAGGAGCGGGAGAAGTACAAAAGATACCTCAACAATCCGCAGGCAATCGCGCTGGATCATCTTGACACTTTTTACCACGAATCCTTCCACTTTTATATTCAAGGAAAGGATTGGGGAAGTCCTGACGGCAAGGACCGCGACCAGGTTTATCCAATTGACTTTATGCCGCGAACATGCCGCGTACTTGCGAATCTTATGCTTATAAGAGCCTTTGACAATTTCAACAACAAGGCCCTGCGCGACGAGTATTATGGCCGCGCGAAGTATTGGAATGAAAAATACAATTCTGAATTTGGCGATGAATTCAAGCGCATAAGCCTTAATGACATAAACGAAGGAACCGCCAACTTTTTTGGAAAAGCCGTCATTCATTCAGTCTATTCCGATTGGCAGCCGTTTGAACGGCTTGCAAACGAAGCTTTGGCTACGACACTTGACGGCGAAAGCTATTCATTGGGCGCTGTAGCCATCGCGCTCTTGCAAAAGGAAGGACGCCTTTCTGAAAGCGTGGCCAAATTCAAGGACAACAAAAACACATACGACTCTAGGTCTTGCGCTCCTGTCTCATGGCTTTTAAAAGACACGGCGGTTCCTGCTTCTTATGACGAAAGCAAGGACAGCGCTGACAAGGCAAAGATAAACGAATGGCAAATAAAAATTCTTGGCGATGAATCCGAGTACGGAAAGAAGCTCAAGGCTGCCATTGACACATATAAGCAAGGAAACAAAATTTATGTAATTGACGCTTCCAGCGGATCGGAGCAAAGCGGCTCTTACAAGATGACGGACCCCGCGCTTGAGGGAATGACATGCAGCCTTGAATTGCAATTTGAGACAACGCGAACTTCCATAAGCGGACTGGATTGCTTTGATCAAAAATTCAAGCTGCCTGATGACTCTAACCTTGACGGCATGGAGCGCTACATGATTCCCGTCGGCTCGGTGGCTTTTGTCGAGGACAGTCCTCAGCCTGCGACGGCTCCCCAGTTTGGCAGGGGAACGCGCGTCGATTCGTCAGGACAGGCGGATGGCCCCAAGGAATGGCTGACGGATGTCAAGGTTGGAAAAATCACGGCCATAACGCCTTTGCCCGGCAACGACGTTCAATTTAAGGACGCTGCAAAAGAAAAGGAAGTTTACAAGGGAACGGATACGGCGGGAAACGTCTATTACATCTTTACGGAACTGGCGAGCAATTAGCGCGGGCTACGGCTGGGCTTGCCCTCTGGTCGACAAATAAAAAAGACCTTTTGATTTAACAAAAGGTCTTTTCCTTCGCCCCCTGCTGGGCTTGCCCGTTGGTCGCCGCGTCCGTGCGGCTCCCGACGGGCCGCTTCCGACCGCTGCCGCGCGCGTCCTTACGCGATTTTTGGCGCGGTCTCCCTTTCAAGCCCATAGATGTAATGCAATTGTTTTAAAAACAAAAAAACTCCTTCCATAACTAGAAGGAGTTTAACCGCCCCCTGCTGGGCTTGCCCTCTGGTCGCCGACTCCTTCGGCTCCCGACGGGCCGCTTCCGACCGCTGCCGCTCGCCTCCTGCTCGCTTTTCCAAAAATCGCCTGCGCGCTTTTTGGCGCGGTCTCCCTTTCAAGCCCATAGTTTTACTTTAAGTGTTTAAAATAAAAGAAGTCCCTTGGTTTTCCAAGAGACTTCTTCCTTCGCCCCCTGCTGGGCTTGAACCAGCGACACACGGATTAACAGTCCGTTGCTCTACCAGCTGAGCTAAGGGAGCATTTGCGGTTATTTCCGCGAATGTGAAAATAAGTATATCAAAAATCGTGTCTATTTGTCAATATCTTTTTTTCGATTTGGCAATTTTTTTTTTCGGGCGGGCGCGTCTTGGGCTTTCTAACACTCTCCGTTTTATCGGTTGAATTTTTCTTCCTTTTGCGCTAGGGTATTTGCATGGCTTACGAAGTGACGGCGACGCGCCGAAGGCCGCAGAGGTTCGAGGACTTGATTGGCCAAGAATTTGTTGCGGCCACATTGAAAAATTCGATTCAATCTGGAAAAATTGCCCACGCATATTTGTTTACCGGCCCGCGCGGCTGCGGAAAAACTTCCACCGCGCGAATTTTCGCCAAGGCCCTCAACTGCGAAAAAGGCCCCACGCCGACTCCCTGCGGAGAATGTTCCGCCTGTAAAGAAATCACCAAGGGCGCCAGCCTTGACGTAATCGAAATCGACGGCGCCTCCAACACCAGCGTCAACGACGTTCGCCAAATAATCGACGAAGTTCAGTTTCCGCCAAATTCCAGCCGCTATAAAATTTACATCATCGACGAAGTGCACATGCTCACGACAAACGCTTTCAACGCGCTCTTAAAGACAATCGAAGAGCCGCCGGAATACGTCGTGTTCATTTTCGCCACGACGGAATTGCAAAAGGTTCCGGCCACAATCAAAAGCCGTTGCCAGCAGTTCAACTTTAGGCTTGTTCCGATAGAAAAAGTCAAGGAGCAGCTTGCCCTTGCCGCCGCCGAGATAAACATCCAGGCCGACGACGAGGCGCTTTACTGGATCGCGCGCGAGTCCACCGGCTCAATGCGCGACTCCTACACTTTGTTCGACCAAGTGGCCGCCTTTAGCGACGGCCACATCACATACGAAAAAATCCGCGACAAGCTTGGCCTTGTGGGAACGGAACGGCTCAACATTTTGTTTGAGGAATGCGCTTCCGCAAATCCCGCCGGCGCCCAGGAAAAACTCAACGAATTTTTGCAGGCGGGAATTTCAATCGAACAACTCATAACAAATTCCGCCGACTACTTGCGTTCCCTTTTGTTGATAAAGAACGGAATCGCAAAAGACTCTTTGCTTGGACAAGACCCTTCGCGCTTTAGCAAGACGGTTTTGGATTCGTGGAACGTTACGCAAATCGAGCGTGGCCTTTCCATTTTCCTGCAATTGTATCGCGACATTCGTTACTCGCTTTCGCCGCGCTACGAAATTGACTTGGCCTTTAGCCGCTTGTGCTGGCTCAAGGAATACGTCTCTCCGTCGGAAGTGAAGGCCGCCGTTGACCAGGCTCGCTCGCTTTTGGCGGGGGCTCCTGCGGCTGCGAGCGTTCCTGCAGGCGGAACGGGGCAAGCCCCATACGGAGGAAGCCCCCAGGGTTTTAACGACGGCGCGGAAAACGGACAAAGCGGCGCGCCTAAAGAATTCCACTTTGCCTCTTTGGAAAAAGTTGCGGCGGAACAAGCGGCGGCGGAGCGGGCCGAGCGCGCGGAGCCTTTTGTTCGTCCGGAACAAGCGCAATCCGAGTCCGCTCAAATTCCGCAAGCGCCTGTTCCGATGCCGGAAGATCCGGAGCAAATAAAAAACGCTCTTGTGTCGGCGCTGGCGTTTGAAGACGAATCGTTCGCTTCGCTTTTAAAGAACACGAGCGCTTGGACATTTGACGGAAACAAAATTTACGCCGTGACTTTGGACGACTTTCAAAAAAACAGAATCGATTCCAAGATGGCGGCGCTTAAAACTTGCGCGCAAAAATTGTGGGGCCGGGAAATTTTCTTTGAAGTCCGCGTTCAAGTTGAACAAGCGCAAGCGGTTGAGCCTGTTCAAGTTCCAAAAGAAGTGGATTTGTTGGTGAAAGTTTTTAAAGGCGAAATCGTCGGAGGAAAAGTATGAATCCATTTGAATTGTTGAAAGACATTGACGCGATGAAAAAGCAATTGGGAAACGTTCAAAATGATTTGGCGCAAATCAGCGCTACAGGCTCTTCCGGCGGAAACATCGTCAACGTGACATTGAACGGAAAATTCGAAATGACCAACTTGCGCCTTGACCCGGTGTGCGTCGATCCCCGCGACATAAAAATGCTCGAAGACTTGATTGTCGCCGCTCACCACGACGCGACTGTAAAAATCCAAGAAGAAATAAAAAACAAATTCGGCCCCATGCTCGGCGGCTTGCAAGGCCTTGTATGAACGCGATTGACGAACTGACAGAAAGTTTTTCGCGCCTTCCCGGAATCGGAAAAAAATCCGCGGGCCGCATAACAAACTTTTTGCTAAAGGCCGACTCCGCTTACGTCGAGCGCTTCGCCTCGCAAATGGCGACGCTCCAGCAAAAAATTCATCCTTGCTCCGTTTGCGGAAACTGGACCGAGCGCGACCCCTGTCCTATTTGCCAAGACAACTTGCGCGACAGGAGTGTTATTTGCGTGGTGGAGCAGCCGCAAGACGTTATGACAATCGAATCCTTCCACGAGTTCAACGGCCTTTTCCACGTTCTTGGCGGAGTGATTAGTCCGGTTGACGGAATCGGCCCCGACCAGTTGAACGTCGCCGCCTTGATCAAGCGCGCGGTTGAAGGCGAGGTTTCGGAAATCATCATCGCGACAAACCCGACCGTTGACGGCGACGTGACCGCGCTTTACTTGCAGCGCTTGTTGGCCGCGCAGACAAAGGCAAAGATCACCCGCCTTGCGTCGGGTCTTCCAGTCGGCGGCGACTTGGAGTACGCCGACAAGCTTACGTTCGCGCGCTCGTTCCGGGGAAGGACGGAGTTGTAGGAACTGTTGCAAGCCTAAAAAGCGGGCGGGAGGAAAATCATGGCAAAGAAAGGCGGCGCGGCAAAGACAAACGCGATGCGCATTTTGGAAAAGCTTGGAATCGCTTACGAGGCGTTGGCCTATGACGATGACGGCGAGCACGCGCTTGCAAAAGGCGCCGCGGGGATGACCGCCCAAAAAATCGGCGTTGACCCTGCCACAGTATTTAAGACAATCGTAATGCGAAGCGACTCAAAAGAAATTTTCGTCTTCCTTCAAAACGCCTTGCATGAAATCAACCTAAAAAAAGCCCGCGCTGCCAGCGGAGCCAAAGAAATCGCTCCCGTCCGGCCCGAAGAGCTTTTGGCCCTTACCGGCTACGTTCGCGGCGGCTGTTCCCCCCTTGGAATGAAAAAGCAGTTCAAGACTTTCATCGACCAATCCGCCTTGTCTTGTGAGAAAATCCACATAAGCGCGGGCGTTCGCGGAACTCAGCTCGCGCTTGCCCCGCAGGACTTGGCCAAGGCTTGCGGCGGAGAATTTGTTGACTTGGAGCTGGAAGGCTAGGGCGCGGGCGGAACGTTTATCGCGCAACCGCGACTGGGAGCGCTTTTTTTGGTATTGCTAGAAAGTTCAATTATCATTAAAATACTTTCCAATGACCGAAGAAGAATTTATTTCCAACAACGAAATAACAGACCCCAGCCTTCTCTTGAGCGAATTTTTCAGGCTCTTTCCTGACTTTGAAAAGGACCGCGAAAAAATTTCTTTGGCGTGGGAATATCTTCTTCAAAAGACAGAGGGCATGAAGCGCTCTTGCGGAAGGCCTTACTATTTGCACCCGATGCGCGTCGCCGCGATTTTGGCCAGGAACAAGCTGGACGCGGACTCGATTGTGGGCGGTTTTTTTCACAACATTTTGGACGTGCCTGGAGTTGACATTGAGGAAATAAAGGAACGCTGGGGCGCGGCGGTTGCCACGATAATCCAAGGAACGGCGCGCATCACCAACTTGCAAATTTCAAGCAAAACCTTGCAGCAGGCTGACTCAATCCGCAAAATGCTTTTCGCGATGGTTGACGATGTGCGCGTTATTATGGTAAAGCTTGCCGACCGCTTGGACAGAATCCGCAACTTAAAGGGCTACGACAACAAAACCCAGCGCGCCGTTGCCGCCGAAGTGATTGACATTTGGGCGCCCCTTGCCGACCGCCTTGGAATGAAGGGCGAAAAAAACGAGTTGGAAGACCTTAGCCTAAAGTATTCCAACCCGGATGTTTTCCAGCAAATCAAGGCTATTGTTTCTGCCAAAAAGGACGAGCGAAAAAATTATTTGGAAAGCGCCGTTAAAAAAATCGAGGAAGGGGCGGCCAAGGCAGGCATAAAGGTTTCGGTAAAAAGCCGCGCCAAGCACTTTTATTCAATCTACCAAAAGATGAGGAAGCGCAACAAAGAGGCCAGCGAATTGTTCGACCTTTTCGCGCTGCGCATTTTGTGCGACACCGTTCCCGAATGTTACACGCTTGTCGGCCTCGCGCATAGTTTGTGGAAGCCGCTTGAAGGCCGCTTTAAGGATTACGTCGCCATGCCTAAGGCAAACGGCTACCAGTCCTTGCACACGACGGTTCTCTGCGAAGGAAAGCCGTTGGAAATACAAATCCGCACGCGCGAGATGGACAACGTGGCGCAGCACGGCGTGGCCAGCCACTGGCTTTACAAAAAGGGAACCAACCACGACATGGTTGACTTAAAGGGCCTTTCGATTTTCAATCAGTTGCGGGAACTCAAGGAAAACCGCGCCGACGACGAAGGCTATTTTAACGAATTTAAGAGCGAGCTTTTGGCCGACAAGATTGTCGTCTTTACCCCAAAGGGAGACGTCATCCAGCTGCCGGTGGGCGCGAGCGCGATTGACTTTGCCTACCAGATTCACTCCGGCGTCGGCGAAAAAATTGTCGGCGCCAAGGCGGACGGAAAAATCATTCCGCTTAGCGCGCCGCTCCAAAACACGCAAATAATAGAAATCCTCACAAACCCCAAGTCGCATCCTGTCGAAGGCTGGCTCAAGTGGACCAAGACTTCAAAGGCGCGCCAAAAAATCCGCGCTTGGCTTAGCGCCAACGACCAAGGCTTTGTCGACAAGGCCGCGGCAAAAATCGCCGAAGCCAACGAGCGCCAAGCCGAGCAAAACAAAATTCGGCAGGCGCACAAAAAGGGAACCAAGCCTTATGACGCGGCCGCCCATCATTCCGGCAAAGTCCGCGTGGAAAATTCCAAAAACTATGCCGTCACTTTCGCCAAGTGCTGCAATCCAAAATACCCCGACCCAATCGCGGGCTACGTTTCGCGCAACCGCGGCGTTACGATTCACCGCGCCAACTGCTACATTTTTTTGCGCATCCCCGACTTGGAAAAGCGCATGGTCGATGTTTCCTGGGAAGAGGAATAATCCGCTCGTATTGTCGTTGGCAAGACCTTAACTGTTTGTTCGAGAGGTTCCACCGCGTCCGTGAGTCTCTGCGGGATTCTATTTATTTCCCTGCAATATCTTCTTTGCGGCGGCTTTGACTTGCTCGCGGAGCTCGGGCGGGTTGAGAACTTTTGCTCCGCCTGCGAAAGAGAGAATCCAGTTTGCTGTTTGAGTTATTTGGTTTGTGGAGAACGAAAGGTAGACCGTGCCGTCCTTGTTTTGGCGCATCTTCTGGCCGGCGTGCCATTCGCGTTCGGTGACAAAAGTTTTGAACTCTTTTTCGAATTCGACTTCCACCTTGATTTTCTTTCTGTTGTCGTTCCAGACACCGATTTGCGGATCGATGTGGCGTTCCAGCTTAAAGTCTGAGGGAATCGTAAATTTCTTTTGCGTCATTTTGCAGCTTTTGATACGCGGCATGGCGTAGATTCGGATTTGGTTGGAACGGCGCGAAAGCCCCAAAAGATACCAGCTGCCCTTTTGGCAAATCAGGCGGTATGGCTCAAACTCGCTGGTTGTGTATTCGTTCTCGTAGGAACGCTTGTATTCCAGCGTCAAAGTTTTTCGCGCCCGTATCGCTTTTAGGGCCGTCTCAAAAACTCCCTTTTGCAATTTTGTCGTCGGGTTTGAAATGAAGTGAACTTCGTCGTTTATCAGCGCCGAGTCAATCGTAATGCTGTCGGGAAGCATCTGGGTGATTTTTTGCATCAGGCTTTTGAACGAAGATTCAAGCGGCGTGTTTTTGTACTGTTCCAACAAAGGAAGAATGATTGAGAGGGTGAGCAGGTCGCCTTCCTTTAGCATGACTTGCCGCATAAAATACGTCGGGTCGGTGTAATAGTAGCCGTTCTTCTTAAAGTCGAATTCCACAGGAGCGTTGTAAGTGTCGCGCAAGATGTCGATGTAGCGGCCAAAGGTGCTGCGGCTTATGTTCCAGCCATGCTTTTGGTTCATCGTGTTTGTGTTGGGGTATTCGCCGTTCCTTATGTCCTTGTCGATTTCCATTATGTAGGCGAGTATGTGCGGGGCGTTTCGTTTTTCTTGCGGCATATTTTCTCCATATGATACGGCTGTCCGCGCGAGCCCTACGCAAGCGCGGATGTTGCCGCTTATGCGGCTAGCAAAAACTTTTGGTCTTTCCGCCGTTTTCATTGCCGCTAGAACCATTGTAGCGCGAGGCGAAAATTTTTTCTACCCTGTCGCGCTAGGTGACGCAGGGGGTGTGGTAGAATATAGGCAAAAATGGATGAATGTTTTATAATTCATTTTATGGAGAATGTTTATGAAAGCAATCGATACTTTTTGTGGACAAAAAAACGGATATTCTCGTTCAATCACGTTGAGAAACACGCTTGTTCCTGTTGGAAAGACAGAAGAAAATATTCAAAAATTGAAGCTTCTCGAAAAAGATTTGGAAAGGTCAAGGGCTTATGTTGAAGTAAAGAAATTGATTGACGGCTTTCACCGTGTTTTTATCGAAGAAGTTCTTTCAAAAACGGATCTTGAATGGGGCCCCTTATACGACCAATTCGAATTATTTCAAAATGAAAAAGACAAGCAAAAGAAGAATAAAATTAAAAAAGATTTGGAAACGCTTCAAGCCGCAATGCGCAAGCAGATTGTCAAGAAATTCAAGGAAGACGAAAGATTTGACAAACTCTTTAAAAAGGAACTTTTGTCAGATTTTGTTCCTGCTGTAATCAAGACTGATGAATCCGGTTCAATTTCGGATAAAAAAGCCGCTCTTGACGCATTTAAGGGCTTTGCAACATATTTTACCGGCTTTCATCAAAACCGACAAAATATGTACAGCGAGGAAGCTCAATCCACAGCAATCAGCAATCGTATTGTAAATGAAAATTTTCCAAAGTTCTATGCAAATGTGAAGCTGTTTGAATATTTGCAAAAAGAATTTCCAGAAATCATCAAAGACACGGAAAAATCGTTGGCCAACTTTTTGCAGGGGAAAAAAATTGCTTCTGTATTTTCCAAGGAAGGCTTTAACGCTGTCTTGTGCCAAAGCGGAATAGATTTTTATAACACTGTGATTGGCGGTATTTCTGGAGAGGCTGGGGATAAGAAAGTCCAAGGCTTGAACGAAAAAATAAATCTTGCAAGCCAGCAGCTCCCGGCGGAAGAGAAGCATAAACTTAAGCGAAAGATGACAGTTCTTTACAAGCAAATCTTGAGCGACAGAGCGACGGTTTCTTTTATTCCTGAAGGATTTGAATCGAGCGAGCAAGTGTACGAATCTGTAAAACAGTTCAAGGAACAGTCTCTCGACAAGGCCGTTCCTCTAATAAGAAAGCTGGTAGATACAAATGATTGTGATTTAAATCAGATTTATGTTCCGGCAAAAGAAGTCACGGACTTTTCATTAAAGCTTTTTGGCAATTGGTCAATTTTGCATGACGGCATGTTTTTGCTTGAAAAGGATTCCTTAAAGAAAAGTCTTTCTGAAAAACAGGTGGAGGCGTTAAGAAAAGAGATTGCAAAAAGAGACTGTACGCTTTCCGATTTGCAAAAAGCCTATGAGCGCTGGGCTAAAGAGTATAATATTCCTGTGGAAAAGGCGGCGAGAGATTATTTTAATATTGCCGAACTTAGAATTGATGAGAAGTCAAAAGAAAAGAAATTCGTAAATATTCTAAAAGAGTTAGATGAAAAGTATTGCAAAATTAATTTTGAAAAGAAAGAAAATCTGATAAAGGAAAAGGAAGCCGCCGCGCCGATAAAAGATTTTCTTGATGAAGCGCAGAGCCTCTATCACTATTTAAAGCTTGTGGATTATCGCGGCGAGGAACAAAAAGACAGCGATTTTTATTCAAAATATGATGAAATCTTGCAGACGCTTTCTGAAATTGTTCCGCTGTATAACAAAACCCGCAATTATGTAACAAAAAAGCCTAATGAGATTAAGAAGGTTAAGCTGAGTTTTGACTGCCCAACTCTGGCCAATGGCTGGGATTTGAACAAGGAAGCGTCAAACGACGCTGTAATTCTTAGAAAGAATGGCAATTATTTCCTTGGCATTTACAATCCTAATGACAAACCTAAGTTTGACGCTTGTAAAAATGACGAAGAATGTTATGAGAAAATGATATATAAACTCTTGCCCGGCCCGAACAAGATGCTTCCAAAAGTGTTTTTCTCAACAAAAGGCAAAGAAACTTTTGCGCCGCCCAAGGAGATTCTGCTTGGATATGAAGCTGGCAAGCATAAAAAGGGAGATGATTTTGACAAACAATTCATGCAAAAGTTGATTGACTGGTTTAAGGCAGCAATCAACAACCATGAAGATTGGAAAAATTTTAATTTTAGATTTTCTCCTACGGAATCCTATGAAGATTTAAGCGGGTTTTATAAAGAGGTTGAGCGACAAGGTTATAAGATTTCCTTTCAAAAAATATCTGTTTCTGCAATCAATTCCCTTGTTGATTCCGGCAAGCTCTTTCTTTTCCAAATTTACAACAAAGATTATTCAACCGGCAAGGGCGGCGGGGACGGTTCTACTGGCAAGAAGAATCTTCACACGCTTTATTGGGAAAATCTTTTTTCGGAAGAAAACTTGCGCGACGTTTGCTTGAAGTTGAATGGCGAAGCCGAGCTTTTTTGGCGCGATGCAAATCCTGATGTAAAGGATGTATGCCACAAAAAAGGTTCTGCGCTTGTAAACAGAACAACCTTGGACGGCGCGACAATTCCTGAAGAAATTTATCAGGAGATATACAAGTTTAAGAACAATATTGCCAAGTCGATTTCTGACAAGGCAAAGGAACTTTTGGACAGCGGAAAAGTCGTTTGCAAAGAGGCCAAGTTTGACATAACAAAGGACAGGCGCTTTACAAAACCAACATATCTTTTTCATTGTCCGATAACGATGAATTTTAAGGCTCCCGAAATTTCAAACAAAGATTTTAACGCCAAAGTTCAGAAGATTCTAAAAGACAACCCTGATGTAAAAATCATCGGCCTTGACCGCGGCGAGCGGCATTTGATTTATCTTTCTCTTATAAATCAAAATGGCGAGATTGAACTTCAAAAGACTTTAAATCTTGTAGAACAAGTTCGAAACGATAAAACTGTTTCCGTGAACTATCAGGAAAAGCTTGTTCAAAAAGAAGGCGGCCGCGACAAGGCGCGCAAAAACTGGCAGACAATCGGCAACATAAAGGAACTTAAGGAGGGCTATCTTTCCAACATCGTTCATGAAATCGCAGAACTTATGGTAGAAAACAATGCGATTGTTGTGATGGAAGACTTGAACTTTGGCTTTAAGCGCGGCCGCTTTGCCGTTGAGCGCCAAGTTTACCAAAAATTTGAGAATATGCTCATAGAAAAGTTGAACTATCTTGTGTTCAAAGACAGAAAAGTTGGCGAGCCGGGCGGCGTCTTGAACGCCTATCAGTTGTCAAATAAATCCGCGAATGTGAGCGATGTTGGAAAACAATGCGGCTGGATTTTCTATATTCCGGCGGCATACACTTCAAAAATTGACCCAAAGACCGGATTTGCAAATCTGTTCTATACAGCGGGTCTAACCAATGTGGAAAAGAAAAAAGAGTTTTTTGACAAATTTGATTCTGTTCGCTTTGACAGAAAGACGAATTCTTTTGTCTTTGCCTTTGATTATGGAAATTTTTCCGACAACGCGGATTTCAAGAAAAAGTGGGAAGTTTATTCTTGCGGCGAACGGCTTGTTTACAGCAAGGCTGACAAAACTAAGATTTGCGCAAGTCCTACAGAAGACCTTAAGGCATTGTTTGACAAACAGGGCATAAATTGGAATTCGGAGGAAAATTTCATTGACCAAATTCACGCGGTTCAGCCTGAACGGGAGAATTGCGCTTTTTATGACGGGCTTTATCGTTCCTTTATGGCCATTCTGCAAATGCGAAATTCAAAGCCTAATTCTTCAAATCAAGAAGACGATTATTTGATTTCTCCGGTGATGGCCGCCGACGGAACTTTTTATGACAGCCGCGTTGAGGCCGCAAAGGGAAAAGACGCTGAAGGAAAATGGATTTCCAAGCTTCCTGTGGACGCAGACGCCAACGGCGCGTATCACATCGCGCTGAAAGGCTTGTATCTTTTGAAAAATGACTTTAACTTGAACGACAAGGGCTATATTGAAAATATTTCAAATGCCGATTGGTTCAGGTTTGCGCAGGAGAAAAACTATGCAAGATAAGGGGGAGTAGTGTTTTAGCGCGTTGTTTTCTATGGAGCTTTACCTTAAAATCAGTTATCTGAATGACTTTATTTTTTGTCCGCTTTCGATTTACTACCACCAGCTGTACGGCGAATTGTCGGAACGTATGTATTACGGTCAGGCACAGTTGGATGGAAAGGCAGTTCATGCGGCAGTGGATGAAAAACGTTATTCAACGCGCAAAAATATTTTACAAGGTTTGGATGTGTTTTCCGGCGAATATAATTTATGCGGAAAAATTGATACTTTTGACACAGAAAAAGGGCTTTTGACAGAGCGGAAAAATCATATAGAGAAAATTTATGACGGATATGTTTTTCAGTTGTATGCTCAGACTCTTTGTTTGCGCGAGATGGGATATAAAGTAAAGCAAATTAGGTTTTATTCCAGTGATGATAACAAAGTTTATTTTGTTTCATTGCCGGAAGAAGACAGCGCGATGTTTGAGAAATTTAAGGCGACGAACGCGGCCATGCAAAAGTTTGACGCTGCTTCTTACAAGCCGCAGTCTTCGGAAAAATGTCGCAATTGCATCTACAATGATTTTTGCGACAGGCCTCTTATTGCAAAAGGATAGCCCCTATGATGAGCGCGCGGGATTTTGAGTACAAACAAATTGCTTTTGTTTTCACAAACGAGGGGGAGAAAATAAGCTTTAAGAATGACAATCTGATTGTTTCGGATGCAGAAGGTAAAGTCAAGCACCAGTCAACTTGCTACCGCTTGTTCATTCTTTTTGTTTGCGGCGACTATTGCCTTACAACGGGATTGCTTGATCGCTCAAGAAAATTTGGTTTTTCCATTGTGTTCATGAGTCCGAATCTGCGCATGACGGCAATGCTTCCTGCAAGGGCGGAAGGCAATGTGTTGTTAAGAAAAAAGCAATATGCGCATGATAAGACCGACATTGCCGCGCGCGTAATTTCAAACAAGATTCGCAATCAGAGCGCTTTGTTAAAAAAGAAACGCAAGAAAACGGAGGAGGAGAAAGAAACGATTGCCAAACTTGAACAGTTCCAAAAGGATGTGTTGAAGCCCGGTTTGTCTAGCCAAGAAATAATGGGAATTGAAGGCATCAGCGCCAAGTTGTATTTTAAACTTTTGTTTGCGGAACATGGCTGGAAGGCTCGGCGGCCGCGGACAAAATGCGACATGACAAATACGCTTATGGACATCGGATATACGATTCTGTTCAATATTGTAAATGCGCTGCTTGAGATGTATGGCTTTGATGTTTATGTGGGTATTCTCCACACTCAATTTTTTCATCGCAAGTCTCTTGTGTGTGATTTGGAAGAGCCGTTTCGCCCGATTGTTGATGGGGCGATTCTTAAGGCGCTGAATTTGGGACAAGTGAGTGAAAAAGATTTTTGGATAAACCAGAATCAGTATATCTTGCCGTGGAAGAATTCAAAGAAATATGTCGGGTTGATTTTAGAGGCATTGATGGAACGAAAGGATGATATTTTCATTTATTTGCAGTCTTATTATCGCGCTTTTATGAGGGATAAGCCGGCGGAAGAATTTCCTGTGTTTAATATGGCTGAGGAAAAAGTGGAGTCGGACGATGCTTCTAATTAGTTATGACATAAGCGATAATAAGGTGCGTTCGAAGTTTGCAAAATTTCTTTCAAAATTTGGATTTAGATTGCAGTATTCAGTTTTTGAGATTTCAAACAGCGACACCGCGTTAAAGAATATTGAGACGGAAATAAAAAATACGTACGTTAAGGCCTTTACAGAGGAGGACAGCATCATTATATTTGAGTTGTCGGAAACATGCAAAAAGACTTGTTACGGCTATGCCAAGAACGAAGAAAAAGAAATATTCGTCATTGGCTGACGGTTGCAAACCCTTGGTCTTACTGGAGAATTTGATGAAAATCTTCTCATTTTTGTCATTTTTGACCGCACTAAATGCGATAAACAGTAACAGACAGTACCGTTGTACAATGATAAGGGTTTCAAACTGATATGGAATTTCTACTGTTGTAGATTTCGCGCCGCCGTCCAAAACCTTTTCGTTTCAAACTGATATGGAATTTCTACTGTTGTAGATAGAGTAAATATCGCCTTGTTCAAGTGGTTTCAAACTGATATGGAATTTCTACTGTTGTAGATGTGAGGTAAATTAGTATGTTTTCTGCGTTTCAAACTGATATGGAATTTCTACTGTTGTAGATCCTTATGGCCGTTCGTCGTCTCTTACGTTTCAAACTGATATGGAATTTCTACTGTTGTAGATGAGATTCCAAGGAGGTTTAAATGAATCGTTTCAAACTGATATGGAATTTCTACTGTTGTAGATAAGAATCTTCAAATTGTTTTGAACAAGGTTTCAAACTGATATGGAATTTCTACTGTTGTAGATATGCGCCTGATGATTATTATTCTTTGTTTCAAACTGATATGGAATTTCTACTGTTGTAGATAAAAGGTTCTTATGACTTCCTTGATGGGTTTCAAACTGATATGGAATTTCTACTGTTGTAGATAATGTCGTAGTCTTCCGCCGGGATGGTTTCAAACTGATATGGAATTTCTACTGTTGTAGATAATAAGAATTTGACGAAGGACAATAAGTTTCAAACTGATATGGAATTTCTACTGTTGTAGATAAAGGTGTTGGCGCTTTTGTTTGTTTGTTTCAAACT
>CADBBB010000030.1 GCA_902792795.1 uncultured Spirochaetaceae bacterium | reverse complement strand
CAACAGTTGAACTCTCTTCAACTTGCAAATCATTTTCCATGTGCTGCTTCCCGAAACCTTGCCGTCTTTGATTCGCGGCTTCACGATAACGGTGATAGCCGTCCTTTCGATGACGGCTCTTGCGGGAATGTTCGGCGCGGGCGGAATCGGAGACGTAGCGGTGCGCTATGGCTACCAGCGCTTTCAGCATGACAAGCTGCTGGCTTGCATTTACGTTTTGGTGGCAATCGTTCAGATTGTCCAAAGCGTCGGAAATTTTGTGTCGAACAAAATTTTAAAAACGCGCGGATTGGTGTAATCCGCTATTTACAAAAAAATGACAGGAGAACTTTTATGAAAAAAATTATCGTAGGAATTTTTGGAATCGCGGCGGCTCTTTCGCTCGCCTCTTGCGCAAAGAAGGGCGGCTCTTCCGCTTCTAAAGACGGAATCGTAACGCTCAAAGGAATCATCGACTTGGTTCCCCACCAAGAAATCATCGACTACGCGGCGCCCGCCTTGCTCAAGGAAGGAATCAAGGTCGTCACCTTGCAGGACGCTTCGGACAACTTGGGAAACGAAAAGACCTTTAACGGCGAGGCGGACTTCAACTACTTCCAGCACAAGCCTTACTTGGATTCAGTCAACAAGCAGAACGGCTGGGACTTGGTGAGCGTCGCCGCCATTCACGTTGAGCCGATTTCGATTTATTCCGACAAGTACACAAAGCTTTCCGACGCGCCAAAGAACGCGGTCATCGCGCTTCCCGACGACGGAACCAACGAGTACCGCGGCCTTAAGCTTTTGAACGACCAAGGCTACATCAAGTTGAGCGAACATTCTTTGAGCGCGCTTGACGCGAACGTAGGCGACATCGTTGAATACATAAAGCCCGTAAAGCTTGTCGAGATAAACGCCTTCCAAATCATTCCGACGCGCGCCGACTACGACTTGTTCGTCAACAACACCAACAAGGTTTTGGAGTCCGGCATCAAGACAAACATCTTGGCGCAGGAATCGCCCGACAGCCCTTACGGAAACATCATCGTAACAAAGGCTGGCCGCGCCAACGATCCCGCGATTCAAAAGCTTGTGAAAGTTTTGCTCAGCGACGACGTTCAGAATTGGATTAAGAACAAGTACAACGGAGCGGTCATTCCAGTTAAGTAAAAATAGAACGCCCGCGCCGGCAATCAGGCCCGCGCGGACAGCCGAACATTTTTTTTAGGAGAACAGTATGTCAACAGTGAACCTTGCTTTGCCGGACGTGCAAATCCGCGAGCTTAGAATCAATTCCATCACAGGATTTTTGGGCAACGCGGACGACTTGGTAAAACAATCGGCGGCGGGCATCAAAGACCACAACCGAACCTTTACACAATGCATCGGATGCTCAACCGCGCGCGCCGGCTGCATGGTTTCCATGATAACAGACGCGGCCGTGATTTCTCACGGCCCAGTCGGCTGTTCTTCGTGCCTGCATGAATTCAACATGACCTACAGGGTCAACGCGTCGCTTCGCAATAAGACAAACCGCCGGCGCCGCATCTTTTCGACAAACCTTCAGGAAAAAGACACGGTCTACGGCGGAAACGCAAAGCTTGAGGCGACAATCCGCCAAGTTTACGAACGGGTAAAGCCCGCCGCGATTTTTGTCTTGACCACTTGCGCGGTAGGAATTGTCGGCGACGACGTCCAAAGCGTTTGCGACGAATTGCAGGAAGAGCTTGGAATCCCAATCGTCGGAATCACTTGCGAAGGCTTCCGCTCAAAAGTTTGGACGACGGGCTTTGACGCGGCCTATCACGGATTCGCGCGAAAGATTATCAAGAAGTCCGACAAGCATAGAAGCGACATGATTAACGTCATAAACTTTTGGGGAAGCGACGCCTTCGCGGATTGGTTCGCGCCCTTTGGAGCCAAGCCCAATTACCTCACGCCTTTCAACACAGTGGAAGAGCTTAGCAAGGCGGGAGAGGCTTGCGCGACAGTCCAAGCTTGCTCAACTTTGGGAACGTATTTGGGCGCCGTGTTGGAACAGGAATTCGGCGTGCCGGAACTTCCATCCGCGCCGCCATATGGAATCGCGCAGACGGACCGCTGGTTCCGAGCGCTCGGAAAACTTTTGGGAAAAGAAGACGTCGCGGAAAAAGTAATCGCGGAGAAAAAAGAAAAGTACCTTCCGCAGATTGAAGAAATAAGAAAAAAACTTTCAGGCAAGACAGCGTACGTCGCGGCGGGCGCGGCGCATGGACACGCGCTTCTGGACATCATCGGAGAGCTTGGCCTAAAAGCCGTGGGCGCTTCGGTGTTCCACCACGACGCGGAATTTGACTCTGGCCGCGACGAGAACGACCAGCTCAAGCAGCGCGTCGGCGACTACGGCGACGTTCCGCGCTTTAACGTTTGCAACAAGCAGGAGTTCGAGCTTGTCAACGCGCTGGTCAAGGTTCACCCTGACGTTATGCTCGCGCGCCACGGCGGCATGACCTTGTGGGGCGCCAAGCTTGGAATACCAAGCCTTTTGGTCGGCGACGAGCACGCGGG
Source organism: uncultured Spirochaetaceae bacterium (assembly GCA_902792795.1). Lineage (GTDB taxonomy): Bacteria > Spirochaetota > Spirochaetia > Treponematales > Treponemataceae > Treponema_D. The sequence continues at coordinate 23,358 of CADBBB010000030.1, read as the reverse complement.
CATGGGCTACGAGGGCCTTGTAAAATACGGCAACATGATTGTCGACACAATCGAAAACGACGAGTTTGTGAAGAACTTCCAAAAGCACGCGCTCAACCCCTACACAAAATGGTGGCTCACGCAGCAGACGGATTTCTTCCAAGTAAAGTAGCGCGGCAGCAAAGGAGAACTTTTATATGGCAAATTACACAGGTTCAATTGAACAAGAAAGATACACTTGCGCGCTCGGCGCCTTGCAAACTGTCGTGGCCATTCCAAAGGCCGTTCCGATTTTGCATTCCGGCCCCGGCTGCGGAGAAATGATAAGCGGCTTCTTTGAGCGCTCCAAGGGATACGCGGGCGGTTCCACAAGCCCATGCACCGCATTCACTGAAAAGGAAGTTGTCTTTGGCGGAATCAAGCATTTGCGCGAAAACATAGAAAACACATACAAGGTTTTGGACACCGACTTGCAAGTCGTGATGACAGGCTGCACCGGCGGAATCGTGGGCGACGACATCCAGAGCGTCGTTGACGAATTTGCCGCGCAAGGAAAGCCGATTGTCGCCGTTGACACGCCGGGCTTTAAGTCAAACAATTACGTTTCGCATTCTTCCGTGGTGAACGCTATCATCGACCAATACGTCACCCGCTTTGAAGACGAGAACGAACCTAGAAGCGAAAAGAACACGGTAAACTTAATCGCGAGCATTCCCTTTCAAGATCCCTTTTGGAAAGGAAACCTGGCCGAATACCGCCGCTTGCTCAAAGGGCTTGGCCTTAAAGTACACGTTCTCTTTGGCCCCGACAGCAAGGGCGTAAAAGAATGGCAGCAAATTCCGCGCGCCAACTTCAACATTTTGGTTTCGCCTTGGTACGGAAAGACAATCGCGGACAACCTAAAGGCGCGCTACGACCAAGAATATTACTGGTTCCATTCAGTTCCAATCGGCGACAACGCGACGACGGCGTTCTTGAACGGCATTTTGGAATTTGCGATAGAACACGGAGCGGAGCTTGACGTTGAAAAGGCCAAAAAATTCATCCAGCACCAAATCGATTCCTACTACGAGGAAATCGACAACCTGGCGACCTTCCTTTTGGAATTCCGCTACGGCCTTCCGAGGTTCGCGCACATAATCCACGACGCGGGCTACGTCGTCGGCCTTTCCCGCTTTTTGCTTCACGAAACGGGAATCGTTCCCGCCGAGCAATTCATCGTGGACAACACGCCGTCAAAATACCAGCAGGCGATTTTGGACGACTTGCTTTCGATTAGCGAAAAGCGAAAAATCTCCGCGCAGTTTTTGCCCGACGCGGGAAAAGCCGGCGACATCATTAGAGACATCAAACGCGAAGGACGCGGCTTGATTATCGGCGCCGACTGGGACAGCGACTTGGCCAAAGAAAAAAATTATTGCTTTGTCGAGGCCGCGCATCCGATGGCGCTAAAGCTTGTGTTGACCACAAACTACGCGGGCTACACGGGAGCCTTGCGCGTAATAGAAGACGTTTACAACAACGCGCTGTCGTTCTACCGATAGCGCTGGAGGCCGCCGCATGGAAGAAACGACAAAGAGCCAAAAAGCGTTGAAAGGCCAAAACGCGCCGGCCGCAGAGCCGCGCAAAATCCTTGCGGCGTTCGCGAGCGTTGACGGCCTTAACGTTGACGAACATTTTGGCCACGCGCGCTATTGGCAGATTTACGATTTTTCGGGCGACGGCGAATTTGTGGAAACGCGCAAAATGCCTCCAGTTTGCGGCGGCTCTTGCAGCGACAATTTTGCGCCCGCCTACGAATTGCTAAAAGATTGCGCGGCTTTGTTCGTGGCAAAAATCGGGGAGCCGGCGGCGGCTTACATGCTGTCGCGCGGGCTTAAAGTTTACGAAGCGGCGGGAAGCGTTGACAAAATCGCGCTCGCCATAAAAGAGCGGGGGTTGCTTAATGGCCAAGACATTTGAAGAAATAGCTCAAACGCATCCCTGCTTCGCGCTGGGACAAAAGTCCAACAAGGGCCGCGTTCACTTGCCGGTAAGCCCCGGCTGCAACATCGGCTGCCGCTTTTGCAAGCGCGACTTTAACGACACCGAAAAGCGGCCCGGCGTGGCCAGCGGCATAATAAGCCCAGACGAAGCGATAGAAGCGATTCGCCGCGCCGTTTCTCTTTCGCCCGACTTGACGGTCGTTGGCGTTGCAGGTCCCGGCGACACGCTGGCCACAGACTTCGCGCTGGAAACCTTTCGCAAAGTGCGCGACGAGTTTCCGGCCATGATAAAGTGCATGAGCACAAACGGCTTGCTTCTTCCGCAAAAGGCGGACGAAATAATCGACGCGGGAATCGACACGCTCACCGTTACCGTCAACGCCGTTGACCCGGAGATTCAGGCCAAGATAAACGAGTTCATCATCTACGACGGAAAAAAGTTTGAGGGCGTGGAAGCCGCGCGGATTTTGATTGAGAACCAGCTGGGCGGAATAGAAAAAGTCGCCGCCGCCGGAGTGACAGTAAAGGTGAACACCGTGTTCATTCCCGAAGTGAACAAGGAACACATTCCAACGGTGGCAAAGACAGTGGCCGGGCGCGGCGCGACGGTTTACAACATAATTCCGTTGATACCGCAACACCAGTTTTCGTGGTGTTCCGCGCCTTCTTGCGCCGACTTGTCTTGGGCAAGAAACGAGTGCGAAAAATACATAAAGGTTTTTCGCCACTGCCAACGCTGCCGCGCCGACGCGGTTGGCGTTCCGGGCGGAAAAGATTTTTCAAAGGAAGTGTACATTAAGCCTGTGAGATTGGAAAACACATTCTCACACGGGTAGCGGCAATAAAAATTGTTCGCAAGACATAATGCCAACAACTAGGAGGACAAAAATGGCGACACGACAAATTGCGATTTATGGAAAGGGCGGAATCGGAAAATCAACGACGACGCAAAACTTGACTGCGGGCTTGGCCGAAATGGGAAAGCGCATCATGGTGGTTGGCTGCGACCCCAAGGCGGACTCTACCCGCCTGCTTTTGGGAAACCTCGCGCAAAAAACCGTCTTGGACACAATCCGCGAAAACGGCGAGGACGTTGAGCTTAGCGACATTTTGCGCGAAGGCTTTGGCGGAATCAAGTGCGTGGAGTCCGGCGGCCCAGAGCCGGGAGTTGGTTGCGCAGGCCGCGGCATCATCACTTCCATCGGCTTGCTTGAGGAACAGGGCGCCTACACCGACGACTTGGACTACGTCTTCTACGACGTATTGGGCGACGTAGTTTGCGGAGGCTTTGCCATGCCGATGCGCGAAGGAAAGGCCAAAGAAATTTACATCGTCGCTTCCGGCGAGATGATGGCGATGTACGCCGCCAACAACATTTCAAAGGGAATCGCAAAGTACGCGGTAAAGAGCGGCGTCCGCCTTGGCGGAATCATTTGCAACAGCCGCAATGTTGACCGCGAAAAGGACTTGCTCACCGCCTTTGCCAAGGAACTGGGAACCCAGCTCATTTACTTTGTTCCCAGAAACAACGTTGTCCAGCGCGCGGAGATAAACCGCAAGACCGTGATTCAGTACGACCCGCAATCAACGCAAGCCGACGAATACCGCGCCCTGGCCAAAGCGATTGACGAAAACACAAACTTCGCCATTCCCAAGCCGATGACGCAAGAACGCCTGGAAGAAATTTTGCTGGAATACGGCTTGATGGATTCGCTTAAGGATAATTATAATATTTAATGTTGTCATTCCCGCGCTTGGCGCGGGAATCTTTTTGCCGCCCCGCCTAAAACTCGCGGATTGCCCGGATATGGTTAGGGTTTTCTTTGTAGTAAGAAAGCAGAGAGACATAGGGATCTGAGCTTTCGCTTCTTGCGAGCCAGGCTTCGAGTTTTTTTCCTGAAGCCTGGCTTGAAGACCAATAATAGTCATCTGTGCCTACAAAGCTGATTATTGTCTTTCCGTAAACATCGCTAATGCATCTGTTTACCAATCCGACCTTCGCCAAAAGCTCCGTCAGCTCCGCGATCGTCGGCAAATACCAGCCAGTTTGATATTGTTTATCCTCAATCCATTTGAGGCGGCTTCCATCCTGGTCTATGTATTTCTCGCAATATTCGAACGCTTTCATTTTATCTAGATGAAATTCATTTCCCAGGTAGCTACTTACTTTAGAAAGGTTGTTGGTTCCTCGGATTTGTCCGTCCGTCGCTCCAGTGAATGTTACCTGTCTTTCCCTTTTAGGATAACCAAACACAGGCACTTCTTTACCGAACTCAGCGCGCGTTACAGGCCCGCCCCATCTTATCGGGTTGGCGGTAATTTCAGTGATTCTTATATGATGCGCTGGATTTGTCTCGTGACACCAATTGCCAATGCCCTCGGCCAGTCCTACGCCAAGCACACAGTTGCCTAAATCAGTGGACGCCTTGCCGTCGTAAAAAATGACCGCAATAGAGTGCCACTTTTGTGTTTCTGAAAGCTTGCTCCTATTCTCATAGGCAACAGCCGTTCCGTCTTCAAGCACAATATCGCCAATTGTATCGGGCTTTGGCTTAACGGGCGCTTTTACATTTATTTCTACATGCGCATCACAGTCAGGCATGACAAAGCTATAGTCTTTATCCGTACGGGAAGTAAGCTGAATATCCTTACCCTGATTCCATAGTTCAGGATGCTCCGTAACAGCAATGTTCCTGCGCCAGCGTTCTGCAATAGTTTTAGACGTGCCATCCAACTTAATCCAAACAAATACGTCGTGTTCTTCTCCGTTGAGGAATGTAGCGCTTACAGAAACGTCGCTGTCCGGCATTATAAAGGTATTGTCGGAAACAGCAACTGTCTCCGCCCCGTTTTTTGTTACTCTAAGACTATCAAGTCCATAGCCGCTGGCAGGAGTTGCCATAAGTACAACCGTGGAACCGGGCATAACGCCTTCCGTTTTGGCGCAAGAAACGGAACCGTGATCGCTTGAGTCAATCGTAATCTTGCGCCCTGTCGCTCCAGGGGTAAACTTCGGTATAATCGTAATGTCCTCTTTTGGCATGTCAAAGCAATACGGGGCGTCGAGCGCTTTCGTTGAGTCTGTTGTCGCGCCTTTTATGGAAATGCCTGTAAGCATATATCCATCGTCAGGCGTTACAAAAAGACGAATTTTTTGGCCCAGATGATTTCCGCTTGAGTTAAATCCCGTTATCGAGCCGCCTGTAATGTTATCGGCCAGCTTAATCGAATATGTTTTTTCCGCAAATTTCGCTCTTACTTCAATAGCGGTGTCGGCATCAGGCACTGTAAACGTAACTTGTCCTCCCGCCTTGTCAATAGGAATGAGGATTGTAGTTGGATACAAATTGTACACTAAGCAAAGTTTTTCAACAGCATAGTCTTTTTTGCCTGCTCCGCCTGTTGTTGGCGTTACCGTTACCGTTACTTCCTCTCCTTCTCTAGCAAGTTCTTTGTCACAAGTAAGCGTTCCGTAAGGATAAGAAGAAGAATACGGTTCGTATATATCAAATCCATATTTATCTTTACCTGTATTGCATTCCGGTTGAATAGCATAATTAGATTTCTCTTTGAATGTCGCGCTTATCGTCACATCGCTTTGCGGCATGACAAACGAATTCTTTTGCTTGCTCGCGTCAATTCCGTCAACGCCAGTAATAGTAAAAGACATAAACTTGTAGATGCTGCCGCTTTCCAGAATCGCGTCGTATACAATTGTTTCTCCGGCAAAGGCGGTTACGGTTTGAGCGCCGTCATTTGTTGTCCATCTGCCCCTTGGAGTTACAACGCCGATATTTTCGTTTGTCGGTTTGTTTATTGTTATCTTGTAGATTTTCTTAAAAACGGCAGTAACAGTAACATCGCTTTGCGGCATTTCAAAAGCGTTTCGCTGCGCCAAAACATCATTACCAGAGGCGTCCTTTACCGTAAGGGAATCAAGGACATAGCCGTTGTCAGGCGTAGGGTTAAGCGTCACTGTCGTTCCGGCCGCAACAGACGTTCCAGGGCTTGCCGTCACCGAGCCGCCAGTCATTGTTCCAATTGCCACTGTATATGTTTTTATCACCGGCTTAAAAGTCGCGCTTACCGTAACGTCCGCTTCCGGCATTGCAAAAGCGCTTCCGTTAATTGCCAGCTCATTGCCGCCCGCGCTTGCCGCAATCGTGTCAATTTCGTAGCCTTTATTTGGCAAAACAAAAATTGTGACCGTCGTTCCTTTTGCGGCCTTGCATGAGTCCTGCGGGTCGGAGCCGTTTGCGGAAAACTGAATCTTTCCGTTTTGCATTTCCGAAGCCGAAACATTGTATAATGTTATGGCCTTTTTAAAAGAAGCGCCGATGTACACGTTTTTGTTTGGCATGACAAACGAATTGTCCGTCACGTCAATGTTTTTAGGAATATCGCCCCCGTCATAATACTGGCAATACAGTTTGTCCAATTGATAGTTGGTGTCGGGCGTTATGGTAAGATAAATTTTTTCACCCTGGGCGATGCCTTTAGTCTTGCTTGGGGCCACCGTTCCATGCGTTTGTCCTGAGCTGTCTTCGATATAAGAAATTTAAATTGAGTAACCGCTAGGCTCCGGAGTAGGAGTCGGAGCCGGAATGGGATAAATTGAGCCGCTATCTCCGCCGCAACTAGCAAGCGCGGCGCTCGCAATCAACGCCGCCAACAACGCTGTGATTTTTACAATTTTTTTCATCATGCAGAACCTCCTTGCAAAAAAAACGAAAAGCCCGCGCGCAAAGCCGCAGTCACAGGCTAACATTTTAGCGCGGAATTTGCCAAAAAGCAAGAAAAATGATTTGCCGCAGGAAAGACAAATTTTTGTGAAAAAAGGAAATTGCCCGTTGCCTTGACAGCAACGCGGTTTTGCGATATATTATAAGAGCAATCGCAAGGTTGCGTGGATAGGACGCGCGTCCTGGGTCCATCGAAAGGCGGGGATTTACCCCGCCATTTTTTTTGGACCCCTTTAACAAACCCAAAAATTATTTTATAGGAACAACTTCGGAGTCTATGTATATGCTTGTAAATTCCTGTATGCCTTTAGCTTCGGGAACTGTAAAAGTAAAACAATGCGTCGCATAAAACTCTTTTTTGTTTTTTGCCTTTAGCGCCGCATTAAAACAATGCGTGGGCCGCATGTCTTCCAGCTCTTCGTCCGTAAAAGGCCTCTCGTTTCCATTTTCATCGTATGTCGTCCAGTTTCTTCGTATGTATTCCATGCAAGGGTCTTTGTCAAACTGCATAATGTCGTCGGTTTTATCATAACGGGCAATCCACTGCGTCGAATCTCCCTGCCAATCTCTATTTCCGGCAAACAAATGCAAAACTGACACAATATTCCGCATGTTTTCAGGCGGAATGCAGTTTTTTATTTTTGCGATTGGCTTTTCGCCGTCATACTTCACCTCTATGTTTCTTGAAGGATCAAGATTTGAATAGTCAATGTCGCCAATTCCGTCTTGCGCGACAATGGACAAGTATTCCTTCTTTATATAGTCCGGATCCCCGCTATGGAGTTGATGGGTAGTAGATTGCAGTTCAATGATAAATACATAGCGCTCGCCTGGTTCGCACATAGGATAGAAACAAGTGTTGACTTTTTCATCCTTATCCCACTCACCTATTGAAAGCCAGGTTTGTGTTGTTCTTGTTATGTCACCATTCCCGCCTAAATCCTCAAGCCTAATGATTCCAACATTATCCCAACCGCCGTAAATCCAATTTTCATGCTTTACATAAGCGCCTTGATTTTCGCCAACCTCCTCAAAGGTTTCCACATAGTCGCCATTGCCGTCGCCTACCCATTTGCAATGCTCTTTTTTTATGTAGTCGCCGTTTCCTTGCCCCACATAATCGGCTTTTTCATTCCAGTCACCGTTGCCAAATTCAACCCACTTGCATAAAGGATCATATATCCAGCTCACCCACTCGCCGCTGCTTCTGTCAACGCGAATCACTTTGCGCAAATACGAGCCGTTTCCTTTGTCATTATCAAAATCCCAACCAACATATTCACAATCATACCCCTCAACAAGCTTATAACTGCCCTGCCCCTCGCCAACGTTTTTATAGTGACGTCTAGGACCATCATAAGTCAAGTCATAATCAATATTGCCATTGCCCGCCCCGACATATTCATAAAAATGCCAATTAGGAGATGATTGACATTTTTCAAATGTTCCATTTCCTTCGCCTACAAACTCAAATCCGGTTTCCACATAGTCTCCGGTATTTGTAGTCAAAAGCGTATAATTATCGCAAACCTTTATAAAAGCGCCTTTTCCGGCGCCTACTTCTTCATGGCGATAATTGTCATAATCGCCCTTCTTGTCGCCAAGCCATTCATATGTAGCGCCTTGCAAAACATGGTCGCCTTTTCCGGCGCCGACATATTTCCAGCCCTTATGCTCATAATTTCCATTATTGTCGCCAACCCACTCATACCATTCGCTTTCTTTGCTTATCTTATAGTATGGGTCAAAATACTTGCTTGTCGGTCTTGTAATCGTGAACTTTAGTCCAGGCACATTGTCAACGATTGCATTTTCAACTTTGACATGAGATGTTTGATAGCGGTCTTGGGTCCATAACTTTTCGTCCCAGCCGTCTCCTGGAACTTGCTCCGACTCGCCGTCTTGCGAGAATGAGATTCCGTTGGCGGCGGAAAGGCTTTTTGACACGCTGGCCGTGACTGAAGCTGAGCTTCCAGCGCCAGTGTACAAAACGCCGTTTTTCTTTATGCGCAAGTCAAGAATCTTTTCGTTGCCGGAAATTTCGCCGCCGCTAGTTCCGCCAAAAAATGGCGCATCGCCACCAGCGTTAGAGCAAGCCGCAAATCCAAACACAAGCGCCGCGCAAAGGGCAAGCGTACCCACAATAACAATGTTGAATTTTTTCATAAAAACCTCTTTTTGTTCGATTTATTCAAGCCAAGCCGCAAGCGCGGTCGGGAGCGACGAATCAAACTTGCTTTGTGAAATGTAATCTTCATCCTTAAGCTCATGGCCTTTAACGGATTCCGCCATGCCCTTTATTTGCGAGGCGACGCTGCAAGATAGGCCCTTGTTTTTCATCTCGCTTTCAGTGATGGCATAAGTATAGCCGCTATAATTGCTAAAGCGATAACAAGACACACGCATAACATCCGCCACTTCTTGATCGTCCGCGTCTACAAGTTTATAAACTCCAAAAAGGCTGTTATCGTTTGAAGAAACTTTCTTTATTTTATAGCCTGCAATTTCGTTTACAAAATTCAAATAGTAGTAGGGATAAACGTTTATTCCAACTTGGTTTCCGTCGTGGTCAAAAGAGTCCACTTTTATGGAACGGCCGTCCGCGTCAAACACGCGAACGGTATATGGATTTGAAACTTGAACGCCGTAGTAAGCTTCTGGAAAGAGGGAGAGACACGCGCTGTATCCGTCTTTTATGTTTATGTATCGTTTTTGACTATTTGCGAACTTATAACCGGTGATCCCATCTTTCGTTATAGACACATCTTCCCATCTATTGTTGTCGTATGGCGCGCTTTGCCAACTGGTCTTTGTTTTTTCGCTTGCGGACTTTCTTACAAACTTGGCGCAAAACTTTTGAGAACCGCTTTCGTCAATCATGTAAAGCTCCGTGTCCAAAGTTTCAAAAGCGTTTTTCTTGCATTTTAGGATTGCATTGTAAGTTCCATTTTTGTTGCTCCTTGCCGTGTCGCTTGCGTCATATAAATAGGCAATGGCAAAAACCGTCATCTCGTCGGAGCCGTCCGCATGGTTCACCCTAAACTTTTTTAAAACAATTGTCTTGACAGTTGAGTAAATTGTGTAATTGGCGGTCACTTCCTGCGTAAAATCCTTGTTAAATTCAAGGCCGCTTATTTGGTCAGGCACTTCCTTTTTGCACATTCCAAGCATGCATTGGCTTTCGCCAGTTTTTCCAGAAAGACCGTCGGCGCCGTAATCGCTCCAGCGGTCTATTCCAATGCCCTGGCCGATTTTATCCGTCTCTTCAATTCCAAAAAACTTGTCGGCTGGCAAAGTTCCATCCACAGCTTCAATTTCGCCAATTTTGAGATCGGCGGTTTTTGAAATCATGTTGTTGGAAACAGAAGTGGAAGCGGAAACGTCCAAGCTTATGTCCATCGCCCTGAGCGCGGCGCTTGCCGAAGAAAAAATGTCCGCGCCGCCGTTACCGCTCGGATTCACGACATCAGTTCCTCCGCCCAAAGCCGCGCCGCCGCCGGAACTGTTTGAGCAAGCAAAGAAAATCGCGGTCGCGAAAATTGTCGCAAGCGTGATTGCAAATGTTTTTTTCATAAATTCCTCCAATTTGAATGGAAGCCATTGCTCATCGCAATGAACTATAGTAACTACTAGCTACTATTCTAACTAACGCTCCGCTTATAGTCAATAGTAACTTTTAGTTATATTTTTCTTATGATGAACGAACTTCCTATAGAGACTGTCATAAGGGAAAATATCAAAACTCTTCGCAAGCGGCTCGGATGGAGCCAGGAATTTTTGGCGGAGAAGACAGGAGTGTCGGCTCCCTACATCACGCAAATCGAAGTTGGAAAACGCGCTCCGTCGTTGGACGTTGTGGAAAAATTGGCGACAGCTCTTGGAGTTGAATACAAGGTTTTGTTCGAGCCGAACAATTCAAAAAAACATTCAGACACAAGCGAATTCTCAAAACATATCCTTGAAACCAAATTGATTTCCGCCATCACAAAAACAATTCACAAAGAATTTAGCCGCTAGGCTTATTGCGCGCTCGCGTTCGAGCGGCATATGCGGCGCAATTTTTAGGAGAGGAGAAAAAATTCATTGACACGATGTCACAAAAAGTATATATTTTATGTGACATGAACAAGGGATATTCTGAGTCGATTTTAAAAAAAATAAAGGCCTCTCCTCCCGGCGCTGTATTTGTGTATTCTGATTTTGCAAATATTGCGGATTCTACAAGCGCGCGAAAAGCCTTGGAGCGTTTTACAAAAGACAACCTTATCAAGCGCATTAAGCCCGGAATTTTTTACAAGCCCGCTTTCAGCAAACTGTTGCAAGAAGAAATTCCTTTTTCGCCAAATGACGTGGCAAAAGCAATTGCGCGAAATTTTCATTGGAACATCGCGCCCTGCGGAAATTACGCCCTGAACATTCTGGGGCTTTCCACGCAAGTTCCGGCAGTATGGTCGTATGTAAGCGATGGCCCTTATAAAGAATATGAATTTGGAAAAATAAAAATTTCCTTTAAGCGTCGGACAAACCGAGAAATTTCCGGCATGTCTGACATTTCAATCATTGTTGTTCAGGCGTTGAAAACACTGGGAAAAGAAAATATCGATGACAATGTAATAAAAAGTCTGTCCAAAAAAATAAAAGCAAGTGACAAGAAAAAACTTTTGCTTGAAACTAAAGAGGCAAGCGAATGGGTATACAAGACAATACAAAAAATTTGCAAGGAATGAAATATGCAGAATGTAGCGCGATTTTCAGATAAAGAAAGAAAGGAACTCTTTGCCGCGACTGCGGCCAAAATGGGTTTGCATGAATCAGTCGTTGAAAAAGATTTTTGGGTTTGCTTTTTGTTGAATCATTTGTTCCATGACAGCGAATATAAGGATGCCTTCGTTTTTAAGGGCGGAACAAGTCTTTCTAAAGCGTATCACATAATCGAACGATTTTCAGAAGACATCGATTTGATTTTGGACTGGAGAAGAATCGATTACAAAACAGAAGACGCTTGGAAAGACAGAAGCAAAAATCAGCAAGATAAATTCAACAAAGAAATGAACGCGGCTGCCGCTAGATTCTATAAAAACGCTTTGATTCCAAAACTAAACGAAGAATTGGAAGCAAAGCTTGGATTGAAAAATCTTTTTAAGACTGACGAAAATGACGAGATGATTGTTCAATTTGCATACCCGCCCTTGTTTCAAAACTTATATTTGCGTTCATACGTTCAACTTGAAATCGGCCCGATTGCGGAATGGCTGCCGTCACATGAAGTGGCCATAAAATCTTTTGCCGCGGAACAATATCCGCGCGTTTTCCAAGTTTGCCCGGAAAGTCTTGTTAGGACCGTCGATGTCGAACGAACATTTTGGGAAAAAATTACAATCCTTCATAAGATTGCGAATTTTCCGAAAGAAAAAACTCTTCCAAAACGTTACGCCCGCCACTTGTACGATGTGTATAAAATGGGAAAATCCAAAATTAAGGAAATGGCTTTTGCAAAAAGGGAACTGTTGGACAAAGACATCGCTTTCAAACAGAAGTTTTATTATTCAAAGAACGCTCGCTATGAAACTGCCGTTTTGAATTCTGTAAGATTACTTCCTGAAAGTAGTTTTATTGACGAACTTCGCTCTGATTACCACAATATGCTTCAAATGATATATGGCGACAAACCAGATTTTGATGAAATCATTGATTATTTGAAAATTCTTGAAAAAGAAATTCACTCTTTGGAAAAAGAGTAATTTTCCTCAAAATTCCACATAAAACCTATTGACAAAGTAGGTATTATATTTTATACTACGCCCATTCAGAAGCTTGCGGAACCAAAGGCGCGCCAAAACCCGCCTGTCTGCCCGCGCGCTTCAGGAGGCGCAAAATGGCAAAAAACTACACGCAAATTGAATCCGCCCTTATCCACGGCGGCGTTGACGGCGACGCGCTCACGGGCGCGGTGAACGTTCCGATTTACCAAACTTCCACCTACAGGCAGGAAGGCCTTGGAAAAAATTCCGGCTGGGAATACTCGCGCACAGGAAACCCGACGCGCGCGGCACTTGAGGCCTTGATCGCCGAGCTTGAAGGCGGAACCCACGGCTTCGCGTTCGCTTCCGGCATGGCGGCGTCAACGGCGGTTATAAGCCTTTTTAAAAGCGGCGACAAAATCATAATCTCCAGCAACGTCTACGGCGGAACGTTCCGCGTGCTCGACAAAATCTTCAAGAACTTTGGAATCACATATTCCATCGAAGACACGTCCAACCTAAAGACGCTGGAGAAAAAAATCACGCCTGACGTAAAGGCGATTTGGGTTGAAAGCCCCGCCAATCCCCTTTTGACGATAACCGACTTGGCTGGCGTGGCCGCGCTTGCCAAAAAGAAAAAGATTCTTTCCATCGTTGACAACACTTTCATGACGCCCTACATTCAACGTCCGATAGAAAAAGGAATCGACATCGTTGTCCATTCCGCCACAAAATATTTGGGCGGACATTCCGACTTGGTGGCGGGCCTCGCGGTTGTCAACGACAAGGCGCTTGCCGAGCGCGTGGCCTTCATCCAAAACGCGACGGGCGGAGTGCTCGGGCCCTTTGACTCCTTCCTTTTGATTCGCGGAATAAAAACGCTTGGCGTTCGCCTTGACCGCCACGTGGAGAACGCGGAAAAAATCGCGGCGCATTTGCAAAAGCACCCGGCGGTAAAAAAGATTTACTATCCCGGCCTTAAAAGCGACGTTGGCTACAAGGTGAACAAAAAGCAGGCCAAGAACGGCGGCGCGATGATTTCGTTTGAGCTGAAAGAAAATTACAACATAAAGAAATTCTTTTCTTCGCTCAAGCTTGTGTCGCTCGCCGAAAGCCTTGGCGGAGTGGAAAGCCTTGTCTGCCATCCAGCCAGCATGACGCACGCGTCAATCCCCAAGGACATTCGCGACAAGGTTGGAATCACCGACGGCTTGATTCGCCTTTCTGTCGGAATCGAAAGCGCGGACGACATAATCGCAGACTTGGACAAGGCGATTGGCGCCGCCAAAAAATAAACGCAAAGCGAGGCGAACATGAACTACTATAATTCAACGCAGGAATTGATTGGAAACACTCCGCTCGTAAAGCTGGAATCGATTTGGCTTCCCGCCGGCGTGAACCTTTACGCCAAGCTTGAATTGTACAACCCAAGCGGGAGCGTCAAAGACCGCACGGCAAAGTTTATGGTGGAAGCCGCCGAGCGCGACGGCCTTCTAAAAAAAGGCGGAACGATTGTCGAAGGAACAGCGGGAAACACCGGCTTGGGAATCGCGTTCGCCGCGCTAAAAAAAGGCTACCGAGTGATCTTCGCCGTGCCCGAAAAATTTTCGCAGGAAAAGCAGGCGCTCATGCGCGCGCTCGGAGCGGAAATCGTGAACACGCCGCGCGAACTTGGAATGCGCGGAGCCACCGCGAAGGCGGAAGAAATCCGCGCGTCGATTCCCGGCGCGATCGCGCTCAAGCAATTTGAAAACCCCGCCAACCCCGAAGCGCACTACAAGACCACCGGCCCTGAAATTTACGACGCGCTTGACGGAAAGGTTGACTACCTGATCGCCGGCGCGGGAAGCGGCGGAACTTACGTCGGAATCGTAAAGTATCTAAAAGAAAAGAATCCCGCCATAAAAGGAATTTTGGCGGACCCCGTCGGCTCCTTGATTGGCGGCGGCGAGCACGCGGACTACAACATCGAAGGAATTGGAAACGACTTCATTCCAAAAACGATGGACTTGTCCTTGGTTGACAGCGTTGTAAAGGTGACAGACCAAGACGCGGTTGACGGCTGCCGCGACCTTGCGCGCAAAGAAGGAATCATCGCGGGCTTTTCAAGCGGGGCGGCCTTTAGCGCGGCGACTAAGTTCATTCAAAAAGAAGGAAAAAAAGGAAACTACGTCGTCGTTCTTCCCGACCGCGGCGACCGCTATTTTTCCAAGGGCTTGTTTGAATAACTGTAGAAAAGCCGCGCGGTTTTTGATATAATAGTGCCATGACATTCCAACAATTAAGATACGCGATTGGAATCGCTGAAAACGGCTCGTTCAACAAGGCGGCGGAAAAGCTTTACGTTTCCCAGCCGTCGCTCACCAACGCCATCCACGACTTGGAAGGCGAATTGGGAATTCAAATTTTCAACAGAACGGGACGAGGCGTTACCCTAACCCAAGACGGCCAGGAATTTATTTCAAACGCAAAACAGCTTTACCTAAACTACGAGTCCGTCGTTGAGCGCTACAAAAAAGGCGGCGCGTCAAAAAAGAAATTCGGAATCTCAACGCAGCACTACTCCTTCGCGCTCAAAAGCTTTGTCGAGATGGTAAAGCGCTTTAACACGGATGAATACGAATTCGCCATTCGCGAAACGCGCACAAAGGAAGTCATCGAAGACGTGGCCTCGCTCAAAAGCCAAATCGGAATTTTGTACTTGAGCGACTTTAACCGCGCGATAATCCAAAAAATGCTCAACGCCAAGGATTTGGAATTCCATCCGCTGATTGACTGCAAGCCTTTTGTCTACATGTGGAAGGGACACCCGCTGGCGAAGAAAAAATCGATTTCGTTTGAGGAACTTGCGGACTACCCCTGCCTTTCCTTTGAGCAGGACGACAACGACTCTCCTTGGTTTGCCGAAGAAATTCTTTCCACGGAAGAATACCACCGCACGATAAAGGCCAACGACCGCGCCTCGGTTTTGAACTTGATGGTAGGCTTGAACGGCTACACCCTTTGTTCCGGCATCATAAGCGAGGAATTGAACGGAAGCGACTACATCGCGATTCCCTTCCGCGAAAGCGACGCGAGCATAAACCGCGTGATGGAAATCGGTTGGATCAGCAAAAAGAATTTCATCCTAAGCGACGTTGGAAAAATCTACATCGAAGAAATGAAGCGCTACCTTAAGGTGACGTAATCCAAAAATTCTTTTGTGTAGTTGCGCCCCTCATACATAATTAACGGCGGCTCAAACTTCAATTCTTTGGCGCGATTTTTGCGCGCTTCAATCAAAATCATTTCGGGCGCTTTGTCCGCGGCGGGATAGACCAGCCGCGCGCGGCAAGCCGTCAATTTACAGACGGCAAAGGCCTCAAAAATTTCTTGCAAGCGGCGCGGCCTGTGAACCATAAAAAAACTTCCGTTTGATTTTAATAGGTAGGCGGCCGCCGCCGCGACGTCTTTTAGGCCGCACATAATTTCGTGGCGCGCGATTCGCTTGGCTTCCGAGTCGTTTTGGGTGGAGCCTTGGACTTTCATGTAAGGCGGGTTGCAAACGACAACGTCAAATGATTGCGGCTGGAAGAGGTCGTCAACATGCCTGATGTCGCCGCGAATTATTTCTACGTCAGCTTCCAAGGCGTTTGCCGCGACGCTTTTTTTAGCGAGGCGGACGGCGGCCTCTTGGATTTCAAGCCCTGTAAAGCGGCAAGGGCCGGCGGCGTGGCTTGAGCGCAGGGCCAATGATTTTTTATGCAGCAAAAGCGGAATGATTCCGTTCCCTGTTCCAAGGTCGATGACGCTTTGGCCTTTTTTTATTTTTGAAAAGGCGCACAAAAGCCGCGCGTCCGCTCCAAAGCAAAAGGCGGCAGGGTCTTGGAAAATTTTATAGCCGTTTGGCAAAAGATCAAGCCGCGTCATCTAACAGCCGCCTGCGTGTTCCATAGCGCGGCGTACTTTTTGCCAAGCGCCAAAAGCTCATCGTGGCTTCCGCATTCTACGACGCCCTTTCCGTCGACTACGGCGATGCTGTCCGCGTTTTTTATTGTGGAAAGCCTGTGCGCGATTACAAGCGTGGTGCGGCCTTTTGAAAGCTCGTCAAAGGCCTTTTGGATTTTCATTTCTGTCGCGGAGTCAAGCGCGCTTGTCGCCTCGTCAAGAATCAGTATAGGCGGATTTTTTAGGAAACAGCGCGCGATTGAAACGCGCTGTTTTTGGCCGCCAGAAAGCTTAAGGCCGCGTTCGCCCACAAGCGTGTCGTAGCCGTCGGGCATTTTTAGAATGTCGTCGTGGATTTCCGCGCGCTTTGCGGCAAGGATAATTTCTTCTTCGCTCGCGTTGGGGTTTCCGTAGGCGATGTTCTCGCGGACAGTTCCGGCGAACAAAAAAACGTCCTGCTGGACAAGGCCGATTTGCTTGCGCAAGCTTTGAAGCTTTATTTTTTTTATGTCGATTCCGTCAAGCAAGACGCTTCCACTTGTGGCCTCGTAAAAACGCGGAAGCAAATTGCAGATTGTCGTCTTTCCGCCGCCGCTTTCGCCTACAAGGGCAAAATGCTCTCCGGCCTTGATTTCCAAATTGACGTTTTCCAAGACGCTGACGTTTTTGTTGTAGGAAAAGCATACGTCCTTAAACGAAATGTTTCCGCGGGCGCTCAAAAGTTCCACCGCGTCCGGCTCCTCTTTTATGGAAGTGTCCATGCGCATGATTTCCAAAAAGCGCCTAAAGCCCGCCATGCCGGTAGTGTACTGTTCCACAAAGAAAATCAGCTTTCCGATCGGAGCGCTAAATGCCGCCACAAAAAGATTGGCCGCAATCAAGTCGGGAAGCGTCATCTTTCCCTTCATTATAAAATAGCCGCCAAGCGCGATGACCAGGACAGAAAGAAGCGCGATTAAAAATTCAACGTTGGCGTGAAAGGTTGACATGGCCTTGTAAAAAACTTTTTTGCTTTCCTTGTAGCGCTCGTTGCTTTGCTTGAATTTTTGGATTTCCAAATCTTCCGCCGTAAAGCTCTGCGTCACCCTGATTCCTGTAAGCGAGTTTTCCAGGGCCGCGTTTATCGACGACGTCTTTTCTTTTACGACGCGCGAAGAGTCGGAAAGGCGCCTGCGGTTGACTGCCGTGATGAAAATAGTCGCGAGCAAAAAGACAAATACGACGAGCGCAAGCTCCCAGCGAATTCTCAAAAGCAGAACAAAGCTTCCGACAAGAGTGAGGAGCGAAACCATAACGTCCTCAGGCCCGTGGTGCGCGAGCTCTGTGATTTCAAAAAGGTCGCTTGTGGCGCGGCTCATAAGGTGGCCGGTAAGATGCGTGTCAAAAAAAGAAAAGCTCTGCTCCTGCAGCTTTGCAAAAACGTCGCGCCTCATGTCTGTCTCAACCTTGACGCCAAAGTAATGGCCCCAATAGTTTACGAACCAAACGAAGACCCAGCGCAAGACATACATTCCAAGGGCGGCGGCCATAAAGCAATAAAAAAGCTTAAAGGCGCCTTGCGGAATCAAAGTGTTCAAAAGATAGCGGGTCAAAATCGGAAAGCTTACGTTTATGGCCGCGATGAAAAACGCGCAAACCATGTCCGCCGCGAAAATCGCGATGTGCGGCTTGTAGTAGCTGAAAAATATTTTTATCGATGAGTCGTTGTAGTTCATTCTGAACGATGATAAAGCAAATGGGATTTTTTTTCAACTGAAGGGAGGAGGGGGAGATAAATATGTATATATCTGTCTCAATCGAAAGACTTTTTCTTAATCGGCTTCAAGAACTGTCTTTTCAAATCCCGCTCGTCATGAAACATCAAGCGTTCCGAATTTGAAAGTTCTCTTCGGTCGCATTTTAGGCTAAGAAGTTTCAATGTGCAAATCAAATCGGCGGCTTGAAAAAGCTTGTAGTCTTTGGGAAGAACTTTTCTAGCGTCATAGCTAGACAATTCAGTTGTAAGAACAGCGTTCAAAATTGAGTTAAGTTCGTGCTGACCATTGTCATAATACAAAATCACATCGTCAAAAGTTTGAAACCATTCAAGATTTGAGCGAATAAATTGCGACAATTCTTTTGCCATTCTGCCTTGAAGCTTGAACGTGTTTTCAAATTGATTTTTCTCAAACACAAAAACTTTATATTTTATGTCAGACTTCATCACAAAGTAAAAAAGCTTTGAAAACAAAGCGCGCCGTTCATTTGGCAAAACAGAGGCGAACATTTCTTCCTTGCGGATAAGCGGAGCGGTATGAATCGCAAAATCTTTGCCATAGCCAAGCGACTGAATTTCCAAGTTCAATTTTTGAATCTGCGGATTTATGTCGCTGTTTTGGTCATGAAAAACCATCGTGACTATGTAATAAGGGCAATGAGAACTATACACGCCAAAATCGCCGCTTTCGTCAACGAAAACGCTTAACTTTCCCATTGCAGCTCCTAAAACAAAAAAGGCGGGACAGTTTGCCCGCCGTAGTAGGTTGGACCTGGGTCTTTCAACCAGCCCAAGTGATTTTTATTATACACCATTCAACGGAATTGTCAAGTAAAAAAAGGGCATACAAACAAAAAACGACAGTCATTGCTTGCCCATCGCGTCAGCGATTTTTAAGAGAACTTTTTTGTCATGGGCGGAAAGTTTGTCATAAGATTCGCAGAGCTTTCTTTTGGCGGGATTTACGGAAGACTTTGACTTTTCGGGAACTTTAGCGTCGCCGTCAACAAGGTATTCAACAGAAACGCCAAGATATCTTGCGATTTTTACGGCAGTTTCGACATTGGGCAAGACACCACGCGCGTCAATATAGGACAAAAAAGTGCTGTTGCTGATTCCAACGGCGGCGGAAACTTCCTTTACCAACAGCCCTCTGTACTCAATTTCATCCCGCAATCTTTCTTTGAATCCCATAATTTCATACTATCAATATTTTGATGTTTAAAACTTGACAGCGTTAATATATTGTTTTATAATTTTTACACAACAATATATTGATGTTATTCGATTTAACATCAATTTTTGGAGCCTCATCGCTCATACACAGGACAGACATCTATGAACAAAACTAAAACTCTAAAAATGATTGGGCTGCTGATTTCAGTTGTCGCAACGCTCTGCTTGACAGCGCTTTACCTTCCGCCCTTGCAAACCGCTCTTATCGCCTTAGTGGAACGACTTAAAGGCGATGACATCACCGACATTTTTTGGAAAAAGCAAATGTCCGCCTTTGCCACTTGCACAATCCTCTTTCTTGCGATTCTAAATCTTGTTTTATGGACAAAAAAAGGACGCGACATTTTTAGCGCCTTTTGCGCCGCCGTTAAAAAAGAGTTCTCCTTTGTCGTTCAAAATAAAAAATACTTTATCTTTCTTTTAGCCGTGTATTTCATTGGCTATTTTACAATAATCAGAGGCAACTTTTGTTACATCGCCGTGGACGATCTTTCCCGCCAATTGGAAGGCGACCGAGATTGGGTCAACTGGTACCGCTACATAGACGAGTTTGGTTCCATATTGATTCACACTTCGCCTCGTTTGATTGACATAGCGCCGCTCACTCAATTCATAGCGCTTTTCTTTGTAGCTCTTGCGTCTTTTATAACCGTTCAAAATGCGACAAACAACAAGATGGGATACATGGCCTGCGTCGCCTCAATTCCAATCGGGCTTTTCCCATACTTTTTGACAAACATGGCCTACCGCTTTGACAGCCCCTACATGGCGTTCTCTGTGTTGGCATGCGCGGCGCCTTTTGTTTTTGTCAACAATAAAAGCAATTACATTATCGCTTCTGTCATAGGCCTTCTTGCGATGTGCACTTCTTACCAAGCTTCCAGCGGTTTTTACATCGTCCTAACAATGTTTACCGCCCTTAAAATGATATTGGACAAAGACAATTGGAAAGAAATCGGAAAGTATGTTTTAATATCAATGTTATGCTTTGTGGGAACGCTTATATTTTTTAATTTGACATTCATGGAATACAATTTGACGTTCACTGAACGAGACTTTAAAAAAGATTATGTTGACGAGATGGTGAACGTTTCAAACATAGCTGTAAATGTAAAAAATTACATAAGCCTTATTTGGGACGGACTTGGCAAAAGCGCTCTAAAGCCGCTGCTTGTTTTGTCCATATTTTTTGGACTCGCTTGCAACGTTCTCTTTTCAAAACAAGGCAAAATCCAAGCCCTTGTTCTTTCAGTCGCTTTCTATGTGTTGGCCGCGCCGTTGTCATATGGGGTTTATCTTGCCCTTGGAACGCCATTGTGGCATCCAAGAGCGATGTATGGCATTGGATTTTTTGTCGCATGCGCGCTTCTTCTTATCGCGGGAAACATTGAGTCCAACAATGGATGTGTAAAAACGATTTCTAAAATTTTAATATTAGCGACCGGATATTGCTGCCTTGCGTTCGCCTTTGCATACGGAAACGCTCAGTTTCAACAAAACAAATACGCGGAATTTAGAATGATGCTGGTCACGAACGACCTTTCAAAAATAATTCCAAATGACAAACTAAACGAGCCAAAAGAAATTCTTTTTGAAAACAGCGTAGATTACGCGCCCGCGGCGGAAAGTTTATTAGCCTCATATCCTTTGTCAAGGAAATGCATTGACAGGTATTCATCTGGCGCGAACGGAAGCCAAAACATATTGCGCTATCTTGGATTTTTGGAATTACAAAACGGCGGCAGCCATCATTTAAAAAAGGAAGACATTCCCCTTTTGCTGGAAACAACTTTTCACAATATATACGGAAGCGGCGACAAGTATCTTGTCTCATTTAAGAATGAACCGTTGAAAGTGATTAGGACAAGGGGCTTCGTAGATGAATGAAAAAAACAAATCAAACAAAGAAACGCTTGACATTGTCGTTCCTTGTTTTAACGAAGAAGAAACCATTCCCCTGTTTTACAAAGAAGCGTCAAATGCAATAGCGGCCCTGCAAAAACAAAAAACGATAGGCCAAACTCAAATTTTTTTTATAGATGACGGTTCAAAGGACAAAACCTTAGAAATCATTAAAGAACTGTCGCAAAAAGACAAAAATGTAAAATTCATTTCGTTTAGCAGGAACTTTGGCAAAGAAGCCGCGATTTACGCGGGGTTAAAAAACTCATGCGCGCGCTATGTGACAATCATGGACGCCGATTTGCAAGATCCTCCTTCCCTATTGCCGCAAATGTTTGCTTATATTAAAATTGAAGGATACGACTCTGTCGCAACTAGAAGAAAAGACAGAAAAGGAGAGCCAATTCTTAGGTCTCTTTTTGCCAGAATTTTCTACAAAATAATGAACAAGATTTGCAAGACAGAACTTGTGTCCGGCGCAAGGGACTACAGATTGATGAACCGCAAATTTGTAGAGGCAGTTTTGTCATTAAGCGAATACAACAGATTCTCAAAAGGAATGTTTGGATGGGTTGGCTTTAAAACAAAATGGATAGATTTTGAGAATGTTGAGCGCGCGGCTGGAAAAACAAAATGGTCTTTTTGGAACTTATTTAAATACGCAATAGAAGGTATAATCGCATTTACAGAAAAACCCTTGATTATAAGCGCGGTCACTGGAATATTTTGCACAATATTATCCATGATGGCGTTAATTTTCATTATAATTAGAAAAATATTTTTTGGAGATCCCGTTGCAGGGTGGGCTAGTTCCGCCTGCATTATATTATTCACAAGCGGACTTGAAATGTTCTTCATGGGCATCATCGGAGAATACTTGGCAAAAACATACCTGGAAGTAAAGAAAAGGCCAATTTACATAAGCAAAGAAAGCAACATCAAAGAAGAATAAGCGATTGCAACCATGCGTCTTATCGACAAGAAATTATTCAAATTTATTTTAGTTGGAGTTATAAACACACTCTTTGGCTGCGGCCTTATGTTTTTGCTTTATAACTGCATCGGAGCCTCTTATTGGATCTCTTCCGCCTGCAATTATATTGTTGGCGGAATAATAAGTTTTTTCTTAAATAAATATTTTACTTTCCAAAACAAACAAAGAAGTTTTAAACAAGTTCTGATTTTTATCTTAAACTTGGCGACATGCTACTTTATCGCATATTTTATAGCAAAGAAAGCGATTTATTTTCTTTTAAAATTTCAAGCGGAAAGAATTCAAGACAACGCCGCCTTGCTTATGGGAATGTTTCTTTATACAGCGCTAAATTACATTGGCCAAAGATTGTTTGTGTTTGACAATTGCGAATAATCTTCCAACTCTAGCAAAAGCCGCCGCGCTATGCTACAATACTCCCATGACCCATTCCAAAAAACTCGCGGCCCTCGCTCTGACGCTAACGCTCTTGTTCGCGCAAACGCAAAGCGCCTTCGCGCAAAAAACGACAGATAAAAAGCCGCTCTTTAAGATAGAAGAAAGCGCCATTCCCGCCGAGGTGACTTGGCAGGCGGAGCTATCCTTTCCCGACCGCTGGGGCGAAGTTGAGGACACGCTCGCGCCCAACAGCTTGTACGCCTTTGATTTTTTTGAAGGCCAGGGCTCTCTTTTTGTCCAAGTCGGAAGGGACGTCGCGGCCTTTTCGCTTTTTGTAAACCAAGAGCGCGTTGACACATCCGCGCTTGTCGGCGGCCGCTCATACAAGATTGACATTTCAAAAATCGCGCGGAACGGAAAAAACATTTTGCAGGCGGCGGACATTCGCGCCGCGGCCGCCGCTTCTCGGTCAGCGACCAGTTCCGACCCCGCCAAGGTCAAGGTCTACATTCCCTACCCTGTTCTTTTGAACGAAAGCGCGGAGCAAAACGCAATCGACTCCGACGCGTTCAATCTTGTTTCGGAAATAATCCAGTCCGACATCGACCATGGCTTTCCTTGCGCTCAGCTGGCTGTCGCAAAAAACGGCCGCCTTCTTTACAAAAATTCTTGGGGCAGCGTCAATTCCTACGACATGGACGGAAATCCGCTCCCCCAA
>CADBBB010000029.1 GCA_902792795.1 uncultured Spirochaetaceae bacterium | reverse complement strand
GAGTTTCAAACTGATATGGAATTTCTACTGTTGTAGATTAAACCTCTTACAACAGGACAATTAGTTTCAAACTGATATGGAATTTCTACTGTTGTAGATGGAGTGTTCGGCGCGGTTCTGATACAGGTTTCAAACTGATATGGAATTTCTACTGTTGTAGATAAGGTGCTGGTTCTTGGATTGGTAATGTTTCAAACTGATATGGAATTTCTACTGTTGTAGATGCTTTGAGCGATTCCATTTCTTCCACGTTTCAAACTGATATGGAATTTCTACTGTTGTAGATATAGCGCGTGTTTTTCGCGTCGATGGTTTCAAACTGATATGGAATTTCTACTGTTGTAGATAGGAGCCGCCAAGACCAAAGCAGGAATGTTTCAAACTGATATGGAATTTCTACTGTTGTAGATTATATTCGAGCGCGGCAAGGAAACGGAGTTTCAAACTGATATGGAATTTCTACTGTTGTAGATAGGAACTTGCGGAAGACGGTATTTTGTGTTTCAAACTGATATGGAATTTCTACTGTTGTAGATGGCTGTCGTTGACGCGAGCGTCTATGTTTCAAACTGATATGGAATTTCTACTGTTGTAGATTTACCGAGGACAAAAGGCCAAAATCGGTTTCAAACTGATATGGAATTTCTACTGTTGTAGATTATTCCTTTTGGGCCGCGTCCTTTTCGTTTCAGACTGATATAGAATTTCTACTGTTGTAGATTTCGGTTCAAAGATGGTTTTGCTTTGGTGTTTCAGACTGATATAGAATTTTGCAAGGGGTGAAGAAATGACAATACAAGAATTTATTGACATTCATAAGAATGATTTTGACACATACGACCTACGACCCGATTGGAATGGCTATAAAGTGTATGGAATTTGGCGAAAAAAGGATGAGGGCGCTTGTGTAGGTTATCCGAAATACGCTTTGGAGAAAAATGGAACTATACGGGAATCTTCGCTGGAAGAAACTATGGCAATTATGCAAGCAAATCTCAGCGCTGATGATGAATGATAGAAATTGGTTTTGATTTCACGAATAAAAGTATGGCATGAATCTTGTTAGGAGCAAAAAAATGACAAAAGACAACATCGTAATCAGATACGCAAAAGACGGCGACATCGAAACATATGACTTAAAGACCGGAGAAACTATCGGTCATATTTCCACAATGGGAAATATGATTGAAGAAACGAAAGAAGACAGGGAACGACACCAAAAGTTATGGGAAGAAGCCATGCGGAAAAATGGCTTCAATCGTGTGAAATAGTTTCTCAAAGCTCCTGAAATTGATTTAGATATGAATGTTGTAAATATAATTTTGCAAGCAAATCTCAGCTCTGATGATGAATGATGCGGTGTAGCGTCATTACTCGCGGAAAGGGGCTTTTGCGGTACATTTTGTCAAAATATATATTCCCGTGAAACCACAAAAAAAGCCGCCATGTGGCGGCTTGTAAAAATTTGGATGGGCGGCGTATCCATCATGTCAGGTTCCCTTTCGGGAGCGCAGGGTGCCTTTCCTGCTCGTCAAATTTCATCTTTATTATAGCATAAAAAGCTTTTTAGTCAATTTGCTGCTTTTTCTGTGTCGGTTGACAATTGCTTTTGTGTCCAAGATATCTAAATAAAAAATAACTTGACATAAGGTGTATTTTACTATATACTTGACAATGGAATCCGTAGCGGGGTTGGCTGTCTCCTAATTTTAATATTGGGAGGCCCGCAGAACATGTCTAGGTACGAACTAGCGATGCTTGTTATCGCGTTTTTAACCTTAATTGTAAATGCGGTCGCTCTCTTCAAACAAATGAAAGAATAGCGAAAAAAAAGCCTGCCCTAGCGTCAACTCCGGCAGGCTTTTAGTAAAGCAAAAAGGAGACAGCCGCAACGCTGCGGATTCCTCTTGTTTAAAATGTAACATACATCTTGATTTTTGTCAAGTAAAACTCCCTTGAAAAAGTGCGCTCAAACATCAAAAAGTCGCTTGAAAAACCGCGCAAAAACCTCGAAATCTCCCTCAAAAAAGTGTATAATATATAGAAAACCACCAGGAGGCCTCAAACAAATGTCTTCAATTACAATCCAGCAAAAGGGAATTACTGACATTCCGGCGGACGCGATTGTCAACGCGGCCAATAGCGGCTTGTGGGCGGGCGGCGGCGTTTGCGGAGCGATTTTTAGAAGGGCGGGCTATGACCAGCTTACGGCCGCCTGCAACGAAATTGGCCATTGCGATGAGGGCAGCGCGGTCATCACGCCGGGCTTTGACTGCCCCTGCAAGTTCATCATTCACGCGGTGGGGCCGCGGTATGTGGACGGAAGGCATGGCGAGCCTGAATCTCTTTATGGAGCCTACGCAAAGTCGTTGGAACTCTGCCGCAGCCACGAAATCCACTCTGTGGTATTTCCCCTTATTTCGGCGGGGATTTTCGGCTACCCGACGCGCGAGGCTTGGGAACAGGCGGCCCGCGCCTGCAAGGACTTTTTGGCCGCTAATTCCGACTACGATTTGGACATCATTTTCGCCATTCCAGAAACTGAAAAAGTTAGGGTAGGGCAGGAAGTTTTGGGCTAGGCCTAGAGCCGCCGCCCGGCAGTCTTAGGCTTGTTTCCCGTCTCCTGGAATGCGCTAGTTCCGCTAAAAAATTCCCTCAAAAAAACTTTAAAAAACCGCTAAAGTGATTTTGCCAAAATCCGATAAGTTTAGTATAGGGTGGTGAGAACCGGCCGAGCAAAACCGGTTTTTCTAAAACTGCTCGAGAAAACTGATAGGAGATACACTATGGTTATCAATCACAACATGAGCGCGATGTTCGCTCAGCGTTCACAGGGCCTTACTGATCTTGCAAACCAGAAGAGCATGGAAAAACTTTCTTCCGGTATGAGGATCAATCGCGCCGGTGACGACGCCTCAGGCTTGGCCGTTTCTGAAAAGATGCGCGCCCAGATTCGCGGTTTGAACCAGGCCTCTCAGAACGCTGAGAACGGCATTTCGTTCATCCAGACAACTGAAGGATACTTGCAGGAGACAGAAGACATCTTGCAGCGCATCCGCGAATTGGCCGTTCAGTCATCGAACGGAATTTATTCTGACGAAGACCGCATGCAGATTCAGGTCGAAGTTTCTTCACTCGTTGACGAAATTGACCGCATCGCGTCTGCCGCCCAGTTCAACGGAATGAACATGTTGACTGGCCGCTTTGCCCGCCCCACAGGCGAGAACGTTGTTACAGGATCTATGTGGTTCCACATCGGCGCCAACATGGACCAGCGCACTCAGGTTTATATCGGAACAATGTCAGCGATGGCTCTTGGCGTTCGCAACATTGGCGACGAGTCAAAGATTTCTTTGCAGGCTCCCGATGACGCCAACCGCGCCATTGGAACTATCGACGAGGCCTTGAAGAAGGTCAACAAGCAGCGCGCTGACTTGGGCGCCTACCAGAACCGCTTGGAAAAGACAGTTGTCGGCCTTGACATCGGCGCCGAGAACCTCCAGGCTTCTGAAAGCCGCATCCGCGACACTGACATGGCCGCCGAGATGGTTGAGTTCACTAAGGACCAAGTTCTTAGCCAGGCCGGTACAGCGATGCTCGCCCAGGCCAACCAGCAGAGCCAGAATGTTCTTAGCTTGCTCCGCTAGAGGACAAGACACTAATCGTGTCGGCAGATTAAGAACTGCATAGCAAAAAGCCCGCGAACATTCGCGGGCTTTTTTGTGTCACGGCAGCGTCTGTAAGGACGCGGCGGAACCGCTCGAACATATTGTTAAGATTTTGATTTCATTAGTACGAGCGGATAGCGATGTTTTTCATTTTGCGCTCGCTTTTTTTGAAGTAGAGCGCTTTGAACGGGTGGATGTCCATCGCGTCTTTGCCAAGAGCGCGTTGCGTTCCTTGCTGTCGGTGGTAAAAGACGCTTGTTCAAGCAGGCGGTCAAAGTCTTGGTTTATCCAATGGGAATCGTTCATCGAAGAGTTCCCTTTGAAAAGCTCCAAAAAGGCGAGCGGATCCGAAAAATCTCCTACCCAAGTGTATAAAAAAAGATCCGCTTTTGTCGTGGCGATTGAAGTCAAATAAAATTGCAAGGGAATTTTCACGGTCTTTAGCTCAACGCCGATTTCTTCCAAAGAGCCGCGCAAAAGCTCCGCGCGGTTGGACAAATATTCCGTGTCGGGAATGGCGAACGTCAGCGCGACGGTTTTGTCGGCCACGCCGGCCGCTTTTTTCGCCGCGTCCAGCATCATCTTGGCTTCTTCCGCGTCGGTGTAGTTGGGGCCCTCGGGGCTTGTGTAGCCGGCGATTGGGCAGACCAAAGTTTCGGCGGGGAACATGTTGCCGTCGCGCAGTTGCTTCCAAGGAATCGCGGTAAGGACGGCGTTCCTAAAGTCCGCGCGGCTCCAAAGCGGCGAGTCGTTTTTAAAGAATAAATATTCCGTTCCAAATTCCGCGGCCAGTTGCACGGCTTTTTTGTCCAAAATTTTTTTGATTTCGCCGGAACCGTCAATCCAGTCCGCCGCGCCGGTGTTAAAGGCGTGCGACTGCGCGTCGGTGTCGTCGGTAAAATTTATTTCCACGGCCGGAAGCTTTGTTTCCGCCGCGTTCCAATAATTGTCGTTTTTTTTGAGAACAATTTTAAACGGCGTGGCGCTTTCGATGTAAAAGGCTCCGCTCGCGCTTGAGTCGCTGGGAACGGCGGCAAAGGCGTGGTGGCACAAAATTTTGTTAAAGTGGCTTGTGGGTTTGTTCAGCTCCACGCTGAGCTTGAGTCCGCTGGCGTAAATGGCCACGTCCTCCCGTTTTCCTTGGCCAAGCCGGTATTCGCGCGCGCCTTTTATCACGTCCAAAAGGGAAGAGTAGTAGGCGCTTTTGTTTGCGATTAAGTTTAGCCAAGAATCTTTAATTGTCTGGGCGTTTATTTCCTGTCCGGAGGAAGTCTTGGCGCCTTCCCTGATGGTGAAGGTCCAGCGCAGCTTGTCGCGCGAAATCCTAAAGTCCTGGGCCAGCGCGTTGTCGGGTTCAAGCGTGGCCGCGTTGTATGAAAAGAGGCCCTCGTAAACGCCGTTCAATATTTGCGCTTCCGAAACATAGGCGCTTGTGTGCGGATCCAAGTTCATGTTGGCCATTGAATGGATTATTACGAGCGGCCGCTGGATGGATTGGTCCACCTTGTCGTGGTTGAAGAAATCATCGCTGGCGGCAAATGCGGGGGCGCGGTTGAACGCGGCTATAAAAAAAGCGCAGGCAAGAATCTTTGCCGCGCGTTTTTTGTTTTTGTTGGCAAAAAAATTAATTCTGTATTCCAAGTTTTTTCATCTGCTCCTGTTCTTCGACATAAGAAATGTATTCCGCGCGACGCTGGTTGGTGTTCACGCTGTTGTTTTTTATGGCCATCAATTCCATCGAAAGCCCCTTGACCTTTGAGCGCTTGTCGGCAGGCGCGTTGTTTTTGAAAAAGTCGTCAAAGGCTTTTAGCAGAACTTGCGCTTTTTGAATGTCCGTTATTTGCCTGTTCAAAAAGTCAAGGACTTTGGCGGAGTCCGCCTCTTGGAATTTTCTGTATCCGGCGCTGGTCTTTAGCGCGAAGGAATTGTAGAAGTTGGCTTTCTTCTGGAGGTCGCCTCTAAAAGTGTTGAAGTCAACTTTTTGCTTGCGCTTTGTGTCGTGCGCCTGGTCCACAATCACAAGTTCGTATTCTATCGGCTTGTCTGGAATTCCAAAGGCTTTTTTTAGCGCCGCGATGAACTGCGCCCAAAAAGAATTGGACGCGCTCTGCAGCAATTCGTTGTTTTCGCCAAGCTTGTTGTAAACTTCCGAGAATGGCGTGATTTGCGCGCAAAGCGAATGAACCGCGTCCAAGAGCATTTCTTTTGTGTCGATGGTTTGCGTTTTGTTTTTGCCGGCATCTTCCTTGATCGCAAGTTTTTCCAAGAGCGCGGCCTGCAATTGGTCGCGGTTTCCGGCCAAGTCTTCGCGCGTGATTTCTTCCACAAGCAGCGTGTAAAAGGGTTCGTGGCCAAAAACGGAAGAATACATTTTCTTTATGGCGGCAAGTTCCGCTTCCGGAGACGCAAACGCGTTCGCCCTGTCAAATTTTTGGTTGAGAATGATTTGCGCGCGGATTTTGTATTTGTAGACTTCCTTTTGAAATTCCGTCAAATCTTTGAGGATTTTTGTCAAGTTGCCGGTGGCCTTTTGAATTTTGGCCAATATGTCGTTGATGGAACTTGACGTCAGGGCGTCCGCCCCATGCTTCATTTCAAAAACCAACTGGGCAAGGCCGCGCGTGTTTGGAATCGTGTTGTTTGGAGAAAGCGAATTCCACAAAAATGAATTGTTGTATTCGACAAGTTTTTTTATTTCTGGAATTTTCAGGCTGTCGATTGAAAATTTGTAGTAGGTGCAGATCCAATCGAGCATCGCTTCGTATTCCGAAAAGCGCGCGCCGATGATTGTCGTTCGCTCGCCGTCGATGAACGGCGTGTTGTCAAGCGGCTTTATTCCCGAAATTTTTCGGTCCAGTTTGTACGGATCAGGTTTGAGAAGCGATTTCTGTATCATCAGGTCATAGAGATTCTGTATGCAGGTGTGGAAAAGCCTGTAGTCTTCCACAAGTTCCGGCATAACGTTGGCGTTGTACCAGTCAATTTTGGCCTGCGCCGCTTCTACGACCTTTTGCGAAAATTCAAGCGATTCTGCCATACTAACTATTATCGGCGCTTTTCTCGGTTTTTATTAGCCAATTTTTCACGGGCACCGTCCAATCGTCGCATGACTCGGATTCTTTTAAAAATTGCGACAAGAGGCTTTTCATGTAGTCCACGACTTCTTTTTTTTGTTCTTGCGGAATGTCCTTTCGCGTTTTGAACATTGAGTCCAAAAATCCCATCGCGTCTTGCGTTGAAAAAAGCGACGGAAGAATTTTTGTAATCATATAGAGCGCGGCTGGAATGCAGTTGACGCTGTGCTGCTTCACGTAGAGAACTGTTTCCGCTATGTTCACAGCTCCGTCGTAAAGCTCCTTGTTCCAAAGCTCTTTTTCTTGCTCCGAATAGTTTTCCTCGTCAAAGACCTGGCGCATGTAGGAATAGGCCAGGCATACGACCGCTATGTGCAGGGACGGAACGCACAGGTAGTGGGGGTCCAGCAAATGCACTCCGGCAAAATAAATTCTTCTTTTATAATGCGGCCTGTTCGTCGTTGAAAGCCTAAAGCGATAAATCTTGGCCGCGTTTATGTAAACTTTTTTTATGCAGCGGAAATACCTTATGATGTGGGGAAGGGCGCGCTTTCTTCCTTTTGTCATGACGACAAGACCCAAGGGCCGTATCCAGTAGTTGACAAAGCCCAAGTAGTCGGCGATGCATCTTGGGTTGAACGGGATTTTATTGTCAAGAGGATTGTCAACGTGGACAATAGGCGTTTTTGTAAATTTGAATTTTCTTAAAAATTGAATGAGGAAAAAATCTTCAGTCACGGTTTGCAAATAGGAAACCAATCCGCTGAGGGCGACAAAGTTTGTTACGCTCACCAGCCAAGTTGAAAGTGTCTTGTATGCTTTTACAGGTTTGATGCGTTTCATATTACTTGTTGCAGGCTCCAATTATGTCGTTGACGTTTTCCAAAATCGCTTGGGCAATCTCCGGCTTGTTCATCGTGTAAATGTGAACGCCGCGAATTCCGTTTGAAATCAAGTCTATGATTTGGTCGGTGGCGTAAGCGATTCCGGCTTGGCGCAAGGCGGCGGGCGAGTCTCCAAAACGATCGCATATCGCCAAAAGCTTGCGCGGAATGAAGGCGTTGGAAAGCTTTATCATTTTTGGAATTTGCGTCACGGCTGTAATCGGCATGATTCCCGCCAAGACAGGAAGGTGGATGCCCGCCGCTTCCAAGCGGTACAAAAAACTGTAGAGCATGTCGTTGTCAAAAAACATTTGCGTGGTCAAAAAGTCCGCGCCGGCGTCGACTTTTTTCTTCAAAAGCTCAATGTCTTCCATTCTATTGGCGGATTCGGGATGGCCTTCGGGATAGCAGGCGCCTCCGACGCAAAAGCCTTCCCGCTTTAGAAAGGCCGTAAGTTCGTCGGCGTGCTTGTAGCCGCCGCGCGTCGCTTCTTCTTCGGTCATTCCTTGCGGTATGTCGCCGCGCAAGGCCAAAATGTTTTGTATTCCGCAGTCCTTCATTTTGCGCGCGGTTTGCGCGATTTGTTCCTTTGTTGAATTTACGCAAGTCAAGTGGGTGAGCGAGGCCGTTCCGCTGTCGGAGACCATTTTTGAAACTTCCAAAACCTGGCCTTGGTTTGTTCCGCCCGCTCCGCAAGTGACGCTGATAAAGTCCGGCTTGAGAGCCGCCAGGGCGTTTATTCTTTCCGGGATAGTGTCAAGGTTTCCCTGTTGTTTTGGCGGAAAGACTTCAAATGAAAGCGTGAGCTTTTTTTTGTCAAAAATGTCCTTGATTTGCATATCCCTTCATTCTACCAAAAAATGCCCGCGAACGCAATATCCGCTCGCGGAAATGGCAAGGCGCTACAGCTCGTCGCCTTGGCGGTCCATTTCCAGGCGCTTGAGGCGGGCGGGGTCAAGGGTGACCGAAAGATTTTTTTCCTGCGTGGGAAGGACCAAGCCTTTGGGGCCGTTCTTGGCGCGGCGCAAATGCTTTACTTGCGTGTAGTAAAGGTCGGCCTTGCCGTTTTTGCGCGCCTTTGAAAAATAGACGGCCAAGTTGCCCGCGTCAAGCAAAATGTCCAGCGGAATCGTTTTTCCGGCGCGGTATTTTATGAACACGTAGCCGCCGGGGCAGTCGCGGGTGTGAAGCCACATGTCGCTGCCTTTGACATGGCGGCGCAAAAGCTCGTCGTTTTCGTTGGCGTCGCGGCCCACCAAAATGTACCAGCCGTTCACCGTGTAGTCCAAGCCCGGATGCGTCTTCTTGATTTTTTGCTTGGGAGCGGAATCCTTGCGCAAAAGCTGTTCGATGCGGATGGGATTTTTTTCGTTCAAAATCTCTTGGTAGGCCTTGTCCAAGGCCGCGAGCTTTTTTTGCGAAAGCTCTATTTCGGCCGTCAATTCCTCCGCGCCGCTTTGCTCTTTTTTGTACAAGTCGTAGTAGCGGGCGGCGTTGGCTTGCGCGGAAAATTTTGGGTCGATTTTTATTTGGACTGTCGCGCCGCTTTGGTAGTCCTCGCATTCCAAAAAGTTGGAGGAATCGTCAAGCAAATGCGCGTTGGACAAAATCAAGTCGCCCCAATGCTTGTTCTTGCCGGAATTTTCAAAGTCGGCCTTCTTTTTTTGAAGGCGCTCCAAGGCGGCCTCTTGGCGGGAATGGCGCGCCTCGTACCAAGCCTTTGCCTTTTCCAAAAGCGCGTCGCGCGAAAGGGCGGAGGCGCGCTCGCTGTAAAACCAATCCACCTTTTGGTTGAACGTTAGCGGCGGCCAGTCGGGATGCAGGCGCGAAACTTCTTCCTGAACGTCCAAAAAGTCACGGACGGGAAAGCGCGCGCTGGAATCGTTTGGCGCGCAAAAATTGCCCGCGCCGTTTTTGGGGCTTGCGTTCGTTTGGGCCGCGCCGTCTTGGGCTTGCGTTCCTTCTTGAGCCGCCTTTTTCTTTGCGCTTTCTATCAGCGCGTTTTCGTCAAAAAGGCCGCCGGTCACCTCTCCCTTTTGCGGGCGGCGGAACATTGTGTCCAAAATCTTGTTGTCAGGGCCGCACAAAATTATGTTTGCGGCGCCGCTCCACAAGCGGGCATACATGTTGAAGAGTTCGTCACCATGACCCAGCTCAAATTTTATGATTCGTTCCAAGCCGATTTGCGCGCAAGAAAGAATTTTGGCCCCTTTGATTTTGGACTTTAGAAATTCCATAAAGCGCAAGGGCTTGTCGTTCTTTGTGATTTTGCGGCGCGTTTCGTTTATTCGAGTGGCGTTGTTGGCCGTACAGACCACTAGCGTTTTTGCCTGTCCTTCCTTGTAAAGATAAAAGGCCATCGTGTCGTAGCCGGGCTGCGTTATGTCTTGGATGAACGCGCCTTGCAAATTGAGTTCGTTTAGAATTAAATTAATTTCGTTGCAGTTAAGGGACATTTTTGCCATTGTATCGCGCGGCAGGAACTTTTTCAACCGCGCCGGCTTCCTCTAGCAAAAGCGTTCCAACTGTGATATAATATAGAATATTATTCAACGTTCCAAAAAAACGGAGGAAAAAATGTTAAAGTGGATCGCCAATTTTTTTAAGGCGCTCAACGCCAATCAAAATCCGGCGGAAATAGCGCACGCCTTTGCCTTGGGAGTCATGCTTGGCCTTATGCCAAAGAACAACGCCCTTTGGTGCCTGATTTTGGTTTTCTTTATGTTTGTCCGCATCAACAAGCCGGCCTATTTGCTCACGCTTCTTGTCGTTTCCTACTTTGCTTGGATGCTTGACCCGATTTTTGGAACGATAGGGTACGCCGTCTTGACGCTAAAGCCGCTTGAAGGCCTCTTTGGCTTTTTGGTTGACGTTCCCTTTGTGGGCTTCACAAAGTTCAACAACACGATTGTGATGGGAAGTTTTTTGTTCAGCCTTGTCCTTTACATTCCGCTTTTTTTCTTGGGAATTTTCTTCGTGAAATTTTGGCGGGCCAAGGTTGCGCCCAGTTTCATCAAGTCGCCCTTTTATAAGGCCGTTCAGAATTTGCCGGTCATTGGAAAAATTTTCGAAGCCTTTGAGGAGAAGTTTTAATTATGGCAAAGATTACAGATAAAGACACAAAGAAAAAGACGCCCGCCAAAAAAAGTCCGGCAAAAAAAGCGGCCGAGCCAAAGGCCGCGGAAAAAGAGACGCCCGCCGAAAAGCCAAAAAAAGAGCAAAAGAAAATTCCGGCCAAGAAGCTTCCGGGGCTTTTGAAAAAAGTTTACAAGGCTGACAAAATCGAGAAGGTTCTTTACAAAAAGATTTACATTTCCAGCGACTTGACTTTGGTAAAATCTCTTTTTGAGGACAATCCGGCCAAGGCGGGAACCGTCCGCATTCCGCTTGACAAAATGATCGTCAAGAGCGACTTCAAGCGGCTCAAGGCTATCGCCAAGGACGTCAAGAAAAACAAGGGCTCCTTCAAGCTTGTTCCCTTCATCGCGACCGCCGCTTTTGTCGCCGCCGTTGTCCTTGCCGTAATCGTCTTTAAAAATCCGCTGGCCAAAAAAGGCTTGACGGCGGGCATGCAAAAAGTTTTTGGCGCCCGCACGGACATCGCGCGCGTCAATGTGGAAATCTTAAAGGCCACGATTACCGTCAACGGCTTGCAGCAGGCCAACGCCAACGAGCCGATGAAAAATCTTTTTGAAATAGAAAAGACCGAAATTAAATTCAATTTGACGGAAGCCTTGCGCGGAAAATTTGACGCGCAGAACATCGAGGTGACCGGCTTGCAAATAGGAACGGACAGAACTTATTCCGGCGAGCTTCCTGCCGTCGAAAGGCAATCCAATCCCTACATCCAAAAATTCAGCGCCGCCGCCGGCCAAAAAAAAGACGCGGCGATTTCCGCCGCCAAGGAATCAATTGAGGCGGCCTTTGCCGAATACAATCCTGAGAACATGATAAAGAACGTTCAGGACAACCTTAAGTCGCCCGCTTTGGCAAAGGAAGTTCAGGGCAAGGTTGAGGCCGCCGTCGAAAAATGGAAGAAGAAGCCTGACGAAATTAAAAAGCAGGTAGACGATTTTTCTGGCAGCGTCAAAAATTTGGTCAACAAGGACTGGTCAAAGGTCAACGACCCTATCGCGATTAAGAACGCGATTACGGAAGTTACGAGCGCGCTCGAAAAAAGCAAGTCCGTCACCAACAACGTAAAGAGTGTCGCCAGCGAGGTCAAGGCCGACGGCGCCCAAATCAAGCAGATTTCCAACGACGTGCAGGCGGCGATAAAGGCCGACACGGATTTGATCAATTCACAGTTGAAGAAAATCACTTCGTTCAACTTGGACACAGGAACGCAAATTTTGAGCAACGCCTTTTACAGCGCGCTCTACGCCGTTTGCGGCGACTATTATCCTTACGTTTCGCAGGCGATTGACGCGGCCATAAAGGCCAAGCAGTCTTCTTCCGCAGACGCTAAGGAAACGCAAAAGAAGGCGGCAAAGACGCAAAAGCGCCACTCGCGCCTTCCGGGCGTTGACGTTTGGTACAAGAACGACAACGTTCCGCGCTTCTTGATAGAAAAAATTTCTTTTTCCGGTTTGGGCGTCACAGCGCAAGGCTTGGAAATTTCAAACGACATGGACAAGCGCGGAAAGCCCGCCACGCTTTCCGGTTCCTACGACGAGGGCGGAAAACGGACGCACAAGGCCAAGGTTGTGGTCGACGCGCGCAGCGTCACGGACAACCCGCTCGTGGGCGCCGAATACAGCGGAAACAATTATCCGCTTTCTTTTGAAAGCCCTTACTTGAACCTCGCTTCAAACACGACAATCGCCGCCACAGGAACTATGGACTTGACGGGCGCCGTTTCCATTGGAGCCAAGCTTGACATGAGGTCGCTGGCGCTCACCGCCAACCCCTTTGAGCCGGCCATCGCCTACCGCTTTTACACAAGCGCGCTTGGCGCGATTGACCGCTTGCAGCTTGGCGCGCAAATCGCCATCGACGCGGAAAGAAATCTTTCGCTAAAGCTTGATTCGGACTTGGACAAGCAGTTCAACACAATATTGAAGAACGTGGTCAACAAGGAATTGGCCGCCCTCATAAGCGAGGCCAAGGCGCAAATCACGGCAAAGCTCGGCGAGCAGACCGGCGGCGTCACCGACCAGATTTCGCAGTTCTTCAACTTTGAAAATGGAATAAACGCGCAAAGCCTCAACATGGACGCGCTCAACAAGCAGCTTAATTCCAAGAAGGCCGAGTTGCAAAGACAGCTTGAAAAACAGGCGGCCGGAGCGATTGGAGAGCAGGCCGGAGACGCTCTTGGCGGAGCGCTCAAAAAATTGTTCTAAACCCATGCGATGAAAAAAAGTTTTTTCTTCTGCGCGCTTTTTTTTGTCTCTCTTCTCCACGCGGAAGAAAGCCTTTCAAAGCTGCTGTTCGGGTATTTCCAAAACAGCAGCTCTTTGAAGGAGCTTTCTGAAAAAGTTGACAAGGCGATTCTAAACACAAAGTCGACGAAAATTTCCAACGGCATGAACATTCAGCTTTCCACCGGAACTATCGCCTTTAATTTTGGAAGCGGCTACTGCACGTTCACTCCAAACGCTTCCGTTGGAATTCCCGCCGCGCGCAACTTGACTTTTTCGGCCAGCTCCAACATGACTTATGACAAAGATTCTTTTGACACAAAGAACACGTCTTTTGGCGTGGCCGTGGACCTTTATTCCGGCGTCAAGGAACAGAGGGACATCGCCTTGGACAAGTCCGCCCGCGCCTTGCTTGAGGCGCAAAGAAATTTGCAAAACGGCTTTGTGGACATGGAGACGCAATTTTACACCGAGCTCAAAAGCATTTACGAGACCGCCCAAAAAATTGTTACGGCGCAGAGGTCGCTCTACGAACATTCGCTTGAGTTTGACCAAATAAAGGCGCAGGGCTATGTGGCCACGTCGTCCAAGTATCAGTTAAAGCAAATGGAAGTGGAGAGCGACCGGCACGACGTTGACATTTACCGGCGCGAGCTTGAACGAAAGACCAAGGTCTTCGCGCATGAGTGCGGGGTGGAATATTCCGTGGCCGACGCGATGGAATTTTTGCCGGCGGAGATTCCGTCTGTAGACGCGGTTGACGTTTTGGCTTTTGAAAAAGAGGATTTCAAAAAAATCGAGAGCGCGGTTTGGACCAACAAAATAAATTCACGGACGCGCGCCGCCAACAAGGCCGTGGCAATTTCCGCCAACGCCGGATACACATTCAACAATTCAACCAACGCCTTTATGACAAACCAAAGAAATTTTGGCGACACGATTGACATGGGCTCGTCGTTGGCTTGGCATTCCACCGGCCTAAAAACTACGGCGGGCGTTTCGTTTCCAATTTGGAGCGACGCCTTTAGTCCGCTTTTTAAGCTTAGCTTTTCTTTGGTCCCGCAAAAATTCCGCCTCGCCGCGATTGAAAAAAAAGTGGAGGGCGTTGACGAGCGGCTGGAATTGATAGCGATTGAGGCGGCCGAGAAGGATTACGACACGTCGGTTGTGGAGCGGCAAACTTCTTTGGAAGACATTGAATGGGCGGCCAAGACCTACAAGGATTCGCTTGAAACTTATTCCAAAATTGCCAGCGACACCGCCGTTTGGTACCAAAGAGGAATCATAACGCAGAGCGAGAGCCGCGCCGCCGAAGTGAACAAGGAAAACTACCGCATAAAAACTTTGATAAACGCGCTGGACTTGATTATTTACAACAACAAGACAAAAACACTTTTTAACAGAGACGAGGAATTGAACCATGATCCAAAACTCCCGGAAGAAGATTAAAATTATTTTGGCCCTTGCGATTTTTTTTGTCGTCGTCGTAGCGGCGCTTGTCGTTGTCCGTTCTATTTTGACAAAGAGCCAAACCCAAGGCGTGACTTACACGGTCAAAAAAGAAATTTACGAAAACACAATCAGCGTGGCGGGCGTGGTAGGCGCGGCCCACGAGCAAAACTTGCAGGCCCTTAGCAACGGAACGGTTGTCGGCGTTTACGCAAAGCAAGGCGACGCGGTCAAGGCCGGCGACGTCATCATGCAGATGGACGACACGGAGCAGCAGTACAATTTGGCCAAGCACGATTATGAAATGGAAACAGCCCGCGTCACCGGAAGCCGCCGCCAATACGCCTTGATGCAAACCCAGCGGCTTTCCTTGGTCCAAAAAATCGCCGAGCGCAAAGTGGCCGCGACATTTGACGGAATCATAGCGGACATAGACGTTAGCGTCGGCGATTCCCTTGAGGCCAAGGACAGCGTCGGTACTTTGGTCGATGTAAGCTACTTGGTGGCTGACGTGGAAATTGCGGAAACCGACGTCTCAAAATTAAAGGCCGGACAAGAAGTGGAGTTCACTTTTCCGGCGTGCCAGGAAAAAGTCAAGGGCCATGTCGTCGGCTGGCCCGCCATCGGCGAGGTGACAAGCCGGGGCGCGACTGTCGTTGAGGCCAGGCTTAGAATTGACGAATATCCGCCTTCGATTTTGCCAAACTTTTCTTTTAGCGGAAAGATTAAAGTCGCGCCCGACGAGCAATTTTTGCTTGTCGAACGCTACGCCGTCGGCCGCGAAAATCGCCAAGCATTTGTTGTTCGCGAAAAGGACGGAAAGAAGATTGACGTCACGGTCCTTCCTTACGGCGGCGAGTATGTAAAAATAGTTGAGGGCGACGTGAAAGAAGGTGACGTGTTAAAGGCCCAGAGCGTCGGGCAAAAATCCGGCTTTAACAAAAACAAGCGAATGGGGCCGCCCGGAATGCCCGGCGGCGGCGCTCCAAGGCGCGGAGGCTTTTGATGGGCCAAAGCGTAATCAACTTGGAAAACGTCCGGCGCGTTTACTCTATGGGCGACACTGAAGTGCAGGCCTTGCGCGGCGTTTCGTTCAACATTGACCAAGGCGAATTTGTGACGATAATGGGGCCCAGCGGCTCCGGAAAGTCCACTTGCATGAACATGATCGGCTGCCTTGACCGGCCCACGGACGGAATCGTAAAAATCAACGGCGAAGAAACCGCCCTTATGAGCGAAAAGGAATTGGCTCTTTTGAGAAACCAAACCGTGGGCTTTGTCTTCCAACAATACTTTTTGCTTCCGTCGATGAGCGTTTTGGAAAACGTAATGCTTCCGATGCGCTACGCCGGAATCGACAGGCGCGAACGGATGGAACGCGCCGCCGCCGCGCTCGCAAGGGTTGGCCTTGACGACAGAATGAGCCACAGACCTTACGAACTTTCCGGCGGCCAAAAGCAAAGGGTTGCCATAGCGCGGGCCACCGTGACCCAGCCCAAAATTATTTTGGCCGACGAGCCGACCGGCGCCTTGGACAGCGAGACCGGCCGCGCGGTGATGGATTTGTTTTGGGAAATAAACGCCGCCGGAACCACCGTCGTAATCGTCACCCACGATCCGCGCGTCGGCGAAAGCTCCAAGCGCTGCATTAGGATTTTTGACGGAATGATTCAGTCCGACAAAAAGCAAAGGCCCAAAAAATTTGACGGAGCCCAAAATGTTTGAGGATTTTCTAAACGCGTTAAGCAATTTTCGCAGGAACAAAATCCGGACGGCGCTTTCTGTTCTTGGCGTGATAATCGGCGTGGCCAGCGTGATTATAATAATGAGCATGGGGCAGAGTTCCACGCGGCAAATACAAGACACCTTTGGTTCCAGCGGCTTGGACATGGTGAGCGTTTCCGCCGGCTTTATGCGAAGAAGCCGCGACAGCGTCACGCTAAAGTTTGACGAAAATTTTAGGGAAGAGCTCTTTGCGTCCGTCTCCGGCATAAAAAAAATTTGGTACAAAAACAATTTGAGCGCGACGCTTTCTTACGGCGAGACAAGCGCCAGCTCTTCCTGCCAAGCCGTCGAAAACAATTACATAAACACTTTCGGCCTCGCGCTTGATTACGGAGAAAATTTTTCCGTAACCGACGACGTGATGGGCGAGCAAAAAATTATTCTTGGAAGCGAAGTCGCGTCGTCGCTTTTTCCCAACGGAGACGCGGTCGGAAAAAGCGTCCTGCTGGTGGCGGACAAGGCGCGCTTTAACTTTATGGTTTGCGGCGTGCTTAAGGAGCAGACCAGCGGAATGGAAAACGCCACGACCGGATGCTACATTCCACGCGGCTTTTACCAAAAAAAAATCACGCCAAACGCGAGCGCCGACACCGTAATGGTCCAAGCCGTGAGCGCTTCCAAGGCCAGCGAGCTTGTCGAGACGCTTGAAAAATTTTGTTCCGATAAGAGCGGAACGGAAGGCAGCGTCCGCGTAAGCTCAATGCAAACCTTCATCGACCAAATGAACAAGATAACCGGAACGCTGAGCGTCATGCTTGCCGGAATCGCCGCGATAAGCCTGCTCGTCGGCGGCATCGGAATAATGAACATCATGATTGTCACCGTCACCGAGCGCAAGCAGGAGATTGGAATACGGAAGGCCTTGGGCGCCAGCCCCAACGTGATTCGCCGCCAG
Organism: uncultured Spirochaetaceae bacterium; assembly: GCA_902792795.1. GTDB lineage: Bacteria > Spirochaetota > Spirochaetia > Treponematales > Treponemataceae > Treponema_D. Next base: position 10,650 of record CADBBB010000029.1, on the reverse strand, counting down.
TTTTTGATTGAGTCCGCGGCGATAACCCTTATGGGCGGAATCGCGGGAATCGTCTTTGGCGTTTTGATAAGCCTTGGCGTGGAATTCGCGCGCTCGCTGGCCTTTGTCGTAAGCATAAAAAGCTGTTTGATTTCTTTTTGCTTCAGCGTTTTTGTGGGAATCTTTTTTGGCTTTAGCCCGGCCAGCCGCGCGGCCAAGCTGGATCCTGTGGAAGCCCTAAGCGGCGAATGACAGTCCGCGTGAGCGGACAAGTAAATAATTTCCATGCCATAATGCCGCGCGGCGGCAGAGTGAGCTGGCGTCTTGTATAAGGCCGTGTTTGGCGCTACAATTTGCCATTATGTTCATCAAACTATTTTTAATCGTTGTTTTTTTTGCGGTATTTGTCCTTGTGGGAATCAAGTGCCGCTCCGTCAGCTCAAACGTTGACGGCTACGTTTTGGGAGGCCGCAAAGTCGGCCCTTGGCTTACGGCCTTCGCTTACGGAACCTCGTATTTTTCGGCCGTAATTTTTGTAGGCTACGCGGGCCAGTTTGGCTGGGCCTTTGGCGTGTCCTCCACTTGGATTGGCTTGGGAAACGCCTTTATCGGCTCCCTTTTGGCTTGGGCGATTTTGGGCAGGCGCACAAGAATCATGACGCGCTTTTTGGACTCAAAGACGATGCCCGATTTTTTTGGCCGCCGCTTCGCCTCGGAAAAACTCAAGGTAGCCTCAAGCGCGATAACATTTTTCTTTTTGATTCCCTACACGGCCTCGCTCTTTAACGGACTTTCGCGCCTCTTCAAGATGGCCTTCAACGTCGACTACGCCGTGTGCGTCGTCGTCATGGCGCTCCTTACCGCGATTTACGTAATCGTGGGCGGCTACATGGCCACCGCCGTCAACGACTTTATTCAAGGTCTTGTGATGCTGGTCGGAATCGTCGCCGTCGTCTTGGCGGTGCTCGCCCAAAACGGCGGCTTTATGAAGAGCCTCGCGCTTATGAGCGAAATCGAGTCGCCGGTGATGAAGGGCGCCTACGTCTCCTTCTTTGGCCCCGACCCCTTCTATTTGCTGGTCGTAGTCCTTTTGACTTCTTTGGGAACGTGGGGACTTCCGCAAATGGTCGGAAAATTCTACGCGATTAAAAACGAAGAGTCGATTAAAATCGGAACCGTAATCTCAACCGCCTTCGCCGTCGTGGTCGCGGGCGGCTGCTACTTCTTGGGAGGCTTTGGCCGCTTGTTCGCCACGGCGGAATCCGTCAAGGCGCAGGGCTTTGATTCCATCGTTCCTAACATGCTTTCAAACCTTGGAGACGTTTTGATAGGCGTCGTATTGATTTTGGTTTTGTCCGCGTCGATGTCAACGCTTTCTTCGCTTGTGCTTACGTCCAGCTCCACGCTCACGCTTGACTTTATCGGAACGCTCAAGAACAAGCGCAACACGGAAAAAGGAAACATGCTGATGATGCGCGTCTTTGTGGCCGTCTTCATAGTCCTTTCGGCGGCGATAGCGATTGTGCAGGCAAAAAGCCGCGTCACTTTCATCGCGCAATTGATGGGCGTGAGCTGGGGCGCTTTGAGCGGCGCCTTCCTGGCTCCCTTCCTCTACGGCCTTTACTGGAAAAAGACCAGCAAAGCCGCCGTCGCCGCTTCGTTCTGCTTCGCCACGGTTGTCGAGATTGTCCAGCTCTTAAAGTCTTTGGGAGTTGTCCAAGTTGGCGGCGCCTTCTTGACATTCATCTTTAAGAACTCCCTTTATTCCGGCGTATTCTGCATGCTGGCCGGCCTTGCCATCGTTCCGCTTGTGAGCGTCTTGACGCAAGCCACAAAGCCTGAGAACGTGGACAACATGTTCACTTGCTACGACAAAAAGGTCATGGTTCCCGCAAGAGAAATTCTCACGGACGAAGGACAGCAATAATATTTCCGCCGCATAACTTCTTGCGCGAGATGCAACGCCGCCTCAAAACTGGCGGCGTTTTTTTTTAAATTCACCTTTCATATAAAACTCAAAAAGCGGCGCCTCAAAAATTCCGCTTGACAAATTGCGGGGGGGGGGGGGTATTATAGAAGAAATTTTTTCTTCTCCGCTTTTCCAAAAAAAATTGAAACGAGGTGTTTTATGAAAAAACTTGTGAAGGCAATTTGCCTTGCGTCCGTTCCGCTGCTTTTGGCGGCGTTCGCTTCTTGTGACAATCCCGCGTCCGGCGGATATGTTCCTGGCGGCTCGACAGACCCGTCGTCTTACGGCCAGTCAACGCTTCCGGATCTTTCTCAAAGCGATCCGTTCAAGGGCCAGTCGTATGTAACTACCAACGTTCTTGGATATGGAATGTTTTTTAACAGCGACGGAACTGTGGTTTCTAAAAACGGATACGGAGAACGCAATGGCTCTGTTTGTTATGCCCAATGGCAAAAAAACGCTCTGGGCTCTTATACCTACAATCCGTCCACAAAAAAGCTTGTGATAAAAGTTTTGGGAAAATACTTTGGAGACAATGTGGCTCGTACTGCCGATGAAGTGGCGGCTTTCCAACTTGCGGTCACGCAAAAACAGGCTCAGCTTATGGGGCTTGTGGGAGTTGACATAGCGCCGGAGTATATTGCCGCTCAAAAAAAGAACTATGAGCTTTTGATGTCCAACAATGTCATTCAATACGCATGTTCCATTCAAGGCGACGTTTTGTCGTTAGATGACGAGTTTGAGAACAAAGGAAGCTTTAAATATGAATCAGGCGGAATAAAGATTAAGTTCAAGTGCCCGGCTGACGGCGCGAATAACATTGGCATAAGCGTAAAAACAGCTGACGGCGAGCTTGTGGAGCCTGTAATTACAGAAATTGGAAACGGCGTTTTTAAAGGCTCGGACTTTTATATGTACCAGGAGGACGGAATTGCGAAACTCAAGAAATTGGGTGACTTTTCCGGAACATACACTGTTGGAAGCGGCTCTTGCGAATTTAAGCTTACAAGCGTTACAGGCGATATCGCCCAAGGCGTGAAGGCTCTTATTGGAACTGATTTTTCATTGCCGCAAAGAACTGACGCGCTTGTGAATTTGTATTATCCTGTTCTAAAAACTGTCAACTATTCAGTCTTTGGATCAGACGGAGTTCTTGCCACAAGCAAGGCCCAAATGTATATAATTGATTCCAGCGAGAGCGTTTGGAGCCTTGACACGCTGCAAATCTTAAACCAATACTTTATTGCCGGTATTTACAGTGATTCCGTCCTTGCAACTTCCATTGTAGGAAAGAATATTGTCGACGGTTCGCATGTATATGTAAAACTGAACGAAGATACTGCCAATGAATATAATTATTATGTAGGCAATTACTACTGACAACGCGCCGGCTTGTTTGGGCGTAAATTCGCCTAAAAAAAGTTGAGGTCTTGCAAAAAAGGCCTCAACTTTTTTTTTGAAAAACCGATAATCTAATCGATGTATTATCTGTTTTACGGGAGGCGTTAAATTATGATGTACAACCAGGCTTACAACGCTTACAAAAAGGCCAGCGTAAAGACCGCCAGCCAGGCCGAACTCGTTGTTCTTCTATATGAGGGCGCGGTAAAGCGGCTTGTTTCCGCTTCCTCAAAATTTGGACCAGACGGAAAACTCCCAGTCGCAAATATAGAGTCTTTTAGCGCGGATGTTTTGCGCGCGCAAGAAATAATAACGGAGCTGCAAGTGTCGCTTGACATGGAAAAGGGCGGAGAGATCGCCCGCAACCTCATGTCGCTTTACCTTTACTTTAACGACCAGCTTAGAAACGCCAACATTTCAAAAAGCAAAGACAAAATTGATTCAGTGTTGAACATGATGAGCCAGTTGACTGACTCTTGGCGGCAGGCGGCGGAAAAGTCCAACGGAACTGTTCCCGCCCAGTCACAGCAAGCCTTGAACATCGAGGGGTAAGGGTATGGAAGAGATTTCTGAGCAGGAACTTGAAGAGCGCGTGGCGCTTCTCAAAAAATTTCGCAGCCTGTTGCAAGAGCAGCGCGACAAATTCCGCGAGTATTTGAACGTTTTGGAAAAGCAGGAAAATTCAATCACGACGGAGAACGCCGACGCGCTCCTTGCCCACACGGAGCTTGAGCAGCAGGTCGTCTCCAACATAATGAACTTGCAAAAAGTAATCGTCCCGATGTCCGACCTTTACAAGGCGCGCGGCGGCGACAAGCGCGACGAGTCCATCGTTTCTTTGCAAAACGACTTGTCAAATTTGCAGACGCAAGTCTTGGCGCAGAACAAAAGGAACCGAGACCTTTTGCGCAGCCACATCGACAGCATACGGACGCAAATCGCGTCGTTCCGAAATCCATACAAGAACCGCCGTTCCATCTACGCGGAAAAAACAGGCACCGGCTCTATGGTGGCCGTCGAAGCCTAACAAAAAAGCCCGCTCGCGCGGGCTTTTTTTATTATCTAGCAATAATTCACTTGCACGCTTCAAAGATAAGGTCGGCAAAGAAGACGACGGCCAAAATCCAAGTTACGACAGGAATGTCCTTGGCCTTCTTTCCGGCAACCTTGGCGATTACGTAAGCGATGATTCCGAACATGATTCCCTTTGAGATTGAGTAGGCGAAGGGCATTGTCATGATCGTTACGAACGCGGGGATTCCTTCCGTCGGATCGTCAAACTTGATTCCAACGACAGACTTCATCATAAGGTAGCCGACAAAAATCAAAGCGGGCGCTGTGGCGGCGGCGGGAATAAGGAAGAAGAGCGGGCTAAGGAAGAGCGCCACCAAGAACAAGACTGCGGTGACGACGCTTGCCAAGCCTGTGCGGGCTCCGGCGGCGACGCCAGAAGAAGACTCGACAAAAGAAGTTACTGTAGAAGTTCCCAAGCAGGCGCCGGCCACTGTTCCCACGGCGTCAGCAAGCAAGGCTTCCTTGGAGTTCTTGATGTTGCCGCTTTCGTCCTTGAGGTTTCCCTGCTCGGCCACGCCAAGCAAAGTTCCGATTGTGTCGAACATGTCGGTGAACAAGAATGTAAAGAAAATTACAAAGAAGCGGCCGATGTTTTCGGCGATTCCGGCAAAGTCAAAGGCGAACAAAACGGGAGCGGCCGGAGTTGAGAAAGGCTTGAAGTTTTCGGGAATCGTGGTGACGCCAAAAGGAATTCCGATGATTGTCGTGATGATGATGCCAAGCAAGATCGAGCCTTTTACGTTGAGTGTGTAAAGGGCGATTGTGATGATCAAGCCGATAATCGCGACGATGGCCGCGTGGTTGTCGCCGGCAAAGTTTACAAAGCCGATGAATGTTCCTGTGTCCTTAGAACAGATTCCTGCGTTGACCAAGCCGATGATTGTGATGAACAAGCCGATTCCCACAGCGACGGCTTTTTTGATTCCGTCAGGAATGGATTTTACGATGGCCTCGCGGACTCCGCAAAGGCTGAGGACGATGAACAAAATTCCTTCAAGCAAAACGGCGGTCAAGGCAAGCTTGTAAGAGCAGCCCATTCCCAAAACAACGCTGTAAGTGAAGAAGGCGTTGAGGCCCAAGCCAGGAGCCAAGGCGACCGGAAGATTGGCGAGCAAGGCCATCACCAATGTGGCGATAGCGGCGGAAATCGTTTACGGCCAAGATGTAGGCCATGGCCAAGAATGTTGTGATGCCGCCGACAACTTCTTTGCTGACGGTGGTTCCGCGTTCTTTTATTTGAAAGAACTTTTCCATAATGATTCTCCTTTATAAAAAAGATAGAAACATTATACCACACTTCGTGTGGTTTTGCTAGTGGTAATATCGACTGCGCTCTCGCGAGCGCTACTGGCAATAGCGCGCTTTGCTTGTTTTTGCTAGTGGAAATTCACTTGCCGGAATAAAAGTCAACCACCCGAGACAAAGCCGACAATCAAAAGGACAAGGGCGCCCAGCATTTGCAGCCAAAAAGCGTTGCGCCGTTTTTGAGTTTCGGTGAGCGGCATTTTGCGGCTTTGGTCGGGCGCCTGGATGTTTTTGAGCTCTTCTTCAGTCATTTGCGTTTCCTTGCGTGGCGCCGCCTTTTGCCGTAAAGACGAACGACACTATCAAAAGAATTCCGCAAACTACGATGGCCGAGTCGGCGAAGTTGAACGTGGGCCAGCGCTCCAATCCAAAAATTCCGTAAAACTTAACGTCGACAAAGTCTACGACGCCTTGCGGACGGAAAATTCTGTCGATGATGTTTCCGATTCCGCCGCCCACGATTCCGCAAACGCACCAGCGCTGCAAGCGGGTAAAATCCTTGTTCCTAAAATAAATCGCGATTACAAGGATGATCACAACAAGCGGCGCGAGGGAGAACAGGAGGCTTCGGAATGTTTGCGAAAGCGACGATCCGAGGCTGAAGGCCACGCCCTTGTTGGACACATGAATTATCCGCAAAAAGTCGCCGGCAAAAGACCAGCCTATTGTGTAAAGGGGAATGTTGGCCTCTACAAGCGCCTTTGTGATTTGGTCAACTAATATTACCGCGAGCGCGAGGCTGAACGGAATCAATTTTTCTTTTAAGCTCTTTTCCATAAGTTTTAGTATAGTGAAACGGCGGATTTTTTTCAACCTAGAAGAAAATTCCCCTGACAAAAATTTCCAGACCGATGAAAATTAAAATCGCGCCGCCCGCTATTTGCGCCCGCGACGACAATTTTTTTGACGCGGCTTTTCCAATCAAAAGGCCTGTCAAGCAAATGGCGAAGGTAACCGCCGCGATTATAAGGCAAGCCGCCGCCGCCATCGCAAGGCCGTATCCGGCGGTGGTGAAGCCCACGCTCAACGCGTCTATCGACGTGGCCACGCCTTGCAATAGGAGCGTCGCCAAGGCGAGCGGCTTTGCCGGGTTGGACGCGCAATTTTGGCAGTCGCGCTTTTGGCAAGCCTTGCATTCCTCGCTTTGTCCGCGCAGGGATTCCACAATCATTTTTGCGCCGATGTAGGCCAAGAGCGCGAGCGCTATCCACGGAATGAATTTTTGGAAGACGGCGAACGCTTGCGCGATTGTGTGGACGCAAAGCCAGCCGATCATCGGCATTATGAATTGGAAAAATGCGTAAACGCCGGCCACGAGAATCCTTTTTGGCCACTTCATTTGCGGCTCGGCCAAGGCGTTCACGATGGAAACGGAAAAAGCGTCCATCGCGAGGCCTACTCCCAAGAGAAGCGAATTTGCGAAAAAAATAAAGTTCCAGTCCATAACGGCTTAGCGCTGGACGCTGGCGGCCTTGATTTTTGCCGCGGTTTCCGCGCCGCAAAGATATTCGACGAGCGCCATCGCGAACTGCTCGGCGGCTCCTGGGCCGCGTCCTGTAATCAAGTTTTGGTCGACGACAAAGGGCTCGTCTGGAACAAGGACGGCGCCGGCGGTCAATTGGCTGGCCTTTTCCTTTCCGCCGCAATAGTCCTCAAATTTTTTCATGCCGGGATAGCAAGTGTATTTTCTTGCGGCCAAAACGCCGGTCTTGGCAAGGACGACCACCGGCGCGGCGCAAATGGCGGAGACCAATTTTTTTTGCGCGAACATTTGCTTTATGAAGTCAAGGGCAAGCTCGCAGGCTCCCACGTTGGCGGCTCCGGGCATTCCGCCTGGAACAAAAACTCCGTCGGGAAGGGAATCGTTGTCTCTCATGGCAAGCTCGTCAAAAGTCAAGTCCGCCTTAACGCTGATTCCATGCGCGCCTTGAACGAGCAAGTCCGCCTTTCCGTCAACAGGAATCGCGGCCACTTCAACTTCAACGCCCGCGCGCCTCAAATAATCAATCGGGGTGACCGCCTCAATTTCCTCAAAACCGTTCGCCAACAAAACGACGACTCTAGCCATAAAGTTCCTCCTTGTAAATTCGCTTGAAATTATAGCCTTTTCGCGGTAAAATATCTATATGGAAGCAGCCCCAAGACAAAAACAAGTTCTCATAATAAACGCGGCGCCAATGTTCCGCGAATTTTTGCGCGAAAAGCTCAATTCGGAAAATGTCGGCGTGGAAGTGGCCGACGGCCGCTTGGATTCATTTTCAAAAGTTGTCCGCCTTCTTCCCGACTTGATTGTCATCGACGTTGACAGTTCCTTTGAAGAAATTATGGACTTGCTTGAGCGCAAGTCGACCGACCCAAACGCAAAAAGAATTCCAGTAATTGTCTCTGGCCCCGTCATGGACCGCGCGCAAATTTCTTCGCTCGTTCAATACGGCGTGGTGAAATATTTTTCAAAGCCCATCAAGTTTGACATCTTCTTTGAGGCCATCGGAAAAATTTTGCGCGTCAACCTTTCTATGGACACAACTCCTTGCGTTTTGGAAATTCACCATAACGGAAACATTATTTTTGTCGAAGCCGCGCAAGGATTGAACCGCGAAAAAATTTCTTTGCTCAAATACAAAATAAGCGAGATGATCGACACCTACAAGATAAGGGATCCCAAGCTCATTGTGATGATGACAAACTTGCAGCTCTCTTTTGTGGACGGAATCAACGTCGAGCTTTTGTTGGACACAGTGACCGCAGACGAACGCATCCACAAGCGCAACATAAAAATTCTTTCGCTTGAAAATTTTATGGACGAATTTCTTGACGGCCACGCGGAATATACCGGCGTCAAAGTAATCAAGGATTTGACAAGCGCGCTCGGCTCTCTCATCGGAAAGAACGATTCCGGCCTTGACGCCACGGACATCATCGCCGACAGCATTCTTGCCGGAGACGACGAGGACGCGGCGGGAATGGTCGACATACGCTTTGGCGCCGACAGCGGAGACGGAGACTCCATCAACGCCGAAGGAAGCCTTTTGACGGTGGCGATTGTCGATGACGACGAAGTTGTGCGCAAGATGCTCACGCAAATTTTTGTTTCCCTTGGAATCACCGTCGAAGCCTTTGACTCCGGAGCCGCGTTCGCGCAGGCCATCCAAACAAAAAATTACGACCTCGCGATTCTCGACATATTCATGCAGGGCGTCTCCGGCTACGACATCCTCAAGCAGCTTAGGACGCGGGAACGGCAGATACCGGCCATCGTTTATTCCCAGGCCGTCCAGCGCGAATACGTCATTCAAGCCCTGAGCCTCGGCGCCAAAGGATATTTGGCCAAGCCGCAAAAGCCCGAAGTGATTGTCAAAAAAGCGATGGAAGTTTTGCATGAGCGAATCTGACGCGCCCCTTGAAGCGATAGCTACAGGAAGCCGCTTTCTTTCCAGCACTGTTCACGAAATGCGAACGCCGATTCAAACCATTGTCGGCTCGTTGGAACTTTTAAAGCTTACAAATCTTGACAAGGAGCAGATGGAATACGTGCACCAAATGCAAGTTGGCGCCGACACCTTGCTGGCCTTGGCCAACGACATTCTTGACTTTTCAAAAATTCGCTCCAAAAATTTTCGTCTTGAAGAAATTGAGGTGAACGTCGCCGAAGTTGTCGAGCGCGTGATGGATTCAATCAGCGCCGAAGCCTTCAACAAGGGGCTTGAAGTGGTCAGCGACATCTATCCTTCCGTTCCAAAAATTGTGATGGGCGACCCGACGCGCCTCCAGCAAATTTTATTGAACATAGTCAAGAACGCGGCCAAGTTCACGGAGAAGGGGCACATTCACACAATTGTGGAGCGCGACGGCGACGGCCCCCTTGTGTTCAAGGTTGAAGACACCGGCATTGGAATTTCCAAAGAGGCCAGCAAAAAGCTTTTCACCGACTTTTATCAGGCCGACACTTCCACCACAAGAAAATACGGCGGAACCGGCCTTGGCCTCTCAATTTGCAAGGCGCTTGTGGACGCGATGGGCGGAAAAATCGGCGTCCAGCAAAATCCAAGCGGCGGCTCTGTGTTTTGGTTCACCATTCCTTGCAAGGAAGCCAAAAGAGCCGACAACATTTTGGACAAATTTAGGCGGCTGCATTTTCCGGCGGACACGCGCATACTTTTGGTCGACGACAACTACTTGGCCCGCAAGTCCTTTGAAGGCAAGCTGAAATTTTTTGACTTGCCTTACATAGCGCTGGCGCAAAGCGGGCAGGACGCGCTTGAAATGATGAAGGCGGCCGCCGCGCAGGACAATCCATTTACAATCGTTTTCATCGACATGCTTATGCCCAAGATGGACGGCTGGCGCCTTGCCAGCGAAATCAATTCAAACAAGAGCATAAACAACGCCCAGCTTTTTTTGATCGTTCCCGAAGGACAGTTGCGCCAGGACGCCAAGATGCGCATGCTCAACTGGTTCAACGGCTATATTTACAAGCCGGTGAAAATTCAAAAATTGCGCGAACTTTTGACACAAGCTTTTTCCGCGCCAATGGAGCTTCCTGTTGACGAAGCCTCGATAAAAGTGAGCGACGAAAAAATCGCGCAGGGCGTTTTCGCGCTTGTGGCGGAAGACCATCCGGTGAACCGCAAGCTGATTGTCGCGTTCCTAAAAAAAATGGGCGCCAAAATTTTGGAAGCCGACGACGGCCAGAAGGCGGTGGAGCAGGCCAAGAAAAATCCAAAGGTCGACATAATATTTATGGACGTGCAAATGCCCGCGCTTAACGGTTTGGACGCCACAAAAATTTTGCGGCAAAACGGCTACAACGGCGTGATCGTCGCCTGCACCGCCAACCACACTGACGAAGACTTTAAGAAATACAGCGCCGCCGGAATGAACGACATTTTGGGAAAGCCCTACAAGAGCGAGGACCTTAAAAA
>CADBBB010000028.1 GCA_902792795.1 uncultured Spirochaetaceae bacterium | reverse complement strand
AGCTCAACGCATCTAAGCTTGAACTCCAATGTGTAGCGCATAAAAATACCCCTTTTACTTTTGTCCAGTAAAAGGGGTACATATCATGTTGCGGGCGGCGGCTCAACCAGCGCGGGTTGCTTCAGATTGCGGCGCGAAAATTTTATTCGCGCCGCAAAAGGAACGAGTCAAGGCCTTGAGCGTAGCGTGCCTTGACCGTTCCTATATCTGTTCCATCACGTTGACCATTTCAATCGCGCTGAGGGCGCAGTCGTAGCCCTTGTTGCCGCTCTTGGCGCCGGCGCGGTCGATGGCCTGCTCCAAGTTGTCGGTGGTCAAAATGCCGAACAAGACTGGAACGCCTGTGTTGAAGCTGGCTTGCGCGACGCCTTTGCTGACTTCGGCGCAAACATAGTCGTAGTGGCTTGTGCTTCCGCGAATCACCGCTCCGACGCAAATGACCGCGTCGTACTTTTTGCTGGCCGCCATTTTTTGCGCGACGACGGGAATCTCAAACGCGCCCGGAACCCAAGCGGCGCTGATGTTCTCTTCGGCGACACCGTGGCGGACAAGGCCGTCAACCGCTCCGTCTAAAAGCTTTTGAACGATGAACGCGTTGAAGCGCGACGCTACGATTCCAACTTTCATGCCGCTTTTCGCGACGACCTTTCCTTCAATCAATTTCATATTAACCTCCTAAGTTTACTCGACATTGATATGGTCAAAGATGTGGCCCATTTTTTCCTTCTTGGTGCGAAGGTAAAATTTGTCAAACTTTGACGGCGGAATTTCTATCGACACGCGCTCGGCGACTTTTATTCCAAAGCCGTCAAGCCCGTAAATCTTTTGCGGATTGTTTGTCAAAAGGCGCAGGGATTTTATTCCCAAGTCCTTTAAGATTTGCGCTCCGATCCAATACTCGCGCAAGTCCGGGGCAAAGCCCAACTTTAAATTTGCTTCGACGGTGTCGTAGCCGTTTTCTTGCAGCATGTAAGTCTTCAGCTTGTTGATGAGACCGATGCCGCGGCCTTCCTGCCTCATGTAAAGCAAAACGCCTCGCCCTTCTTTTTCTATCGTCTTCATCGCTTGCTGGAGTTGCGGGCCGCAGTCGCAGCGCTGGCTTCCGAACACGTCGCCTGTCAAACATTCGGAGTGAACGCGGCACAAAACTTTTTCGCCGTCGCCGATGTCGCCTTTTACAAGCGCGATGTGGTGCTCTCCGGTAAGGTCGTCGGTGTAGCCGTAAATGTCAAAGTCGCCGTATTCGCTAGGGAGCTTTGCCTTGGCTTCCTGAACTACGTGCTTGTCGTGGACGCGGCAGTAGTCGGCCAGCGCTTTTATCGTTATGTATTTTAGCCCGAACTTTTGCGCGATTTCGTAAACGCGCTCGCCGCGCGCCATCGTTCCGTCGTCGTCCATAATCTCGCAGCAAACGCCGCATTCCTTAAGGCCGGCCAAGCGGCAAAGGTCAACGGTGGCTTCCGTGTGCCCTGCGCGGACAAGCACGCCTCCTTTTTTTGCGATCAGGGGGAACGTGTGTCCCGGCCTTCTAAAATCTTTTGGCGTTGAGTCGGGGTCTACGCAAGCCTGAATCGTTCTCGCGCGCTCGGCGGCTGAGATTCCAGTCGTGGTGGAAACGTGGTCGATCGAAACGGTGAAGGCCGTCTCGTGGTTGTCGGTGTTTTCGGCCACCATCGGGTAAAGGCCAAGCCTGTTTGCCATGCCCTCGCTGATCGGAGTACAAATCAAGCCCTTGGCGTGGGTCGCGATAAAGTTGATGTTGGCCTGCGTCGCGAACTGCGCGGCGCAAATCATGTCGCCTTCGTTTTCGCGGTTTTCGTCGTCGCTTACAAGAATTATTTTTCCTTGCCGCAAATCCTCAAGCGCCTCTTCGATTGTGTTGTATTTTATTTCCATGCTAAAAACCTCGCTCTCTTAAAAATTCTTCTGTTATGTTGGAACTGCTGCTCTCGCTGGAACGGTTGCCGCCGCCGCCGGAATTGCCCGCAAGCCCAAGATTGCCGCCGCCCAATCCCATAAGTTTTTGAACGTACTTTCCGACGATGTCGTTTTCCAAATTGACAAGGTCGCCGGGTTTTTTGGAAAGAAGCGTCGTCTCTTCTCCCGTGTGGGGTATGACCGAAACGGCAAAGCGCGCCGCCTCAAGCTTTGCCACGGTAAGGCTTATTCCGTCAATCGCGATCGAACCTTTTTGAACGATCAAATCCAAAATCTCTTTGGGCGCGCTGACGCAAACCCAAACGGCGTTTCCTTCGCGCTCTGTTTCCGCGATTGTTCCGGTTCCGTCGATGTGGCCGCTCACGATGTGGCCGCCAAAGCGTCCGTCCGCCGCCATTGCGCGCTCAAGGTTCACCAGGCTTCCAGGCATAAGGCTTCCAAGATTTGAGCGGCGCAAGGTTTCGGCCATCACGTCCGCGGTAAAGAAGTCCGCGCCCAAACTTGTCGCGGTTAGGCAAACGCCGTTTACGGCAACGCTGTCGCCGGTTTTTGTTCCTTGCAAAATCTTTTGCGCGCGGATTTTTATTCTTGCGCCCGCTCCGTTTCCCGACGGCTCCACGCTCGCGACGCTTCCGATTTCTTCTATTATTCCTGTGAACATTAACATGTCCTCCATAAAGCGCCGCTGTTCGTGCTAAAACTGCCGGGCCCGCCAAAACTGGCGGCGGCTTTTTGGGCTTGCTTCACTTCGTACTCAATCAAAACGTCGCTTCCGATTTTGCGCGCATCGATTTGCGAAAGGCTAAAAGCGTCGGCCACTTCCAAAACGCCGCTTCCAGCCACCGGACTGGGGGCGGCGGCCCCGCCAAAAATTTTTGGCGCCACAAAAGAGTAAACGCGCTGGACTAGGCCCGCTTTTAATAGCGAAAAGTTCAGCGCGCCGCCGCCTTCCACCAGTACGCTGTCAAGATTTTGCGCGGCAAGCTTTTGCATTAAAAGGCAAAGATCCACGCGATTGCCGCTGGCAGAAGAGCCGCAGCGGATCACTTGAACGCCTTTTTTGGCGAGCGCTTTTTCTTTTTCACGAATGATTCCCGCGTCAAGCGCGGGAATGACATGGGCGGGGAGGGCGGCGCCGTTTTGGTCTTGCAAGCAATCTGGTTCCGCGCAGGCGACGATCGTTGGAACTTCGGTCGCGGTTTGGACAAGCTGCGAGTCAAGCGGAAGGCGCAAGGAACTGTCGCAAATTATTCGCGTGGGGTTCCTTCCTCCGGGAATTCGGCAAGTCAAAAGCGGGTCGTCGGCGAGAACCGTTCCGATTCCCGCCATAATGCATGAATACTTATTGCGCAATTGGTGGACAAAGTCGCGCGATTCTTGGCAAGATATCCACTTGGACTTTCCGGCAGCCGTGGCGATTTTTCCGTCGGCGGTCATCGCGTACTTTAGCGCGACGTATGGCGTTTTGCTTGTAATGTAATGGAAGAAAATAAAATTGAGCGCGTCGCATTCCGAGCGCAAAAAGTCTTCCTCAACCTCAACGCCCCGTTCGCGCAAAAACGCGGCGCCCTTTCCGCTTACCAAAGGGTTGGGGTCTCGGCTTCCGACAACGACTTTTTTTATTCCGGCCTGGACGATCGCCTCGACGCAAGGCGGCTGCTTTCCTGTGTGGCAGCAGGGTTCCAGCGTGACAAAAATCTCGGCGCCGCTTGGATCGTTCCCCCGCTCGCGGCAGTCGCGCAAAGCGTCGCGCTCGGCGTGCAAGTCTCCGTACTTGTGATGATAGCCTTGGCCTATGATTTGATTTTCTTTTACGATGACGGCGCCGACCAGGGGATTGGGATTTGTCCAGCCTTCGCCTTTTTTGGCAAGCTCAATTGCCGCGCGCATAAAGCGCTCTTTAGAGTCGTTTTCCATAATTCCTTCTTCCATCCAGACTTTACTGTCGGCCGCGGAATCTCACCGCGTCATGCTCTGGCGTCGCCGTCGCTTGCTGGCTATACAGCCGGTGGGGAATTGCGCCCCGCCTTGAAGTTTAGCGCTCGCCAAAAAAAGCCTTTGGCTATTTTAGCGAGGCTGTCGAGTTTTAAGCCGCGCAAGGTGCGTCTCAAAACTCGCGCTTAGTTTAGCGCATAGGAAAAAAATGCGCAAGGGACTTTTTGTCGATTATACTCGACAAAAAGTATAGGAAATTGTCGAGTATAATCGACAGCATGTTATTATCTTACGTTTTATCAATTATTTTTTCCAACAAGATAGATATTTGTAAGATTATGTTGCAGCGCCAAGGAAATTTTTTTGCTGTCACAACTTTTTTTTATTCCATTGAGCGTTTCTAGATTCTTTTTTGCAAACTCATCTTTTTTTAATAGCTCGCAATCATCATCTGTATCTATGCCGAGCAAGCATTTAATAAAAGCAAGACCATAAGTAAATTTGTCCGGCTTAAACGAAGAAAATAAGTTCTCTAGTTCAAGTACAAATGGATTATTGCGGGTTATGATTGTATTTATGTCTTTACTATAATCGCAGGCAAATAGATATTCATAAACACTATTCGCTTTATAAAGAGCTGCAAGTGTGGCGCAGGTTTGCATGATATTTCCCAATTCACAGGCATTGCAATTTGAGTCTTTCAATAAAAATTCAAAAAACAGAAATTCATTCATAATGTCTGTTTTTAAGGAAACGATTTTATTTAAATACGCCCTTCTTCTATCTATATTGCTAAAAATCCCTGCAGCATCATCTTCCAAATCATTATAGAAAAATTTCCACGCGTCTATTTTTGTAAAATGTTCTAGTAAAATTAAATCCTTTATGTATGATATTCCATCGCTATATGATTTGAACAACCTTAACACTTCTATGTTTAATGTCTTGACAATTGTATTGCCAAGATTTTTTTGGATGGTTCTTACTATATTGTTTGCCACATCTGACAATTCAAGAATTTTAAGCCCTTTATGGCCTTTTATTACATTTCCTTTTCCAATTTTTGACGCAATCATCGTAGATTTTGTGCCGTCACAATATGACATGTAATCATTAGGATTGATTGACGCTTTTAAGGCTGAATTTCCGTCAAAAGACTCATTAAGGGCTTCTAGAATTGAATTTTCTATCGGCACAAGCAAAGAATTTGCATTATCTATATCGGATTTGTCCATTGCCTCCAACTTAAAGCCGCAACAATTCTCAAAAAAAGTTGAAGGCTTAATCACCGAATCATTGTTTTCCATACTTGCTTTTCCTGTTTGCAAGAATTAGTCATAATAATCCACGACAGTCCAACCGTCTGGGATGCCGTTTGCGCCGCGTGACCAATTTACACCATAAAGCCTTGTAAATTTGCCAGTAGATTTTACAGTAATCCAATACGCTGTGCATTCTTCCGCTGAAATATTCCTCGCAAGACAGGTTATGCTAGCAAGTTTCTGGCAGCCATAGAACATTTCATTGTAGCACCCCCGCACAAGACTCGTCGCTGGCAAAAAGGGAGCCTTCGTAAGGCTCGTGCAACCAGAGAACATTTCCTTGTAGCAACTCGAATACAATAATTTAGTTGCAGGTAAAAGCAAGTCCATTCCTTGCTTGTTTTTTATATTTTCGTTGCCAGAGAATAGATGTTCGAATGTGCATAAAAATGGCATCGTCGTTTTATTTTCAAAATTCGCGCTGTCGACAAGGCTCATTATATTTCCGTAAACATAACAATCCTTGTAACAATAAATATGCCTATATATTGGACTTAAGGGTACGCTCATCGGCCAATCGCCGTAAAAGCAAACCTTGTCGCCAACATTTGAAAGAATTATTGAACTGTTTTCGTCGCTTGCTATCGTCTGCGGCTCACCGCCATTTACGCGATATGTTATTGGGCCAACCGAGTTATTTTTAAAGGTCACCATAGTGTTTGCTTTAATTGCTTCTAATGTCAACGGACCATATCTAAAATTGGCTGTAACATTCACATTACTGGCGGGCATCGTAAATGAATAGGAAGCCCCAGCCGCAACTTCTGCCACGGAAACATTGTTTCCGTTAGAATCCTTAACAAGAATCTTTTTGAATTCATAGCCCTCGCTTGCACACACTGTCAAAGTGACAGTCGTCCCTATGGTTGCTTTATTCACCCCAGATATCAGCGTTCCGTTTTTTGGCGTTCCACAAGTTATCGTATATTCTATGGCTGTAAATGTCGCCGTCACGGTCACTGGGCTTGCTGGCATTGTAAATTTCTCACTCATCGTATACTTAATTTTTGAATTTGCGTAGGTTATAGCATAAGAAGATAATTTATAGCCTGGATTCGGACTTGCTGTGAGCGTTACAAGAGTACCCTCAACAACAGGTTCTGTTATATTCGAGGAAAAGCTTCCATGCTCGCTGTTGTTTACGATCGTTATGGAGTAATATTTTGTTTCCGTCCACTTTGCGTAAATCGTCTTGGGCCCGGTTATACTCGTAGCGTCAAAGTTGAACAAGGTTCCGCAGCTCGCGTCTGTGTACCAGTTGACAAACGTGTATTTCGTTGTCACGCCGCCGCTGACGGCGTCATCTTTTGTTGGAGCGCTGGCGGGACGCGAAGCCTTGTAGCCAGCTTTCACATTTTGCGTATAGGTGTCGCTTGAGTCGTATTTTCCGCCGCCCAAGTCAAATGTTACGACATAACACTTTGTCTCGCTCCACTTTGCGTAAATCGTTGTGGGGCCGCTTATATTCGTCGCGTCAAAGTTGAACAAAGTTCCACAGCCCGCGTCAGCGTACCAGTTGACAAACGTGTATTTCGTTGACACTCCGTCATTGACCTTATCGTCCTTTGTTGGAGCGCTAGCGGGGCGCGAGGCCTTGCCGCCTTCTTCAACATTTTGCGTATAAGTGTCGCTTGAGCCGTATTTTCCGCCGCCCAAGTCAAAGGTCACGACATAAGTATTTGTCTTATTCCACTTTGCGTAAACCGTCGTTGGTCCAGTTATAGTCATCGCGTCAAAGTCGAACAAGTCGTTGCAGTCCGCGTCAGCGTACCAATTGTCAAAGTCGTATTTTGTCATCACGCCGGCACCTAACTTGTCGTCCTTTGTTGGAGCGTTTGCGGGGCGCATGGCCTTGGAGCCTTCTTCAACATTTTGCGTATAAGTGTCGCTTGAGCCGTATTTTCCGCCGTTCAAGTCAAAGGCCACAATATAAACAGGACGGTCGCTCCACTTTGCGTAAAGGGTTGTGTTTCCTGTAATGGGTGTCGCAAAGTCAAAGGGCGTTTGACATTCAATGTCGGAACACCAACCGGCAAAGTTAAAATGATCTTTTGCGGGGTCGGCGGGCTTTGCGGCAGGTTGGCCGCTTTCGACGCTTTGAGTTTGCGTTTCGCTTCCGTTATTATAGTCAAAGGTCACTGTATAAATGATTTTTGTCCACACTGCGTAAAGGGTTATGCTTATGTTGCCTGTGTATTCCGCTCCGTCAACGTAGACGGCTTTGGACGCGGCGCTGGACAAGGCCCAGCCCGCAAAGGCAAAGTTGTCCCTCTTAAAGCCAAGGTCTGCTATTGACGTCAAATTTTGGGGAGTTCCGGCGGTGAATATTTGCGTCGCCTTGGCGGGATTTTGGCTTCCGTCGTTGGCGTCAAAGCTTACGGTGAAACTTCCCGGCGTTGTTGTTGGAGCTGGCGCTGCTGTCGGCAACACTGGCGGTAGAACGTTTCCTCCGTCTGATCCATTGGAACAAGCGGAAAAAAACGCCGCAAGGCCAAGCGCGGCAAAAAGCGCCGCAATCTTAAATAAACTTTTCATACTTTCCTCCAATGCAACTTTGCCTTAAATGTTGCTTTATTCTGATATTTTAGCGCCAAATGCCTATTAATGCAAGGAAAATTCGGCATTAAATAGCATTTTTGTAGAAAAAACTATCTTTTAATGTTGTGTTTTTGCGAGGAATCTGCCTATAAAATTTAGCGCATGAATTCAAAAGAAATCTTTGGCCAAAACCTCAAGCATTTTAGAAAATTGAACAAAATAACGCAGGAAGAGCTTTCGGAAAAGCTGGGGATAACGCCAAACCATTTGAGCCGCATCGAAAACGGAAAATCCTTTGTCACCGCCGAGGTCCTTGACGCCCTCTGCGTGATTTTCAAAATAAGCCCGGCGACTTTCTTTTACACACAAAACGAATTCTCAGGCGACGACAGCCTTTTTACAAAAATCGACAATATAATAGACATCGAGCTTATCAAATTAGGCAACCAATTAAAAGAAAAAATCAGAAGATAGGTTTCCGTCCTCCTCTGTTCCAACGTTCCCCGCGACTTCTACAAAAAAAATCCCCTTTTCCGCAAAAAGCGCGCTATAATAAAGGCTCAAAGTTAGGAGGAAAAAATGAAAAAACTTTTATTCGCTTGCTTGGCGCTTTTTATGGCGGCCGCGGCGTTTTCCCAGAGCGCCAAGACAACTGGAGTGACGGATTCGGACGTTCAGTCTTTTTGCAAGAACTTTAAAAAGATGGAAGCGGACTTTAAGAAATTTGATGTTGACACGAGCGACGCGCAGGCAATGGCCATGGCTCTTGGAGCGGACAAGTCTGTGGAACAGATTTTGAACAAAAACGGAATTTCCGGGAGCAACGCCATTGACAAGCTTCGCGCAATCGCTTACGGCTATGTCATCGCGCGCTATGACGACGCTATGGCCGCAGACCCTGAAGCCGCCGCGCTCATCAAAAGCATGGGCCGCGATCCGATGGCCGAAGCCAGAACTCAAATTTCCGACGCCGACCAAAAAGTCGTCGGCCGCCATTTGCAAGAGCTTAAAAAAGTTTTTGACGACGACTAACTTACAAAATATCCGTTCATCAAGCCCTTGCCCTTGACTTCAACTTGGACGGGGCCTTGCCAGGAAAACTTGTCGGCCGCTTGCTTTTGCGCGGCCTCGGAGACGTGAATCTTCATCGGCTGGCCGGAGCTTTCCATGCGGCTGGCCACGTTCACCGTGTCGCCCCAAATGTCGTAGATGAATTTTGTCTTTCCGATTACGCCGGCCACAAGCTCTCCGCTGTTTATTCCCACTCGGATTTGAAGGGGCTTTTCCGCGGTCTTGTTGAACTCTTCAACGTCGCGCAAAAGGCCTTGGGCAAAGCGGACCATTTTTTCAACGCCGCCGTTTTGCGCGTTTTCGTCCAAGCCCGCCGCGGCCATGTAGGAGTCGCCAATCGTTTTTATTTTTTCAACGCCCTCGCGCTCGGCCCGCTCGTCAAAAAGGCTGGTCAGCTTGTTTAGCATTCTTACGGTTTGGTCGGCGGTCATGTCGGAACTCATTTTTGTAAAGCCCACTATGTCGGTGAACAAAACTGTGGCGTTGGGGTAGTTGCGCGAGATTGTTTGGCCGGGCCGCTCCGTCAATTCGCGCGCGACGTCGGCCGGCAAAATGTTCAGCAAAAGGCGCTCGACTTTTTGGTTTGCCACGCGCAGTTCTTTTGTGCGCTCGTCAACAGTTTGCTCCAATTCCTTTTGGTAGCGGGCAAGCATTTCTATTTCCAAGCGGTGCGCGCGCTCCACCTTTTTGTTCATTTCCTTTAAGTCAAAGATGAACAAGAGTATCGCCATTCCGGCGGAAGAAATTCCCGTTATGTAAAAGCCTTTCATTTTAAACTGAATCGCGCTTGCGGCGATTGGAATTGCGATGAAGAGCAAAAGCGGAAAGGCCGTTTCATGCGGAATCCTTTTAAAGTTCCGCAGAATGCAAATGAATTGCAGCAAAAGCGCGGCGCATGGAAAAATATAGGCCAGCGGGCGGGCGGGGCCGCGTATGTAATTGTTTCGCGCGTCTATTGTGTAGTAAAGGCCGGTGAACTGAGAAATGATGACCAGCGCGATTTCGATTAGCAAGACGATTCCCGCAACATAAAATTCCCAAGGCATTTTTTTTAGCTCGCCCTCGTTTTGGAACAAATCTTTTAAATAGTAGTTCAAATTTAAAATCAAAAAGACAGGACAAAAGAAGTCGAAGAATTTCGCGACTTTTGTTATTAAGACCGCCGTGTCGTTCATCATAAAGCTGTATGTGGTAAAGGCTAGCTGCGACGACAAAATGCCCGTCGCGCTCAGTTCCAAAAAAATTATCGCGGCCTTTCTCCTTCTTGAAAGGTTGTTTGTTCGAAAAGTCAAAAGCGCTGTCAAAAGACAAATCGCTTGAAGCGCAATCATCAAGTCATGCTGGTGTATAATCAAGGCGTTCATCCTTATATATCACCGCAAAATCCGCTTATTGTCAAGATTTCCTCTTTGCGGTAAAATCCTTGCAAGAGGTACGTCATGTCTGTTTTAGAAAAAATCGGAAACTTCTTTGGAAAGTTCATGGCCTTGATCATCTTGGCCGTGGCCGCTCTGGCGCTCTTTGTTCCGCAGAGTTGTCTTTGGATCCAGCCGTCTTGGATCAACCCGCTTTTGATGCTGGTCATGTTCGGAATGGGACTCACGCTCAAAATCGAAGACTTCGCGCTTGTCTTCACCCGCCCAAAGGACATCATCATCGGCTGCCTTGCCCAGTTCACCATCATGCCGCTTTTGGCCTTTGCCTTGGGAAAAATCTTTGGCCTTGAGGTTGGCCTTTTGGCCGGAGTCATTCTTGTCGGAACTTGTCCCGGCGGAACCGCCAGCAACGTAATCACTTATCTTTCAAAGGGCGACGTCGCTCTTTCTGTCGGAATGACAAGCGTAAACACTTTGCTCGCTCCGCTCCTCACGCCCGCCATCACTTACTTGCTGCTCAAGGAGAGCGTCCATGTTGACGTTGTTTCAATGTTCCTTTCTATCGTAAAGGTTGTCATCGTTCCGATTGGCTTGGGCTTTGTCATCAACAAGTTCTTCGGAAAGTTCACGCAAAAAATCGGAGCGATATTGCCGGCGATTTCTGTAATCGCGATCGCCTTGATTGTTGGAGCGGTCGTCTCGCGCAACTCGCAGAAAATTCTCACGACAGGCGCCATCGTCTTTGCCGTCGTAATCTTGCACAACCTTTTGGGCTACGCTTGCGGCTTTGGCCTTGGAAAACTTTTGCGCCTTAACGTGTCCAAGACAAAGGCGCTTTCAATCGAAATCGGAATGCAGAACTCAGGCCTTGCCACAAGCCTTGCCTCAACCGCCTTTCCGTCGCTCGCAATGGCCACAGTTCCCGGCGCGATCTTTAGCGTTTGGCACAACTTGTCCGGCGCGGTGTTGGCTAACTTCTACCGCAAGTGGGAAGAGAAGGATGAGGCCGTCTCTTCGGAAAACTCAAGCGAACAAGCGTGAACAATAAAAAGGCGCTTTTCTTTTTTGTCGCGCTGTTGGCGGCGGTCTTTGCTGCCTGGGCGCAAATCACTCTTCCGCCCGGACTTGAGATTCCCCGCTGCCCGGGCAACGCCGCCGCTTTCTCCGCCACCAACCACGCCGCCGTCCCTGACCAAGGCGCTGGCGCCACTGACGACTTTTGCGCCGACCACAATTCCTCCGACGCGCCCGGCGATAACGACCAGCCCGCCGTTCCCGACCACCAAATCCGCGCCTTCCAATACTACACGCTTTGCTACCGAAAATCCTACGAGCAAGCCGAATGGTCGGCGTATTGCCTGCGCGACTTTATGCTGCAAAAAAACGTCAAGCGGACAAACGACTTTAGGCCCGACCCGCAAATCGAGGGCGGCTCGGCGACGCTCGCGGACTACAAAAAGTCGGGCTACGACAGGGGGCATTTGACTCCGGCGGGCGACATGGTTTTTGATAAAGAGGCGATGAGCGAAACTTTTTACATGAGCAACATGTGCCCCCAAGCCGCCGCCTTTAACCGGGGAATATGGAAGGACTTGGAAGACCAGGTCCGCGAGTGGGTCAGGCTTTACGGCGCGGCTTATGTAGTTTCGGGCCCGGTTCTTTCCAAGCCCGCAAGCGAATATTCTTTTATCGGCGAAAGCAAGGTCGCCGTTCCGGAATTATTTTACAAGGTGATACTTGTTCCGATTTACCAAGACGGCGCGGAGCAAGTCTCGCCGGAAGAATGCGCGGATCTTATTGCGATTGCCTTTGTGATTCCCAACAAGGCTTGCGAGGGAGACTTTTGGCGCTACGCTAAAAGCGTTGACGAAACGGAAGAAATCACAGGCCTGGATTTTTTTCCGCTTTTGGAAGACGACGTTGAAAACCGCGTCGAGGCCGACTGCGACCCCCGCCCTTGGTATTGAACAAGCCGCCGAAACTTTGATATAATTATTCCTCTATGAACAAATTGCTTGAATTGTATTCTTACAGGCAGATGATTTTTGGCCTGGTCCACCGCGAGCTGCGCGGCCGCTACAAGGGTTCCGCCTTGGGCTTTTTTTGGACCTTCCTAAATCCATTTTTGCAGCTGGTCGTTTACACGGTAGTCTTTAACGTTATTTTTTCTTCGGGCTTGGAAAAGTATTACATCTTTTTGTTCGTGGGCTTGGTGCCTTGGATTTTTTTCAGCACGTGCTTGTCGGCGGGCTGCGGCTGCGTGGTGACAGCCTCCAACATGGTCAAAAAAATATATTTTCCGCGCGAAGTGCTTCCTGTTTCGTTCACGCTAAGCGCGTTTGTCAACATGCTCTACTGCTTTGTCGTGATTTTCGCCGTCATATTTTTTACGGGCTTTGGCTTTAACCTTGCGGCGCTTCTTTATCTTCCGATTGTTTTTATTGTGGAACTTTTTCTTTGCATAGGAATAACGCTCTTTGTCTCGGCCATAACAGTTTATGTTCGCGACGTTCAGCACATTATGGGAATAATCGCCATGCTCTTGCAGTTTCTCACGCCCGTAATGTATACGGTTGACCGCATCGCCGAGCGGCTTCATGGAAAGTTTCTGCGCGTTTACATGCTCAATCCGATGGTTCATATTTTGGAATGTTACAGGCAAATTCTTTACTATAAAAAAATTCCCGACATTTCCACGCTATTGGGCGCGGTCGCGTTCGGCTTTATTTTTCTTTTGATTGGCGAATTTTCATTCTCCAAATTGCAAAAAAAATTCGCGGAGGAATTGTAAATGCAGGCTGGAAACGCGATTGAAGTCAAGGACGTGGTGAAAAGTTTCAAGATATACAAGGACAAGGGAACGTCGCTAAAGGAAAAAATTCTTTTTTTGCGGCGGAACAAGTTTGAAACGCGGACTGTTCTTGACGGAATTTCTTTTTCAATTAAAAAAGGCGAGGCTGTCGGTCTTGTCGGAAACAACGGATGCGGAAAATCAACCACGCTGAAACTTTTGACAAAAATCATTTATCCCAATTCTGGATCGATAGAAGTTGACGGCCAGGTTTCGGCGTTGATTGAATTGGGCGCGGGCTTCCATCCCGACATGAGCGGCCGCGAAAACATTTACATCAACGCGTCCATTTTTGGTTTGACAAAAAAAGAGATTGACAAAAAGGTCGACTCGATAATTGAATTTTCCGGCCTTGGAGATTACATCGACGAGCCGGTTCGCATTTATTCTTCGGGAATGTACATGCGCCTGGCCTTTGCCGTTGCGATCAACGTTGACGCGGAAGTTTTGTTCATCGACGAAATTCTTGCCGTTGGCGACGCCGCCTTTCAGGAAAAGTGCTTCAACAAGTTGATGGAAATAAAACAAAAGGGAACGACCGTAGTCATCGTTTCGCATTCCCTCGGCCAGATAGAAAAAATTTGCGACCGTTCGATTTGGATAAAGGACGGAAAAATTCAAATGCAAGGAAAACCAGCCGACGTTCATAAAGCCTACTTGGAATTTATGAACGTGGCGCAATAGGAGGACTTATGAAAAAACTTTTGTCGTTTGCAAAATTGGCGTGCCTTTGCGCGCTTTGCTTGTGCGCCGCGTCTTGCGGAAACAAGACAATCGCTTCCGCCGCCGCAAAAAAAGGCGTTGACTTTGGCTTTGCCGCGTCTGTCACCGACTTGCTTTCGGAAGACACGCAAAAGATTCTTGCCGCGGAAGCGAAAATTTTGGTTGCCGAAAACTGCATGAAAAGCTCGCAGCTTAGGCCCAATAAAACCTTCTGGAACTGGAGCGATCCCGAAAGCCTCGTTAAGTTTGCCGAAAAAAATAAAATCGTCGCCAAGTGGCACACGCTTTTTTGGCACGAAATGAACCCGCCCTTCATCAACCAAATGAAGACAAGGGATGAGGCCGAGAAAATCATGGATGAGCACATTACGACCGTAATGCAAAAGTTCAAGGGCCGCATCCGCGACTACGACGTTGTCAACGAAATGTTCAACGAAGACGGAAGCCTTCGCGAAACAGTTTGGCTAAAAACGCTCGGCCCCGGCTATCTTGAGCGCGCTATTCGCAAGGCCCACGAGGTTGACCCCGCCGCCCACTTGTTCCTTAACGAATACAACAACGAAGCCGCCGGCTACGCCAAGGCCGACGCGATGTACGAGCTTGTAAAAGACTTTGTGGAGCGCGGCGTTCCGATTTACGGCGTGGGAATGCAGCTGCACTTGGCCGCCGACCTTCCTTACGACGAGGACGCGATTCGCGCCAACATCCGCCGCTACGCCGAGCTTGGAATTAAGATTTGCTTTAGCGAAGTTGACGTCCGCATTCCGCTAAGCCGCTTGGAGGAACTTGAGCCAAAGCAAAAGCAAATTTGGAAGTCCCTGATGAAGCTTGCCGTGGAAGAGCCCAACGTGGAAAGTTTCATCGTTTGGGGCGTGTCCGACAAAAACAGCTGGATTCCCGCATGGAAGCCCGGCTACGGAAACGCGCTCTTGTTTGACAAAAACTTCAAGCCCAAGCCGATTTACTTTGAGCTTGTTGATGCCGCCCAAGGAAAATAGAAAGAAAAGCCCCGCCTCAAGCGCGGGGCTTCATTCGTTATTCGCGGCGCCTTTTGCTGCTTGCAAGCTTCCCAAAAATAATCCTTGACATTACGCAAAATATAGGTTATTCTGTTAAAAGTTGCGTGAACGAGCACGCAAAAAAGGCTTGAATTTTATGACTGTCAGCGAAATCGCAAAAATAGCCGGTGTCTCCACAGGAACCGTTGACCGCGTGCTCCACAAGCGCGGCAGGGTGAGCGAAGAAACGCGCCAAAAAATTCTCAAAATCATAGACGAAAACGGCTACAAGCCGGACCCGATCGCGCGCTTCCTTAAAAAAAAGGGCGACTTTAAAATCGGCGTTTTGATTCCTTCGGTCAGCGAAGAGAGCGGCTACTGGCAGGAAATCTACGACGGAATTCAGGAAGCCTGCAAAAACGATTACGCTTCATTTGGCTTTAGCGTCCGCCCTTACGAGTTTAAAAGGCCTGACAGAAATTCCTTGCACGAGCAGTTCAAGAAAATGGCCAAGTCGGATTGCGCTGCCTTTATCATCGCGCCTGTCATGCAGGAAGAAATTTTGGTTTTGCTGAGCGAGGCGCGCCTTTCGTCTCCTTATTGTTTTGTTGACTCGACGGTGCCGGGATCCGAGCCTTTGTGCGCCGCCACGCAGAACCCTTTGAGCGCGGGCTTTTTGGCGGCCAAGATCACGCGGCTTTTTGCCAAAGGCGAGGGAACCTTTGCGGCGATAAAGCCTTTTTCCGAGTCCTTCAACTTGAACGAGCGGAGCCGGGGCTTTGAAAAATATTTTGAAGAAACGAGCAAGGGGAAGGCGCTTCAAAAAGTCGCGCGGGGCGCTGAAAAAAAATTCATCTACGAAGCCGTTGATTCGCTTGTGAATGAATGTTCCGACTTGCGCGGCATTTGCATCGTAAACAGCGAAGGCCATTTTGTGGGGGAACGAATCGCCGAGCTTGGCCTTAAGCACAAGATTGCCGTGACCGGCTTTGACCTTGTTCCGTCCAACAAGTCTGCTATACGGAACGGAAAAATCGACGCGCTGATTTCGCAAGACCCAAAAGGCCAGGGCCAGGCGGTGATGAAGGAGATTTACAAAAAAATCGTCCTTCAAAGCGACGCGCAAAAAATCATCAACATGCCCTTGGACATATACTTTAAGGAAAACATTATGGAGGATATAAAATGACACAGGCGGAACTTGACTCATCATGCATTGGAATTGAATTTGGCTCGACCAGAATCAAGGCGGTTTTGATTGACGCAAATTTCAATCCGGCCGCGCAGGGCGCCTTTGACTGGGAAAATTCTTTGGTTGACGGCGTTTGGACTTACTCGCTGGACTTGGTTCAAAAAGGTTTGCAAACCGCCTTTGCCGAACTTAAAGCCGACGTAAAGAGCAAGTTCGGGCTGGAACTGCGCAAGGCCAAGGCGCTTGGAATCAGCGCGATGATGCACGGCTACCTTGCCTTTGACAAGGACGACAATCTTCTTGTTCCGTTCCGAACTTGGCGCAACACGATTACAGGCGAGGCAAGCGAAAAGCTCACGGACTTGTTCAACTTTCCGGTTCCGGAACGATGGAGCGCCTCGCACTTGTACCAAGCGATTTTAAATGGAGAAAAGCACGTTCCCCAAATCGCGAGCATAAACACGCTTGCGGGCTGGGTTCACTTTAAGCTCAGCGGCCAAAAAGTTTTGGGAATCGGCGACGCTTCGGGAATGTTCCCGATTGACTCCGCGATAAAAAATTACGACAAAAAAATGCTGGCCGCCTTTGACAATCTT
Organism: uncultured Spirochaetaceae bacterium; assembly: GCA_902792795.1. GTDB lineage: Bacteria > Spirochaetota > Spirochaetia > Treponematales > Treponemataceae > Treponema_D. Next base: position 7,618 of record CADBBB010000028.1, on the reverse strand, counting down.
GTGGCCAGTAAAAATTTTCCGTGGAAGCTTGAATCGATTTTGCCGCACGTTTTGCTTGCGGGCGACAACGCGGGAACGTTGACAGATGCGGGAGCCAAGTTCTTGGATCCGACAGGAACGTTTGAGGCCGGATGCCTCCTCGCTCCGCCGGAAGGCGACGCCGGAACCGGAATGGTGGCCACTAACAGCGTGGCGGCCAGAACCGGCAACGTCAGCGCGGGAACGAGCGTCTTTGCCATGGTCGTTTTGGAAAAGCCCCTAAAGGCCGCCTACAAAAACCAAATAGACATTGTCCAGACCCCGGACGGAAGCGCCGCCGCAATGGCCCACGCCAACAACTGCACCGGCGAATACGACAAGTGGATTAAATTGTTCGGAAGCGCCGCGACCGCTTTGGGCGCCAATTTTTCAAAGGGCCAGCTTTACGACACTTTGCTGGGATTGGCATTGAACGGCGACAAAGATTGCGGCGGCTTGGTTCCTTACAATTACATTTCGGGCGAGTCAATCACCGGCTTTGCAAGCGGCCGCCCGCTTTTTGTAAGGACACAAAACGCAAACTTCACTTTGGAAAATTTCATGCGCGCCCAATTGTTCACCGCGCTGGGAGCCTTGCGCGCCGGCATGGACATTTTGTTTGAAAAAGAAAAAGTCGCGCTGGACTCGCTTACGGGGCACGGCGGATTTTTTAAGACTGCCGGCGTTGGCGCCAAAATCATGGCGGCGGCTATGCACACAGCCGTAAGCTCGATGAAAACTGCGGGCGAGGGCGGACCTGGGGGCATGGCGCTGTTGGCCGCCTACGCTTCCGACAAAAAGGGAATGAGCCTTGGCGATTGGCTAAGCAAAATCGTTTTTGCCAGCGCCGAGATTACAAAGACCGCGCCCGACGCCGCCGATGTTGAAGGCTTTAACAAGTTCTTCGCCAACTACAAAAAAGGCCTCGCGGTGGAAAAAGCCGCGGTCGAGAATTTGGAGTAACAGCGGCGAATTGTTTGAAAGACCATAACGCGCCGCGAATTGCTTGCAAGCCTAAAACGCGCTGCGCGAACAGCCGTACAATAAGGAGATTTTTTTATGTCAGCGTACCAGTCATTAAAAGAAGAGGCCTATGAGGCCAACATGCAAATACCGGCGCAGCGTTTGGCGCTTTACACTTGGGGAAACGTGAGCGCCTTTGACAAGGACAAGGGCGTCTTCGCCATTAAGCCGTCGGGAGTTCCCTACGAAAAGCTTGCGCCCGACTCGATGGTCGTCCTTGACCTTGAAGGAAATCGCGTCGAAGGAAGCCTTAATCCGTCGAGCGACACGCCGACGCACATTGTCTTGTACAAGGAGTTTGCCGTAAAGCAAGGCGCCAAAATCGGCGGAATCATTCACACGCATTCTACGGCGGCGGTTTCTTGGGCGCAGGCGCTAAAAGCCGTTCCGCTTTTTGGAACGACCCACGCCGACCACATCCAAACAGCCGTTCCCTGCACGCCCTACCTTTCCAAAGAAATGGTGGAGAGCGATTATGAAAAGGAAACCGGCAACGCGATTGTCGAACACTTTGCCGGCCTAAAGCTGAACCCCGCCGAGGTGACGATGGTTTTGGTCGGCGGCCACGGACCCTTTGCCTGGGGAAGCGACGCGCAAAAGGCCGTCTACAACGCCGCCGTCTTGGAAGAAGTTTGCAAGATGGCGCTCAACACGCTTAGCATAAACCCCGGCGCGCAGCCGCTCCCGGACTACATTATAAAAAAGCACTACGAGCGCAAGCACGGGCCCAACGCGTATTACGGACAAAAATGATGGTAAAAAAAACGCGGCAGTCGCCGCGTTTTTTTTGTCTTGTTATTTCTTTCCAATCTTTACAATCAAGTCGCGGAGGGAAGCGCGAAGGTCGGGGGAAAGCTTTTCTATCGCGCTGATTATGTCCTTGTTTTTGCGGTAAAGGAACTGTTCTTCTTTTTTGGACGCGGCCGCCGCTGAGATTTTTTTTTCGCCGTCATTTCCGAAAACTAAATACTCGATTGGAACGTCAAGCCTTTCCGCGATTTTTAGGGCGATGTCAGCGCTGGGAACGCTGCCTAGCGCGACGCCGTTGTGTATGCTGGAATACGAGATTCCCACTTGAGCCGCAAATTCCTTGCGGGGAATGTCCTGCCGATCAAGCAAGTCAAGAACTCTTTTCCAAAAATTGCCGTCCATTCTTCTATAATACAATTATGTTTTAATGTTCAAACAGTTCTGACAGCGGAACGGCCGGTGGACAAAACTCTGGAACGAACACTGGATCAGGAACAGGCGGCGGAAACGGCACGGAGAGCGGCGGCGGAACGACAGGCCTTCCCGAAAAGCCTTGGCTCAACGCGGAGGCGGTTGACGGGGGGATAAAATTTACAATCAAGGCCTTGGGCGCGCAATACAACGACGAGACTGATTGTTTTATTTACAGCACGTCGCCAAGTGACATCGGACGCTTTTATCCCGAGTGGAACGACAAGACAAAAGAATGGACGGGCGTTTATCCTTATGTTACTGCCGGAATAAAATACGCATTCAAGCTTCATGTTGGCAATCTCCAAGAAGAACAGGTTGAAGTGACCCCAACAAGCGGAAGCGGGCAAATCCAATATGACGCGCAATCTGGCAGCGCTATTTCTGTTGACAGCTCAGGTATAAACATCGTTGCAAGTAAATGTCCGCCTTCTGTTGTTCCGAATGAAGCGACAGACAAAAAGGTTTGTGTTGCTTTCTTTGCTGGAGTGGGCTGGGATAATGTAAGGCAAATTTGGGACGCAACATGGCTTGATATCCTTGAAAAAACAGATTTAGCTCAGCCCGACGCAAACGAAAATTGCCAGTACACTATTGACAAGTCGGAAGCCTTGTACAAAAAGTTAAAGGGCGAAATGACTGGAACGCACAGCGGCAAAAAGATGTTCGTTGAATTTACATACCGCTACAAGGTTGCAGGCTTTGCCGCGGAATGCCATTCGCGACAGTTGCGCTCGGTTCCTGTCGATTGCGCTTGGGATTAATTCAATTTCTTGCTTTTTAGATTTAGTTTGAGAACAAAAGAGGCCCCGTTTTGCGGAGCCTCTTTTGTTTTGTGTCGCCAACAAAAATTACTTTGGCCGGTACTGCATTCGCGCGTAGCGGCTGTTGCGTTCCGACGGAAGCTTTTGCAATTCAAAGTCGTCCTTTAGGTAAAGGATGATGTCGGAAAGTTTTCTAAAGCCGTAGTCCAGGGTGTCAAAGCCGGGGTCTTGGCGCTTGAAGAAGTTTCCGGCGGCGCTGACATCGGCCCAGCCGTCTTCGGCGGCGTACTTTTCGTAGGCGTTGGTCAAAAGCTTAAAGATTTTTCTAAACTGGCGGTCGGTCATTTTGTCGCCGGGCGACTTTCTAAAGAAGGCGCTGCGGACTTTTGTCACCTTGTGCTTGGGCTTTGCGTCGTCGGCTTTTTCTTCGGCATCTTCGTCGTCTTCGTCTTCGCCCAAATTTTCAATGTAGATGAAGTCGTCGCAAGCGTTTACGAATGACGGCGGCGTCTTTTTTTGACCCACGCCAAAAACGTAAATCTGGCTTTCGCGAAGGCGCGTCGCCAATTTTGTAAAATCGCTGTCGCTAGTGACAAGCGCGATCGAGTCGTACTTGTCTGTGTAGAGCAAGTCCATCGCGTCGATGATCATCGCCGAGTCGCTGGAATTTTTCCCCTGCGTGTAGGCGAACTGCTGGATTGGAATGATGGCGTTGTCGTTTAAGTCGCGCTTCCAATTCTTTAAGTGCTCCGAAGAAAAGTCTCCGTAAGCGCGTTTTGTTATGATGTGGCCGTGAACGGCGATTTCCTGCAAAATCAACTTTAGTTTTTTTCCGGGCGTGTTGTCCGCGTCAATCAAAACGGCAATGCTTTTTTCGCTTGTTTCTTCCATATATAATCTCCGTGGGGAAGTATAGCGCAAACGCGCGCGGGATTCAATGTGGCTAGACTAAAGTTCAACCATAATGTAAAATGCTCGCAAAATATTTTTGAGGTTTTTATGAAAAAATTTGTTGGATACGAAAAAGGCGTTAATTTTGGCGGATGGCTTTCTCAGTGCAAGGAATACACGGACGAGCATTACAAGACGTTCATTGTAAAAGAAGATTTTAAAAAGGCCGCTGCTTGGGGAATCGACCATGTTCGCGTGCCGGTTGACTGGCAGGTTTTTCAGCGCGAGGACGGAACTTTTATCGAAAGCGGTTTTTCCTACGTTGACAACGCGATTCTATGGGCAAAGGAAAACAAGCTCAACTTGATTTTGGACTTGCACAAAACTTTGGGCTATTCCTTTGACGCTGGCGAAGACAAGAACAATTTTTTTGCCGACGAAAAGCTTCACGCGCATTTTTACGCTTTGTGGGAAGAGTTCTCCAAGCGCTACGTTAAATACGAAGACATGATGGCCTTTGAGCTTTTGAACGAAGTGACCTCTCCGTCTTACAGCGACGCGTGGAACAAAATTTCCGCCAAAGCGATTGAGGCAATCAGAAAGCATTCAAAGACGATAAAGATTTTGCTGGGCGGCTATTGGAACAATTCAATCGACGCGCTAAAAGATTTGGCCGCGCCCGCAGACGAGAATGTCGTCTACAATTTTCACTGCTACGACCCGCTTATGTTCACCCACCAGGGCGCGCCTTGGGTGGCGGGCATGCCGCACGGCTTTAGGCTGGGATATCCTACGACCTATAAAGAGCACGACGACGCGGCGCGCTCTTGCGGCTTTCCGGATTTTATAAGCCATGCCGAGGACGAGTCAAAAACTTACGGCCCGGAATTTTTTGTCCAAAAGTGGCAGGCCGGAATCAAGGTTTGCCAAGAGCGCGGCGTTCCCCTTTACTGCGGCGAGTACGGCGTTATCGACCGCGCCGCTCCAGAGCAAACGCTGGCTTGGTACAAGGACATCAACGCCGCTTTTAACGAATGCGGAATCGGCCGCGCCGCCTGGAGCTACAAGCAAATGGACTACGGCCTAAGCGACGACCGCATGAAAGGCGTGATTGCGGAATTGGTGAAGTATTTGTGATGTCCTATAATTTTTACGGTTGGAAGGGCGCGGATTGCGCTCCGGTAAATCCGGCCTATTCAAAAATAAAAAATCCCCGGCAGCTCTACGATTTGCTGTCTGGAATTTGGAGCGCCCAAACTTGCGCTCCGCGAATGAGGCAGGACTGGACGCCGGAAAATAAAACTTTGGGCCAGTGCTCAATCACAGCCTTTTTGGCGCAAGACATTTTTGGCGGAAAAGTCTACGGCATCCTCCGCGACGGCGGAAACTACCACTGCTACAATGTCGTTCCAACCGCAAGCGGCGACCGCGTCTTTGACCTTACCAGCGAACAGTTTGGCGACGAAAAGCTTTGCTACCAAAACAACCCGGAACAGTTCCGCGAAGTTCACTTTGCAAAAGAAGAAAAGCGCTTGCGCTACGAGGCGCTTAAGGCGGAGTTGGAGAAGAAGGTGGAGTGAACCCCGTTCCCCACGCCCCGCGACTTGCGCTATAATGCCTGTATGACCAAAAACACTTTTTCGCAGCAGACGCATTTTGTCGGCGTGTTGTTGCCGGATGATTTGACGGGGGCGCTGGAGGATTGCAGGCGGTATATGAACGAGGCGTATGGGTGCAGGTCGGGGCATGGGACTCCGATTCACGTGACGCTGGTTCCGCCGTTTAGGTTGCAGGAACAGTATTCCACCCAGGATTTGGCGGCTGCGATTGAGAGCGGAGCGGCGGGGGCGGGCTTGGGCTTTGCGGCCAAGATCCAAAACTTTGACGCGTTTGGCGACAGAACTATTTTCGCTAAGGTGGCCGCCGACGAGCGCTGGACTAAATTGCGCGATGCGACCCTTAAGGCGATTCTAAACACTTGCCCCGCCTGTACAAAAAAAGACGGGCGGCCTTTCACTCCGCACGCGACGGTGGCCAACCGCGACATTCCCGCTGGCGTTGTGACGACGGCTCTTGCGGCGATGAACGAAATGAATTTGTTCGAGGAATTTCCGGTTGACAACATAACGATTTTTGAGCGGCAGGGAAAGCGCTGGGTGGCTGCCGCAACTTTGGCGCTTTAACCACAAAAAAAAGAGCCGCCCAAAAGTGGACGGCTCTTCTGCGCGATACTGGAATCGAACTAGTGACCCCAAGCGTGTCATGCTTGTACTCTAACCAACTGAGCTAATCGCGCAAATGTCCCCCTATACTACAAAAAAATCGCTCTTGTGTCAAGGGCTTTTTCGCGCTAAAATGGAACAATCTTAGTTTGGAGGAATTATGACTATTTGCGATTCTGTAAAATACATTGGCGTGGACGACCACGAGATTGACTTGTTTGAGGGGCAGTTTGAAGTTCCCGGCGGAATGGCCTACAATTCCTACGCCGTCGTCGGCGAAAAAGTTTGCGTGATGGACAGCGTTGACGCGAATTTCGTTGACGCTTGGCTTTCGAACATCGACGCGGCGCTTGGCGGAAGGTCGCCGGACTTTCTTGTGGTTCAGCACATGGAAATGGACCACTCGGCGGGCGTTCAAGCGTTCGCGAAAAAATATCCAGAGGCAAAAATCGTTTCATCTAAAATGGCCTTTGCGATGATGAAGAATATGTTCGAGGACAATTTTTCCGACAGGCAAATTGTCGTGGCCGACGGAAGCGAGCTGGACCTTGGGGACCGCAAGCTAAAGTTTATTTCCGCGCCAAACGTTCACTGGCCGGAAGTCGTGATGACTTACGACGAGGCGGACAAGATTCTTTTTAGCGCCGACGCATTTGGAAAATTTGGCGCCTTGGACTACGACGACCCCGAGGGCTGGGATTGCGAAGCCCGCCGCTACTATTTTGGAATCGTAGGAAAGTTTGGAACAGCGGTTCAGGCCTTGCTAAAAAAAGCCGCCGCGCTCGACATTCAAACGATTTGTCCATTGCACGGCCCGATTCTTGACAAGGACTTGAGCCATTACATCGAGCAATACAACACTTGGTCTAGCTACGGAGTTGAAACTCCGGGCGTGGCTGTCGCTTACGCTTCGGTTTACGGAAACACACGCAAGGCCGCGCAAAAGTTGGCGCAAATTCTAAAAGACAAGGGCTGTCCAAAAGTGGCGCTCTTTGACTTGGCGCGCGAGGACATTTACGAATGTGTCGAGGACGCTTTTAGGTATGGAACGCTTGTCATCGCCTCGCCGACCTACAACGGCGGAGCCTTTCCGGCCGCGCGCGAGTTCATTCATCATTTGACAAGTCGCAACTATCAAAAGCGCAAGGTGGCCTTTATCGAAAACGGATCTTGGGCGCCGGCCGCGGCAAAGGCAATGGCCGCGATGTTCGAGCAATGCCAAGACATAACTTTTGCCAAAACAAAAGTCTCAATAAAAATCGCGATGAAGCAAGAAGACGTCGCGGCGCTTGAAAAGTTGGCCGAGGAATTGTTGGGCCGCTAACGGTTCGCAAGCCCAAGACGCGGCCGCCGTTTTTGGGCTTGCCTATAATTTAGGAAGTAATTTTGAACAGCAACAGTTTTTTCAATCGTTTTGGCCCCGCGTCCTTTTACGGTTCGGCGCTAAAGATCGCAGTGCCGGTAATGGCGCAGCTTTTG
>CADBBB010000027.1:34303-48569 GCA_902792795.1 uncultured Spirochaetaceae bacterium | reverse complement strand
GTATAATCAGCAATTTTAAGCTTTAACGCTCTCAATTCTTCAATTCCTAATGGCCGGCTATGAGTTAGCCACCTAGAATGCTTTCCTAATTCTTTTGCAATCTCTTCTGCACGTTCTTCCTTCTTCTTGTTATCAACATTCCAATCAGAAAATTTATATTTTACCAACCAATCTTTTACCAAAGCTTTTGACAATTCCTGAACATTTTCATATTCTTGCAATTCCCCTGGAGTTATATTTTGCAATATAGGTATGTATACCGGATTCAATTTTCCAGTCTTCTGAACTTCTTCTTTTATTTTTTCTACACCGCTTAAAAAAGCTTCGGCCGAATACTGTTTTCCTCCTGACACGATTTGAGCGTCAATTGGCCCAAGAGAAGATGTTTTTCCCATAAGAATTTCATTTGCAGACATAGAGAATATTGTCCCCGCACTCATTGCCATCCCTGGAACTATAACTGAAACATTTTTATATTTGTTTCTTATGGCAATTACAAGTTTTTGAACAACATCTGCAAGGCCGCCAGGTGTATGCAATACAATGTCTATACATTCAGTCCCTTTTAAATCGCTCAACAAGTCTGTAAATGGGATTATATCGGAATTATCTATAGAAAAAGGGGCTCGCTTGTTTGTGTCGACCGCATAAACAAGAATGTCATGGCCACCACGCAACTCCGAAATCTTTCTTAAAACTTTTTTCCGTTCATTTGAAACGCTTTCAAAGTTGTGCAATCTGTCCAAATAGTCTGAATAAATCCCCATATCTCCGCCCCTTAAAAAAGGCCTTTTTCCTGCCGCACACGCATGCGAACTTAACTCCGCTATTGCTGTAATCTTTCGGAATCCCACTTCTCATATTATAGCATACATTTCGAATTCCGGCGAAGAATTCCAACTTTTTTTATTATACAGAATTCGAGCATACAATTCAAGGCCTCAATGAAAAGCCTTTTCCAAACACTTGGCCGCAAATGTCCACAAAAACGTCTTCATATATTTGGACACGAGACACAATCGCGATGAGCCACTCCAAGACATTGGCAAGAAAGCCTCTCTTCCGGCATGATTCTTCCGTAAAATCCGCGTGCAACAGTTTCAAGTCAAAAAACTGCAGCGTAATAACAAAAAAAATAACCAATTCCCCTTCATAGTCCCCGAAACGCAAGCGGCGAAAAGCCGCTTCTAAACGCTTGGCCACGAATGTCCAAAAAAACGTCTTCATATCCTTGGGCGCGAGACACAATCGCGACGGCGCGTTCCAAGGCATGGGCAAGAGTGCCGTTCTTCTGGCCTGCCTCTTCCGGAAAATCCATGCGGCCCAGTCCCAAGTCAAAAAGAGGCCGTATCGCGTCGGTTCTTGCCCAAAAAAAACTGCCCGCCGGGAACAAAAAAAAGCCGCTTGGACATTTTGCGCCGACTTTTTTAAGCAGCGTTTTCCCAAGTGTCTTGTTTTCCTGCCATGAATACGACGCGGGATGCACATTCTCATAGTTCTCCGGATACACAAGTCCCGCGCCGTCGTTTTCAAACAGATAAAAAATTTTTCGGACAAGATCTTCCGAGCCGCAAAGCGCGTCCATGGAATTTCTGCGCCAGTCCAAGCGCTCGTAGCCGTATACTGCCAGCGACTTTTTTGAATGGACGTGCAAGACATACTTATGGGCGGCCAGTTCCTTTCCAAAAACGCCATAAAACGGAAGCAGGTCGCGGCCGCGATTTTCGACATTTTGGATAAAAATATTTTTGGCGCTGCGCAACGAACGGAATTTCTTCTCGATTTCTCCCGTTTCAACGCCCTCGCGCAGAGAAATATACAAGTCAAAGTCAAACGGAATGTTGGCTAAATAGCCGCAAAACTCGTCGGCCAAGTCTTCGTAATAAAGGTGAACGTGAACAGCTATCAAAAAATCGCAGGCTTCAAGGCTCTTGGCTCCGTCCAAAGAATAAACAGGAAAGTTCTTTTTGCAGTAAATTTTCATCACCGCCGACCAAAACAAAAGCGCGATGATGGAACTGGCATGGGCCGCGACGCCCGCGATTCCCGATTCGCCGTAAATTTTTTTCGCGGTTTGGATTTTACGCTTTAACAAGTTCAAGCCGGAAACCTTTCGCAGCCCTCGCGCCCTACGCCGCGTCCTGGCTCTGATACTTGCAAATCTTGATGTCGCCAAACAATCTGCTTTGGAAAATTGTGGCCATCTTGAATTTTACGGCTTCAAGGAGGGCCATGAAGGCGCAGATTACGTCCATTTCGTTTCCGCGGCGGGTGATGAGGTCGGTAAACATGCAGGAGCCGGCGGCGTCAAGCTTTTCGTTCATAAGGGTGATTTTTTCGTTGACGCTGATTCCCTCGTACATGTTCAAAACTTTTTCGTTGGAATACTTTGACACCATTCCGCGGAAAATCTTTTGCATTTGCTGCAAGAGTTCCCAAGTGTCCACGCGCTCCCACTGGCTTTCAGCGTCGTCAAAGGGAAGCATGCGCTGGATTTTCTTTCGCTCAAAGGTGTAGGCGGAGTCGTCCTCCTGCTCTTCCATAAGTTCCGTAAGCTTCTTGAATTTTTGGTATTCGATGAGTTTTTCCACCAATTCCTGGCGGGGGTCCTCCATGTCTTCGCCGTCGTCGTAGGCAAATTCCACCGGAAGCAGCATTCTGCTTTTTATGTGAACCAACTTGGCGGCCCATCTGTAAAAGTCGCTCAGGTCGGTAAGGTCGGTGTCAACGATGCTGTCAAGGTAGTCCAAATATTGTTCGGTGATTTGAGCTATCGGAATGTCGTAAATGTTGATCTTGCTTTCGTGAATCAAAGTCAAAAGCAAGTCAAGGGGGCCTTCAAATTCTCCGGCCGAAAATTTTTTTGCGGGGCGGGCGTCAATTTCTTGAACCTTTGTCTGTTCCAGCGTCTCTTGTTCCATACAGTTCCTCTTGTGAAAAATCTAAAAAGGCCTTTGAGTCCATAAACTTTTCAACGCCGCAGTTCCGGCTGTCCGGAATCTCCCGCCCGCAAAGCGTAAAAAGCGCGTCCTTAAGATTGGAAATGTTTTCCAAACCTAGGCCTTTCCATTTTATATTATCGGCATCTTTTGCCAAAATCTCCACTAAAGGAACAAGAACAAAGGCCCTTTCTTTGAGCCTTGGGTGCGGAACAAGCAAATTTTCCGCGCTGATGTTTTGCAAGCCGTAAAGCTCTATGTCGATGTCCAGGCTGCGCGGGCCGTTCCGTATTTCTTTGGAACGGTCGCGGCCAAAGCGCGCCTCGATTTTTTGAACCGCGTCCAAAAGCGCAAAGGCGCTCGCGCCGTCGTCGCCATACGCATCATTATCGAAGAAACCCATCACGGCCAAATTGTAAAAGTCGTCTTGGTCTGTGTAATACATCGCGCGGGTCTTGTAGACGCCCGAACATTCAAGGCCGGACAAAAGTTTTTGCAGCTCCACGACCGCCGCCCGCAAAATTTGCAGGCAGGACAGGCCGCCGTGACTTTTGTTCGAGCCAAGGCCCAGCGCGACGGGAACCATTAGAACAATTCCTCCGGCGGATTGGCGCTCGCGGCGGCCTTTTTTGCGGCGGCCTTGGCGGGCGCGGCTTCCTTTGCGGCGGGCGCCTTAGGCTCAGGCGCTGCGGGCGGCGTTGCGTCCGTAGGAGCGGAACCAGTTCCAACGCCCTTCTCGCGCATGGCCTTTTCGTAGGCGCGGATTTGCTCTTCGGTAACGACCTCGCCTTCCTTTGTGCGCAAAACTTGGCCGGGGAAAATCTTGTCGCGCAATTCCTTTTCAAGCTTGAGCTTGTAGTCGGGATTATTTTCGATGAAGGCCACGGCGTTTTCCTTTCCCTGGCCGACCTTTTCCTCTCCGCGCGTGTACCAAGCGCCGCGCTTGTCGATGAGGCCGTGCTTGACGGCGCAGTCCAAAAGGCTCGCCGAGCTTGAGATTCCCTTTCCAAAGTAAATGTCCAATTCCACCTTGCGGAACGGCGGCGCCACCTTGTTCTTGACGACCTTTACGCGCACGCGGTTTCCCACGGCCTCTTCGTCGCCCTTTCCGTCAATAGTTTCGATGCGGCGGATTTCCAAGCGGACGCTGGAATAAAATTTAAGCGCGTTTCCGCCGGTGGTGGTCTCGGGGTTTCCAAACATGACGCCGATTTTCATGCGGATTTGGTTGATGAAAATGACGGTGCACTTGCTCTTTCCGACAATCGCGGTGAGCTTTCGCAAGGCCTGGCTCATAAGGCGGGCCTGCAAGCCCATGACGCTGTCGCCCATCTCGCCTTCGATTTCCTTTTGCGGAGTGAGCGCGGCCACCGAGTCGATTACGATAATGTCAACCGCTCCGCTTCGCACAAGGTTTTCGCAAATTTCCAAGGCTTGCTCGCCGGTGTCCGGCTGGCTCACCCAAAGCTCGTCGATGTTGACGCCAAGGTTTTTGGCGTAGACCGGGTCCAGCGCGTGCTCCGCGTCGATGAAGGCCGCGATGCCGCCAAGCTTTTGCGACTCGGCCACCGCGTGAAGCGCCAGCGTGGTCTTTCCGGAACTTTCCGGGCCGTACATTTCTATCACGCGGCCGCGCGGATAGCCTCCGATTCCCAAGGCCTCGTCAAGCAAGATGGAGCCGGAAGGAATCACGTCGATTTTGGCCGTGTCCGTCTGCGTCCCCAACTTCATCAGCGAGCCTTGGCCAAACTGCTTTTCGATTTGAAGGCGCGCCGCTTCCAAAGCCTGGAGCTTTTCGCTAGCGGCGGCCGCCTCTTTTTTCTCTGCCATATATTATGACCTCCACCCATAAGGTATAAATTTTATTTAAAAATTCACTTTATTTTAAAAAAAAATTGAATTTTTTTCAATAGAAAAAAGGCAGATTACAATACAAATTTATGGATTTTAGTTGAAAGAATTAAAAAACAAAAAACGCTCCCGGTCGCGGCGGCGGCCGTCGGAACCGCTAGATATCGTCGCTCCACACATTTTGCCCCTTGAAACTATTTACGTCTGCCGCTGGCGCGGCAGGGGCAAAATGAGTGTTTCCGCCAACCGCCCCGCTCCCTCGCGCGTTTTTTTTTCAGTACTATTAGCGCTAAAATTCTTTTACGCTTTGGTAGAGTGAGCGGCCTTTAAGGACGATGTTTTTTCCTTCGGCGGAAATTTTTCCCAAGACGCGGACGGGCTTGTCCGTGTCAACGCCGCCGGCCGGCAAAAAGTCAAAGTAGACGCGGACCACGCCCTTTAGGTCCTTCATGTCCTCGTAGCCCACAAGCAAGTCAAAAGAAATGGAATTTTCCTCTTGGCGGACGTTGGACGCGCGGCCGCTCCAGTCAACGTAGCAGTCCAAGTAAAGCGCGGTGTCGGCGGCCACTTCCTCGTAAGAAAAATTGTCCTTGAGCGTGTCAAAGCCCGGCGCCTCAAAGTACGACGCCAGCGAAAGCGCCTTTTGCTTGAGCCCCTGCGACGCGGCGGAATTTAGGACGCGGTTGACCTCCCGCCTTGCCGCGTTGTCGCGGCGCGCGTCAAAATATTCCAAAGCCTTGTTGTAAGCCTTTTTTATTCCGCGCGCGTTGGCGCTGTCGTCAACGGAAAGGACAAGCGAAGACAAGTCGGCGCGCTCGCTTTTTGAAAAATTTCTTGGCCAAAAATTGACGGCCAAAATTCCAAAGGGTGCTCGCGGACAAATTCAAGCGCGCGCTTGGCGTCTTGGTTTTGCGGCTCCAAGTCCAAGATGTCAAGGTAATACTGCACGGCGCGGTCAGTGTTTCCGCGCCGCAAGTGGATGGCCGCCTGCGCCAGCAAAAGATTGGCGTCGTTGATTTTTATTTTTCTGGCGGCCTCAAACGATTGCGCCGCGCTTCCGGTGTCGCCCGCGTACAAAAAGGCCAGGCCAAGCGTGTAGTTGTAGTCAAATGATTCTTCGTACACCTGGCGCTTTTCGTTCAACACTTGAATGGCGGCCGCGAAATTCCTACACCGCATCAAGTATCGCGCCTGGTCAATCGCGCTCTTCACTTGCGGCTCCTCAAAACTTGAAGCACTTCGTCAACTTCCGTTTGCAACTGCTGAATTTTCATTCGGTTCAAGCTGGGGTCGCTCTGTTCAAGAGAGTTGATGTGGTTTATAAGCTGCTGAACGTATTCCGCGTTCAACTTGGAAGGATCGATGTAGTCAATCTCGCTCGCGATAACGTCGCTGTCCGCCGCTTGTTCCTTGGGCTCTTCCTTGGTCTCGGCGGCGGGCTCCGGCTTGGGTTCTTGCGCGTAAACCTTTCCGGAATTTTGAAAGTCGCTTATGGAAAAATTTATTTTGTACAAATAATTCGCCACGTCCTTTTCGCCAAGCTCAACCGCGTTCCAATAAAGCGCGAGCGAGGAGTTGTTGTAAGACAAAAGCGAGTCGAACGAGTTTCCGGGAGTGAACGATGTCGCGGGCGTTGAAAGCTCGATGACGTCCTTGTTGGCCACGACAGCCTTTCTTGGCGGAGTCACGCCTTCGCCAAACAAAATGACTTCCACCGCGTTTTGGCTGTCGCTTGAAATTATCCAGCTTTCCTCCGGCGAAGGAAAGACCACGTGCTCTCCGCTTATTTCGCTTTTGAGCGCGGAAGAAAAATGCGCCTTGCGGTTTTCGCCAAGGCAAAGGTTGTAGACAGCCTTTAGCGCGAAGGCCCTGGGCTTTCCGGTGAGGTTTCTAAGGGAATATTTTACTGCCACGGAATTTTCAAGCTCGTCCTTTGGATCCATTTTTCCAATCGTATAGAAGGCCTTTACTTCCGCCACATTTTTTACCGTGAAAATTTCGGTGATGGAATCGTCGCCCACCTCAAAATGATAGTCGCAGTTTCCCCGCTTGTTCAGGCGCCATTCGCGATTTTCAACATAAAGCGAAATGTAATTGGACTCGCCGTAGTTTTTTGTCTCAACCGCTGGGAAAACTTTTTTTCCGTTGACGACATAAAAGAGAACGGCGCCGCTTGAGCCCACAGTCTCCATGCGGACAAGGCCCTTTTGGACGACAACGTCCTGCCCCGCCCTCTTTGTTCGCTTGACGCGGACCTTTTCTTTTTTTTCGCGGACAGTCTCTTCGCTCTCCTGGACTTCCGTGTCGTAGTCAATATCTTCCTGCGCGAAGCTTTGGGCGGCCGCAAAAAAAACTAGCGCCGCGAAAATCAAAAGGCTTTTTTTCATTTGGCGCCTCCGTCGTCGTCCAATAGGCCCTGGGCTTCGGCGGCCGACTTTTTGAGCCGCGCCAAAGCGTCGATGAATGTGTAGTCGGCGGAATTGGCGGAAGCCTTGCTGTCAGGAATTTCCCTGCGGACAACTTCTTTTTTGGACGGCGCGGCGTCCTGCCCGTCTTGGTCTTGCGCCAAACTTTCGGCGTCTTCCGCCTGCGGAGACACGCCCATCGCGTTTTCAAGCTCGTAGCGGCGTAAGGCCTTTTCGTAGTTTTCTTTGGAAGACAAGTAGCTTTCGCCGGTTTGCTGAAGGAGGTACAAAAGTTTTTCTTCGCGCAGGCGCTGGTTTATGGCGTCCAAGCGGTACTTGGCTTCTATGGCCTTTGCGTCCTTGGGAAATTCGTCCACGACGCGCTCGTAAAGCGGACGGGCCTGCTCAAAGTTGTAGCCGGCGTAAAAGCATTCCGCTATCCAAAAAAGGGCGGACGCGTACATTTCGCTTTGTGGATACTCGTGGCAAAAATCGCTCAAGGACAAGACCGCCTTGTCAAATTCGCCCATAAAAAAGAGGCTGCGGCCCTGCTGGTATTTTACCAAGGGCGCGTATTCGGAATCGGGATAGCATTGCAAAAAGTAGGTCATGTCGGCGTAGGCCGCCTTGTAGCCCTTGGAATTCATTCCGGCCATGATAAGCATGTAAAGGGTGGAGTCGCTTTCGTTTTGCGGGTCGCTCAAGGCCCGGCGGAAAAGCATGACGGCGCTTGGCCAGTCGGCGGCATGATAGGCGTTGTAGGCCGCGCCCAAAAGCGCGTGGGCGGGATTTTCATTGGAGTATGAGCCGATTCTCGCGGCGGTGGCGCCATAATTTGGGAGCGCGCAAAAAAGCCCCGCAACGACAAACACAAAAAGGCTTTTTAAACAATTCTTCACTTTTATCATCTCCAGCCTAGCGTTCCGTTAAAGAAGGCCGAACCCGACACGACGATGTCCACTCCGCTTTGCAAAACGGAGTCCAGCGTCTGGGCGTTCACGCCGCCGTCAACGGAAATTTTATAGCTCAAGCCAAGTTCTTCGCGGAGCCTGGCCAATTCCCTGACTTTTTCCAAACATTGGGGAATCAGCTTTTGCCCGCCAAAGCCCGGCTCGACAGTCATTATCAATATAATATCGGCAGAATTCAAGGAATTCTTCAATGTTTCCACGCTGGTGGCGGGCTTTACGCTTATTCCGGCCTTTTTTCCCAGGGAATGAATTTTTTCTATAAGTTGAACTTCGTTTCCGGCGGCGGCCTCTTGGTGGAAGG
This sequence comes from uncultured Spirochaetaceae bacterium, assembly GCA_902792795.1. Taxonomy (GTDB): domain Bacteria; phylum Spirochaetota; class Spirochaetia; order Treponematales; family Treponemataceae; genus Treponema_D. The sequence goes on along the minus strand of CADBBB010000027.1, from coordinate 40,102 downwards.
TAATCCAGTCCGCGCCCGCCTTTGCGAATGACTCGATTTGCCGCTCCGGGTTTTGGACCATCAAATGGACGTCAAAGGGCAGCTTTGTGAGCGGGCGCAGGGAGCGCGCCACCACTTGGCCAAAGGAAACTTCGGGCACAAAGGAGCCGTCCATCACGTCAACGTGGACCACGTCTCCCCCGCCCTCCTCTATTTTTTTTACGGAAGCCGCGAGCGCGCCAAAATCGGCGGACAAAAGCGACGGCGCCAAAATACGTTTGTTTTCCATTGCGCCACTATTATAATGTCAACAGGAAATTATTGCAATACAAGAAAAAGCGCGGACTTGGCAGGCGGGTCCCAGCGACGAAAAAAGCCTTAGGTCCCCCCCGTCCTTCGCTTGCGGCTTGCTGCCTGCGGCCAAGCCACTACGCTGACGGGGGCTTTTTTTTTTTTTTTACAATCTACAATTGAGAAAATTTTAAAAAAGACAGCGCGAGGGAGTGGAGCGGATTGCGAAAACATTCTGTTTGCGGAGCCGCGAAAGCGGCTAAGTTAAATAGTTACAACCGCAAACAGTATGTAGCGACGCTAGCTAGCGGTTTCGCAATTCGCTACGCGACCGGGAGCCGTCTTTTTTATAAGTTTCTGCCGTAGATTTTGGACAGGAAGGCGAGCTCTTTGGCGCGGGCGTCGGTGAGGTCGGCTAGGTCAAAGCGCCAAGTCCAGTTGGTTCCCACGGTGGAAGGCGCGTTCATGCGGCCCTCGTCGCCGACGCCCAAAACGTCCTGCAGGGGAATCACAGCCATGTCGGCGGCGCTTGCCACGGCGCAGCGGACCAAGGCCTTTCTTAGCTCGCCGCTGGAGGCAAGGCGGCGCGCCTCTTCGGCGGACATCTCGCGGCCATAGGCGTATTGCGCGGCGATTTGGACAGCCTCGTCCGCCGCCGCGTCAAGCCAGCCCTGCATCGTTTGGTTGTCGTGCGTTCCTGTGTAGACAACGCAATTTTGGCAGAACATGTGCGGAAGGAAGGCGTTTGTCATTCCGTCCTTTCCAGCCTCGCCGGGGTCAAAGGCGAACTGCAGCACTTTCATTCCTGGAAAGCCCAAGCCGTCGCGAAGGGCGCGCACGCCGTCGGTTATGAGGCCCAAGTCCTCAGCGATTATCGGAATGTCGCCCAGCTCATTTTTTATCGCGTCAAAAAGCGCGCGGCCGGGGCCGGGAACCCATTCTCCTTTTACGGCGGTCTCTTCCCCAAAAGGAACCGCCCAGTAGGCCTCAAAGCCTCTAAAGTGGTCTATGCGCGCGCAGTCAACCAATTCCATCAAGCGGCGGATGCGGGCCACCCACCAATAGTAGTTGGTCTTGGCCATCGCGTCCCAGTCGTAAAGGGGGTTCCCCCACAACTGGCCCGTGGCGCTAAAGTAGTCCGGCGGAACTCCGGCCACGCGCTTGGGCGTTCCGTCGGATTCCAGCTGGAAGAGGCTCTGGCTTCCCCAAACGTCCGCCGAGTCCGGCGCCACAAAAATCGGAATGTCGCCTATGATTTTAATTCCCTTGTCGTTGGCGTATTTTTTGAGCGCGCCCCACTGCCGGGCAAAAAAGAACTGGATTGTCTTTATGCGCTCGATTTCCTGCGTGTGTTCCGCGTTCCACTTGGAGACGGCGGAAGGCTCGCAGGAACGCAAGGGCGCCGGCCAGTACTTGAACCAAATTCCCGAAACTTTTTCGTCGGCGGCCTTTTTGTCGTAGACAGCCTTTATAGACATGAAATTGGCGTAGTTGTCAAGCCAGGCCGAGCTGTCGTTTTTAAAGGCTTCGTAGGAGGCGCGGTCGGCGGCGGAGCAATTTTTTTGGAAGAAGTCGGCCGCCGCGTCCAAAACAGGCAGTTTCCACCAAACGACGGCGCCGTAGTCCACTCGGCCGGAATTCTTTATGTAGTCGGGGGCGGCGACGGAAGCCGGATCCGCCCAGCCGCGCGAGGCCAAGTCGTCAAGGTCGATCAAAAGCTGATTTCCCGCGAAGGTTGAGAAGGACGCGTAGGGAGAGTCGCCGTAGCCGGTGGGCCCAAGCGGAAGGATTTGCCACAAGGTCTGTCCGGCCTCCGCCAGCCAGTCGATGAATTTATAGGAAGGATTTCCCAACGTTCCGATTCCCGCGGAGCCCGAAAAGCTTGTGGGATGGACCAAAATGCCGCTAGTTCGATTTGTCTTCATTCCTACAATATAGCGCGGCCTCGTTTTTTTGTAAAGAAAAAAGCGCTCTAAAATCGCAAATTTTTAACGATTTTCCGACTTTCAAGCGTCATTTTGGAGGGTTTTTCGCAATTTTTATAAGGATATTCACACTAGCGTTTACGCACATTGCAGGAATCCGAGCGAAAATTTATTGCGATTTATCCAAAAAACTGGTGAATTTTTAATAAAAATGTCTACCTTATATGCATAAGGGAACCGCAAAAACGGTTCCCGCTTGACGATGGCATGTTCCAAGCGGTGATGAAAAATCCTGAGCTTTCGGCGGAACTGGTGGAACGGCTTTTGGGCGTTCGCGTCAAGCAAGTCGAGTACCCGGAGTTGGAAAAGGCCATCGCGCCCTACTACACTTCCAAGGGCGTGCGGCTTGACGTTTACCTTAAGGACGAGGACAGGGCGATTGACGTGGAGCTGCAATCTTACCCGCAAAAAGCCTTAGGAAAGCGAATGCGTTATTACCAGTCGATGGTTGACTGCGACAGCCTTATGAAAGGCCAGGCTTATACCAAATTAAAAGAAAGCTACATTTTGTTCATCTGCAAATTCGACCCCTTCCACGACGAAAAGAAAACAGGCTACGGCCTGCCCCGCTACACATTCAAAAACATTTGCGCCGAAAACAATTCGGTGAATTTAGATGACAAATGCGTCAAAGTTGTGTATAATGCAAGCGCTTACGAGAGCGTGGAAGATCCAAAAGTCCGCGCGCTCTTGCGCTTCATTCAGACCAACGAGCCTGGCGAGGACGACCTTTCAAAGCGTCTTTCCGAGTTCGTGGCAAGAGTCAAGGAAAACGAAAAATTCAGAAAGGAGTTCGCCGACATGAATTTGCACGATTTTGACATTATGACCGAAGCCAAGGAAGAAGGCCTTGCCGAAGGCCGTCAGGAGGGCCGCCAGGAAGGCCTAGCCGAGGGCGAAAAAATCGGCGCGCGGCAAAACGCCATTGAAAACGCGAGAAACTTTAAAGCCGCTGGCGTTGACATTAACATAATAGCAAAATGCGTCGGCCTTAGCGTCGAGGAAATCGAAAAACTTTAAGTCCGCGCGCTCTTGCGCTTTATCCAGACCAACGAGCCTGGCGAGGACGACTTTTCAAAGAGCCTTTCCGAGTTCGTGGCAAGAGTCAAGGAAAACGATGACCGAAGCAAAGGAAGAAGGCCTTGTTGAAGGCGCGCAACAAAAGGCCTTGGAAAATGCGCGGAATTTCCTTGCCATGAATGTCTTGACCCCGGAGCAAATCGCGCAAGGAACAGGACTCCCTCTAGAGCAAGTGCTGGAACTGCAAAAAAGTCCGCTCGTTTCTTCGTCAGAAAAACAATAATGTTTGTTTCGAGCGGTTTCACCGCGTCTTTCAGACGCTGCGCGACTTAGCGCCGCAAAACCGCAATCAAGTCAAGCAAAAAAAACGGGCGGCCCGCCGTTGCCGGAAGACCGCCCGAAATCGCAAGAGCCAACAATCGTTGGCCTTGCAAAACCGTTACGGGTTTATAGTATATGGGCTAGTCTCAATATACGCTGAGAGACTGCCATTTATGTAGAGGTTGCCGCACTGCGCATCGTTAGGATTAGTTCCCTTTCCAATGCTATGAGCGGCTCCGCTTCCTTTTGTGGCCGTCACCGTCGCGCCAGAAATTGTGATGTCTCCGCATACGGATTTTTGCGGATAAGTTTGACCTTTTATATTCGTGTCGCCGCAGCCAATTCCGGCGCCGCTGAGTGCGCCAGTAGCGGTAACATTGCCGCCGGTTATTTGGATCCATCCTATTGTAGAACGGCCTCCGCTACCGATGCCGGCGCCAAGTTTTCCTCCCTTGGCGTCGATGGTGCCGCCTTTTATCCAAATATTTCCGCCTTTTCTATTATTGTCATAACCGCCGCCGATTCCGGCGCCGCCGTCATGTGAGTAAGCTAAAAGCGTTCCGCTTCCTTGAATGACAAGCGTTCCTGTCTTGATGTGGATGCCGGCGTTTCCGCCGCCAATGCTCATGATTTTGTTTACAGTGCCATCGGCCAAATTGATTGTCGCGTCGCCCAAACAAGTAAGTCCGGCATAGTCGCCGCTGCCCCATTTGTTGCCGCCGTCGCTTTTCATACCGATGTTCATGCCCCTTAGCGTTATCGACGCGCCTTCGGCGACGCAAATCTTCACGTTCGTGCCAAGCTCGCCCTTGACAATCGCGCCGTTTGGTATCGTAAAGCCTGACGTGACTACAGCAAGGTCAACTACGAACGTGGCGTTTACAGTTACAGCCTTCGCGGGCATTTTGAACGTGCGGGTGTTGCCGCTTCCGCTCACGCTTGAGTCTGTGACGCTGACGGTGTCCAAACTATAGTTGGCGTTTGGGGCTCCTGTAATTGTCACAGTCTCTCCGAATCTTGCCCTCGTGGCCACATTGACGCTTCCGTTGCTCATCGAGCCCTTATTTATATTGAAGTACGCTCTCTTGTAGTAAACGTTCGCCACAGTCGTGCCGTCGGCCTTGATGTGATCGGCTTGCGCAATACTCTCCGTCTCATAGCCGGTGTACGAATTTGCGGTCGCGGCGGTCTTGCCCCAAGTGGTTCCTGCCTTGGAACTGTCCGTGGCCTGTAATGAGTATTTGGTCTTGTCCGTTGTCATGCTTTCGGGCTGCAGCCAATGCTTTACGACGTACTTTGTGTTGGTGTTGGCAGTCCACTTGGCGTAGAGGGTTGTGGCGGAATGCGTTGTGAAGCTGGCCTTGTTGGCGTAGCTGGTTCCCTTTCCGTCGGCCTTTGTGTTCCAGCCGGCGAATGTCCAACCCTTAATCGCAAAGCCGTTTTGCGTCAAGTTTTGCGCCACTCCGTCGATGAAGGTTTGCGGCCCGGTGCTTCCGCTTGACGTTGCCGTGCTGTCCGCCGTTGCGTTTGCCGGCTTGTTTAAGTTAAAGGTGACGGTGAACTTTTGCAGGAATACAACGTCAACGCCGATTGTTCCCGCGTAGGGAAGGTCCGGCATCGTGAAAGTCTTGGACGCCGTGGTTCGCGCGATTGTCTGTGACCAGACCTGGTTTCCGTCCTTGTCGTAGCCTTTTACCGTTATGTCGCCCACAGCCCAGCCGTCGTTAGCGGTTGGCGTGATGGTGACGGTCTCGCCCGCGATGGCGGGCTTTCCAACCGCGTCGCCCGCAGGCTTTGCCGTGGCGCTTCCGTGGTCAAACGTGGGAATGTTTATCGCGTGGCATTCGTCCCAGCTTGCGTACAAGTCCAAGTCCTGGCTCCAGTCCAGCGTCTTGGTGAACTCTTGGTTAAGGCCGGAGTCGGTGTACCAGCTGTGGATGCGATAGTTGGGGCGCGAGCTGGCCGCCTTGACATTGGCAAGCGTTATGTTCACATTGCGACTATAACTCCTAGCCGTGGTAACAGCCGCAGGGTCGGTCTCATCGTTGTTCAAATGGTAGGTTATCTTGTAGGCCAAGTCAACTTGGTCGCCTTCCGCGCCGCCATCTGGGTTCAATGTGGAGGCGCTTGTCTGGCCGCCCGCGATAACGATGTCTTCGCTCCAAGTTCCCAAGAGCGCCTTTGAATCTTCTCCGCCCCAAAG
>CADBBB010000027.1:0-34275 GCA_902792795.1 uncultured Spirochaetaceae bacterium | reverse complement strand
TTCCGGCGTCAAGCTCGCCGGTCAAAAACTTGGCCTTCCCTTCTTCTATAGGAACATCCTTTTCGTCAAAGCCTTCAACAGGCGGCAAGATTATCTCGCAGTTTTGGTCAAGCTTGTAAAGCGTCACGGTGACTTTGTTCACCTCGCCGCCCTTTCCGCCGCTGGGAAGGTTCACGTCCACCTCGCCGGTTCCCTTTTTGCCGGAAGAGCCGTCGCCCGCCGCTTTGGAAAAGCGCAAGGCAAAGCTCAGCTGCTTGACATTTTGGTCAATCAAGGTTTCGGCGGGATCGGTGACGCCCACGAAAACCGCGCCGCCAAGCGTGGTGGCCGTAAGGGTAAAGGCGTACTTGGCGTTTTTTGTAACGGGAACCTTGGCGCCCGCCAGCGCTTGGCTAGCGTCGGCCGAGCCGTCTCCGCAAGACCATTCCACATTGGCCACGCCTTCCTGCAAGGACTTTCCATTTAAGACAAATTTTCCAAAGACGACGCTCGTTGGGTCAGGAAGAGCCGTGGCGCTCACGTCGTCCGCGGCGCCTTTTTGAGAATAGCCGAGCGTTATGCAGGCGTCCTTGCCCGCCGTTCCGCCAGTAGCGGCGGCCTCAGGAGCGGCTTGCGCCCCGGCAAGGGCCTGGGCCAAGGAGCCGTCGTCAGCCGACTGCTGGCAGCCCGCAAGCGCAAAAAGCCCAAAGGCAAGCGCCGCCGCGAGGGATTTTATTTTGTTTGTCGTTCGCTTAATGTTCAACGCGTTCATAGTTTCCTCCTTGCAGGCTAGTTGCCGTTAATGAAACTCATGATTTCATCATAGGTCGGGTAAATGCAGCCCGTATAGTTTACGCTAAGATTGCTCGTTCCTTCATTGGAATCGGCCCAGCCCTTTTGCGTATAGAAGAACGTTCCCCAACCGCTATTTTCCGCCATGAATCCATTGTTTTTGTCAAGGCCCAATATAATCACGCTTGTTCCAAGCACATGCTGTTCATAGCCGCCGCCATCTTTTTTGGTGTACAAAGTAAGCGTGTATGTCGGAATTTCTTTTTGGTCGTCTGTGTTGCCAAAATAATATCCCGCCGTTGTCGTTTGGCTGTTCTTTGCAAGCGTTGTGTAAGAGCCGCTAGTCCACCAGTCATCAGGCGTCTGTCCATCGACTGAATATGCATTCCCAGAAGGACTTACAGTACCATTGGGATTGCCGGGATCCCACTGCACGTCCTTGACATAGTAGAACTTTGTGTTAAGGAAATTGCTGGTGTCGTAAGTGTAGTCCTCCGCGCCCTGCTGGCCTGGCTCCGGCTGCGGGGCGGCCTGATTTTCCTTAAATGTCGCGGTCACAGTGACGTCGCCCTGGGGCATCGTGAAGGTTCTTGTATCGCCGTCGCCGGTCAAGGTTACGGGATTTTCGCCCGATGTCGCGCTGATTGTGTCAAGGACATAGTCTTGGGCCGGAGCGATGGTCAGGGTAACTTCCGTTCCCCATTCAACAGGCCCTGTCGCGCTGGACGTCACTTCTCCGTGCTCAGAGTCATTTACAGTCACGCTGTAACTTTGCTTCTTAAACGACGCCGTTACAGTCACGTCGCCCTTTTGCATTGTGAAGGTTCTTGTATCGCCGTCGCCAGTCAAGGTTACGGGAGATCCGCCACAAGTCGCGGCGATTGCGTCAAGCTTGTAATCGTCATCCGGCTCTATCGTGATTGTGACGGACGTTCCCCATTGGACTTGTCCACTCGGATCAGCGGACAAACTTCCGTGTTCGCCGGGCGAAAGCGTGAGCGCGTAGGATTGCTTCTTGAACGACGCCGTTACAGTCACGTCGCCCTTGGGCATCGTGAAGGTTCTTGTATCGCCGTCGCCGGTCAAGGGCACAGCGCTTCCGCCCGAGGTCGCGCCAATTGTGTCAAGGACATAGTCTTGGTCGGGAGTGATGGTCAGCGTGATTTCCGTTCCCCATTCAACAGGTCCTGTCGCGCTGCAAGCCACCTCGCCGTTATCCGGGTCCGTGACGGTCACGCTGTACTTTAGCTTTTTAAACGAGCCTGTCACGGTCACGTCGCTCTTGGGCATTGTGAATCTCTTTTGGTTGGCCTGCTCGCCGGGGCTCAACGGAACATTGTGGTCGCCCGCGTCTTTCGCGCCAATCGTGTCAAGCTCGTAGCCGTCCAGCGCGATTGTCGTAAGGGTAACGCTTTCTCCGGCCTTTACAGTGGTCTTGCTTGCGGTCACGCTTCCGCCTGTCACAACGCCGGGAGCCGTCACGGTGTAAGTCTTTGTGGGAACGTTCACCGTCGTGGGACCGCTGGCCGCCTTGTCGTCGTCGGACGCGAGCCTAATCTTGACAGTTCCTTCGGGAAGTCCGCTTATCTCTCCGCCTTGGACGGGTTTGTATGTAAGGCCGTCGTCGTCCGACCATTCCATCGTGTCCTCAAGGCCCGTTATCTTTCCGTCATGCGCGTCAAGCTCGCTAACCTCGACAATTTGCGACGGGGCAACGACAGGCGCGCTTTGCTCAATCTTTCGCTTGACGCTCTTTCTGGCGGAATAAGGCGTCGCGTCCTTAGCCGTTCGGACTTCCACATTGTGCCAGCCAAGCGGGTAGTCATGAAGGTTAAGCGTAAATTCTTTTGCCGCGCCGCTTTGCTTTTGCGTTCCGTCAACAAGCCAAGTCAGCGTCGCGTCAGGAATGTTTGTCACGGCGGTAAACTCGAACATGTTTTGGCCTTGGTCCGCGCTTGTCATGGCAAGGCTGTAGTTTTCCAAAATTTCGTAATCCAAAACGGCCTTGGCCTTGACTTCGATTTTGTTGGTGTACACGACAGTTCCGGTGGCAAGCTGGGTGGCCTGCGCCCAAACGTAATAGCCTATGTAGCTTTGGTCGGGCGTGAACTTGGTGGATGTCGCGCCGTCAATCTCCTCGTCCGTTCCGCCAACGACCTTGGCCTTGAACCACTGCCAGTCGACCGGGCCATTGTAGACGGCGCCGCTAGTGGTGTAGGCCTTGGCCTCCGCCTCTTGGCCCGCTTCCGTCATCGTCTCGGGCGTGGCCTTGGCGCTGCCTATCGGAAGGTCTTTCCTGCAGTAAATCTTGGCCTCGCCGTCCTTTGCCGTCGACGGGCTCTTGTCGGGCTTGGGCTTGGCGTTGTATTTGACCACGACATATTCTCCGTCATTGTGGTAGTCGCCCAAGAATTCTTTGACCTGGTCCCAAGTGACCGGGTTTCCGTCTTTGTCTTCGTAGGTTGTTTCTATGTCAATGTTGTCGTGATAGTTGGTCAAAATTTCCGGCTCGGGAAGGCCTTCGGCCTCGCTGTTGTAAATGTCAACGCTGTCCTCGCCTGTCGTGTCGCCAACTTTTATTCCAAGAATCTCCAAGTCGGGAATGTAGTTCACGCCGCTCTTTGTGGGCAGGCAGCCCGGAACCTCAAACGTTACCGGGAGAGAGCCGCCCTTAAGTTCCGTCGGAATCGGAGCCAAGTCGTAAATTATAGTCTTTGTTCCGTCGCCGTTGTCTTTGACGGTTCCTTCAACTTCCACTTCTTGAGTGGAGCCGTCGTCCTTTGTGATTGTGTACTTGAGCTTTGGTTTTGGAGTTTCGGGAATGTCGTCTTCAACGACAACAGTTATTTTTGTTCCGGGGTTCTCCATTTGGGGCTCGCCCTTTATGTGGAGCGGCTTTGGCGGAACGTAGTCCACCTTGACTATGGCGGGATCGTAGCCGGGAACGCTCACGGTTACGGGAAGCTCGCCTTCCGGCAAGTCGGCGGGAACCGGGTTCATGTCAAACACCAAGGTTGTGGTTCCGTCGTCGTTTTTGACGACCCGTCCGTTCAATTCAATTTCCGTTCCGTCGGGCAACTTGTATTTTGCCTTGGGCTCGCAGTCTTCCGGCAAAGTTCCGTTGACCACGACGCTTATCACGCAGCCGGGAACGCTCACCGACGATTCCTTTACGGGAAGCGGCGTCGAGGCGGCCTCAAGCTGCTCTATCATGTTTGAGCACGACGCGAAGAACAGCGCCGCAAGCGCGCAAAGCGCAAATATTTTTTTACTCGTTTTCATTCGCGGCCTCGTTTTCGTTAGCGGCGTTTTCCTCATGCGCGGGCGTGTGTTCCGCCGGCGCGGCTTGCTCAACAGGCTCGGCCTGTTCTACATGTTCAACAGGCTCGGCTTGTTCGGCGGGCGCCGCCGCCTTCCTTGCCACATGGAACTCGGTGCGGCGGTTCTTCCACCAGTTGGCGCGGTCCTCGCGGCTTGCGATGGGGTTCTTGTCGCCCATTCCCACAGCGGCGATTCGCTCAGCGTCAAAGCCCCGCTCCACCAAAAGGCGCTCAAGGGTTTCGGCGCGCTTTTGGCTTAGCGGCAAAAGATCCTTTTCGTTTTCTTCGCGCGTTCCGCTTATGTTGTTGGCGTAGCCTTCGACGGTGACAAAGGCGCCGTCAACGCTCTTGAATTTCTTGACCAGCTTTTCAAGCGTGTCCTCCAATTCCTTTTTGCCCGCGGCGTCCAGCCTGTTAAAGGTGGCTTCGTTGGGGTCAAAGCGGAACGTGGTCATCGTAATTCGCCATTCGTCCTTGGCCACCGGCTCCATTACGATTCCGGTGTCAATCTCAACCGAGCCGTCCACGCTGGCCTGAACTTTGTCCATGCCAAGAATTTCGCGGTCGGCGGCGGCGGGAACCACTTCCAGAACGGCCTTGTAGGCGCTCTGGCTAAAGGCAAGGTCTCCGCCTTCGCTCCTTCCGTCCCAGACGATTTGGGCGGGCGGATTTCCGCTTCCGCTCCAAGTCCTAAACTCGCTGCCGTTGGGGTCAAGTATCTTGAGCGTCCAAGATTCCGCCGGCTGGCTCAAATAGCTTGTAGCGGGATTAAAGGCCACGGTGTCGTTTATTCCGTCGCCGTCGGGAGTAAAGTCTTTTAGACTGTCCGCGTCAACGCCAAGCATGAACTCAGGCTTGTCCAGAGCTTGGGCGTAGGCTTCTTTTTGCGCGGCGACAAGCGCTTGGGCGGCGGCCAATTCTTGCTCGGCTTCCGCTTGGGCGCGCGCGTCTTCTTCCGCCTTAAGGCGGGCGGCCTCCGCTTCGGCGGCTTCTTGTTCGGCCTTAAGGCGCGCTTCCTCTTCCGCTCTCAGGCGATCTTCCTCTTCGGCCTTGAGACGGGCGGCTTCGGCTTCCGCCGCTTCCTCTTCGGCTTTGAGACGGGCGGCTTCGGCTTCGGCGGCTTCCTGCTCGGCCTTGAGGCGGGCGGCTTCGGCTTCCGCGGCTTCCTCTTCGGCATTGCGGCGAGCCTCTTCTTCCGCCTTGCGGCGAGCCTCTTCCTCCGCCTTCTTGCGGGCCTCTTCTTCCGCCTTCTTGCGCGCGGCTTCCTCAGCCTCGGCCTTCTTGCGGTCTTCCTCCGCCTGGCGGGCGGCCTTGGCGGCGCGCTCCTTCTTGGACCAGGGGCTTGCGGCCCACAAGTCCATATGCCAAATGGCGCCAAGCCTAATGCCGATAAAGTCTATGCAGTTGCTCTTTTTTTCGGGGCTGAGCGTCCAAACCGGGCTCAAGTCAAGCTCAAGCCTTTGGTCCGCGATTTTGGGAACGACCCAGCGCAGGGCCGGCGCGATGGTTATGATTTGGTCGCAAAAATAGCCGTCGGCCTTGGAGCCGTTTTGGCCCCTGGCGCGGCTTGCGCTTATGCCCCATTCAAATTCCGGCTGGAAGGCGAAATTCTGCCCCCACGCGCGGACGGGAATTCTTAGCCAGCCGCCAAAGCCGAACCGCAGCTCGTTGTGCTCGGCCAGCGTTGAATCCTTTTTTGGAAAGGTGTGGCCGTAGTCAATGTGAAAGCTGGCGCCCAAGTCCATGTTGAGCGGCAAAAAATGCGGCAGCGTGTATTCGCCGTCAATTCCAAGGCCGATGTTGGCCACCGCGAATTTTGACCAGCCGCCGGCCGCGTATTGGTTTAGGAAAAACGCGCCGAATCCAAGGCCTTCGTAGCGGGGCACTTGGTCGGAAAAAAATTCAAAGGGGCTTTCGGCAATAGCGGCCGTTCCAAGCGCGGCCGCCAACGCCCCCGCCAAAATAAGTTTTCTCATTGGAAAATCTCCTATGCGCAAAGCGAAACGCTTTTGCGCGCCGAAAAAATTTCGCGAAGCGAAAATTTTTCGTAAAACGAAAATAGCCCGCCTAAGAACAGCGGGCTTTGGTTCTTGTCTTTTAAAGACAATTCTTCTATATGATTGATTGATTGATTGATTGATTGATTGATTGATTGATTGATTGATTGATTGATTGATTGATTGATTGATTGATTGATTGATTGATTGATTGATTGATTTTGCGGCGCGCGCAAATTTTTGTCAATAGCTTTCATTGACATTTTGGAGAAAATTTTATTGTTCTTAGCGCCGTTTGTCAGCATGAAGAGAATTGTCACACTATTTTTTGATTTTGTCAAGGCAAAAGTTACCAAAATAACAGAATTTGATAAAGTGGAAAATGCCGCGCGGAACAAAAACCGCTTGCTCCGCTCGTACCGTTGGTTGAAAGCCCTAAAATAGTTGTTTCGAGCGGATTTCGCGCAAGCGCGGCCGCTTGCAATTATAAGCGTTTTTCATTATATTGATACTATTATGGCCAAAAATTTACTCGACATACAAAATATAAAGGTCGGCGTGGGCCAAAAGCTCGTGCTTGACGGACTAAACCTTCAAATCGGCGAAGGCGAAACCCACGTTTTGATGGGGCCAAACGGCGCGGGAAAGTCCACGCTGGGCAACGCGATCATGGGAAACCCGGCCTACCAACTCCAAGGCGGAAAAATCATTTTTGACGGACAGGACATTACCGAACTCGCCGCTGACAAGCGCGCCAAGGCGGGCCTTTTCATGTCATTCCAGGCGCCGCTAGAAGTTCCGGGAATCAGCTTGGAAACCTTTATCAGAAGCGCGATTCAGCAAAAGACCGGCGAGCGCGTAAAATTGTTCGCCTTCCAAAAGGAGCTCAAGGCCGCGATGGCGCTTTTGGGCATGGCGGATTCCTACGCTTCCCGCGACCTAAACGTCGGCTTTTCGGGCGGCGAGCGGAAGAAGAGCGAAATCTTGCAGCTCCTCATGCTTAAGCCCAAGCTCGCCATTTTGGACGAAACGGACAGCGGACTTGACGTTGACGCGGTTAGAATCGTAAGCAAGGGAATCGAAGAATTCCAAAGGACGCAAAACGGTTCCCTCTTGATAATCACCCACTCCACAAAAATCTTGGAAAGCTTGACCGTGGACAAGGCGCACATTTTGGCCAAGGGAAAAATCCTAAAGACCGGCGGCGCCGACCTTGTGGCCGACATAAACCAAAACGGCTTTGACAAATATTTGGCAGACTAGTTTATGGCGGAAGAAAAAACTCAGATCCAAGACATAAACCGTTCTCTTTACGACTTCAAATACGAAGAGTCCGACAAAGACTTTTACCGCATGGAGTCCGGCCTTTCCGAAGACATCATAAAAAAGATTTCGGAAGAAAAGGACGACCCCCAGTGGATGCGCGAGTTCCGCCTAAAGTCGTTGGCCATCTACAACCAAATGAAGGAGCCGGATTGGGGCCCGGACATCGCGGGCCTTGACATCGCGAACATTTCGTCATACGTTCGCCCCAAGACAAAAATGAGCGGAAGCTGGGAAGAAGTTCCGGACGACATAAAGAACACTTTTGAGAAGCTAGGAATCCCCGAGGCCGAGCGCGCCTCCCTTGCCGGAGTCGGAGCGCAATACGACAGCGAGCTTGTCTACCACAACGTGCAGTCGGAAGTGGCCAAGCAAGGCGTCGTTTACTTGGGCTTTGAGGAAGCGCTCAAGAGCCAAGAATGGGGCCCGATGGTCCAAGAATATTTTATGACGCTCGTAAAGCCAAACGACCACAAGTTCGCGGCGCTCCACGGAGCGGCTTGGTCGGGCGGAAGCTTTGTCTACGTTCCCAAGGGAGTCAAGCTTTCGTTCCCATTGCAGTCTTACTTTAGATTGAACGCCAAGGGCGCGGGCCAGTTTGAGCACACGCTGATTATCGTTGACGAGGGAGCGGACTTGCACTTTATCGAAGGCTGCTCGGCGCCAAAATACAACGTGGCCAACTTGCACGCGGGTTGCGTGGAGCTTTTTGTAAAGAAGGGCGCGCATTTACGTTATTCGACAATCGAAAACTGGTCAAAGAACATGTACAACCTCAACACCAAGCGCGCCCGCGTCGAGGAAGGCGCGACGATCGAATGGGTGTCAGGCTCTTTTGGAAGCCACATCTCATACTTGTACCCGGAAAGCGACCTTGTGGGAAAAAACGCCCGCGCCGAATTTACCGGCGTGACCTTTGCCGGCGAGGGACAGAACCTTGACACGGGAGCAAAGATGCTTCACCTGGCGCCCAACACTTCAAGCGTGATAAACACAAAGAGCATTTCTAAAAGCGGCGGAATCTCAACATACAGAAGCGCGGTCTACATCGGAAAGATGGCGGAAGGCAGCAAGGCAAGCGTCTCCTGCCAAAGCCTTATGCTGGACTCCCAGAGCCGGAGCGACACAATTCCTGCGATGACTGTCTTGACCGACAAAGCCGACGTGGGCCACGAGGCCAAGATTGGCCGCATCTCTAGCGACGCGATTTTTTATTTGATGAGCCGCGGCGTTCCCGAAGAGGAAGCCAGGGCGATGATAGTCTCGGGCTTTGCAAGCCCTGTGTCAAAGGAGCTTCCGCTTGAATACGCGGTAGAGATGAACAACCTCATCCGCCTTGAAATGAAGGGGACGCTATGAAAATAGATACGACGCTAAATCCCCTGCCCGTCCTGACTTGGAACTGGCTTAGAATGAACAAGGCCGCTTTCTCCGAGGAGACGGAATACGCGACAAAGCCCGCGACGCTGGAGACAAGCGACCTTCCCGCCGGAGTGACATTCACAAGCGGCGAGGCTTCGCAAGTCCAAGAGGCCGCGCAAATAAAAGGCGCGCTTGGAAAAGAATTTGACGCGCTCTTAGACGAAAAGGCTTCGCAAGCCCAAGAAGCGGCCAAAAACCAAAATAGTTCGCAAGCCAAAGAAGCCGCCGCGCCTTTCGCGCTTTTGGAACTTCCGGCGGGCTTTAAAAGCCAAGCGCCGATTTTTATCCGCGCGGGCTTGCAAGACGGCGCGGCCTCCTTCCAGCGCCTTTTTGTAAAGGCCGGAGACAACGTTGAGGCCACAATCATAATCGAATGGACAAGCGAAAAAAGCGCGAAGGGCCTCAACGCCTTCCAAACAAAAATCGCCGCTGGAAACAATTGCAAAATCCGAGTGTCCACCGTCCAGCTTTTGGGAGCGGGCTTTGTCCACCTTAACGACATCGGATGCGCGGCCGGAGAAAATTCTTCGATAGAAATCGCGCAGCTTGAATTGGGCGCGCAAAAAATTTATCAAGGAATCCGTTCCGCCTTGAGCCAAGCGCGCTCAAGCTTTGTCCACAACGCGGCCTACTGCCTTGACAAAGACCGCGAGCTTGACATGAACTTTATCGCCGAGCAAACGGGCCGCGAGCGTCCGCGCTCTCGTCCGTGACGCGCGTGTACATGGCGTCGCCGGTGTAGGCTGCGCGGCTTCCGTTGGAAACGAAACCGAAGAAACGCTTTTGCTTAGCCAAGACGTGGTCAACAAATCGATTCCGCTTATTTTGTGCGACGAAGAGGACGTTCAAGGCGAGCACGGCGCGACAATAGGCCGCTTGGACGAAAGCGTCTTGTTCTACATGAACGCGCGCGGCGTAAGCGAAGCCGAGGCGCAAAAAATGATGGCGCGTTCAAAAATCGCGCGCGTGGCCGCATTGCTTGGCGACGACCAAGAGGCGCAAAAAGCCTTGGATTTTTTTGACGCGTCGATGGAAAACGGAGCGGACGGAGGCAACGAATAATGCGCGACTACAAAAAGGACTTTCCGATTTTCGCCGACAAAAAAAACGAAGGGCTGATATATTTTGACAACGCGGCCACGGCGCAAAAGCCCCGCGCCGTTTTGGAAGCCGTCCAAAAATTTTACGAGGCCGACAACGCAAACCCCTTGCGCGGCCTTTACGATTTGAGCGTCCGCGCGACGGAAGCCTACCAAAACGCAAGAAAGACAATAGCAAAATTTGTGGGCGCGGCGCAAGCGGAAGAAATAATTTTCACGCGGAACGCAAGCGAATCCCTCAACTTGGTCGCCTACTCCTACGCGCTTTCCAACTTGCGCGAAGGCGACGAAATTGTCGTGAGCGTGATGGAGCACCACTCAAACATTCTTCCCTGGCAAATGGCCGCGCAAAAAACAGGCGCGCGCCTTGTATGGCTTGAATGCGACAAGGAAACTGGCGAGATTCCGCAAGAAGAATACAACAAGATTACAAGCAAAACAAAAATCGTCGCTCTCACCCACGTGTCGAACGTTTTGGGAACGACAAACCCGATAAAAGAAATCGCCGCGCTCGCCCACCAAAAGGGCGCGGTCATCGTGGCCGACGGAGCGCAGGCGCTGCCCCACATTCCGGTCAATGTCCAAGACTTGGACGTTGACTTTTACGCCTTTAGCGGCCACAAATTTTGCGCGCCCACCGGAATCGGCGGCCTTTACGCCAAGCGCGAGCTCTTGGAAAAAATGCCGCCATTTTTGCGCGGCGGCGAGATGATAGAATACGTCACGCGCGAAGGAGCCACATGGGCGCCTGTTCCAGAAAAATTTGAGGCGGGCACGGTCAACGTCGGGGGCGCGGTCGGAATGGCCGCCGCCGCCGAATACCTTATGGAAATCGGCATGGAAAACATCGCGACCCACGACAACGAGCTTGCCGCGCTTTTAGTCCAAAAGATGGGCGCGATTCCCCACGTCAACATTGTCGGAAGCAAGGACGGAGCCAAAAGATGCGGCATCGTCACCTTTACGATTGACGGCGTCCACCCGCACGACATCTCAAGCATTTTGGACACGGAAAAAATCGCGATTCGCGCGGGCCACCACTGCGCGCAGCCGCTCGGCCAATACTTGGACCTTCCGGCCACCGCGCGCGCGAGCCTTTACTTTTACAACACGGCGGAAGAAGTGGACCGATTTTGCGCCGCGTTGGCCCGCGTCAGAGAATGGGCAGGCTTTAAGGACTAAAAAAAAATCGGGCCGCCCTAATGACAGCCCGCAAAATCAATCTTACTCCAAAGATTTAATTTTTTGCGGTAAAGTAACCGCCTGTAACTTTGGCGTAGCTTTTATCCACGTCAGTTGTGACTCCAGTTCCATCGGAATACTTTCTGCCGCTTGGCTTTCCGCTAAGATTCAAACAATAATCGAACATTCCATCCGATTTCCATGACTTTGCGCTCCAATCCGTGCCAGGCGCGACATAAATTGTCGTAAGCCTTGGGCACTGTCCAAACATCCCCGAGACATCTGTAATGTTGCCCATGTCAAAGCTTGAAATGTCAAGCGTCCCTGCGTAAGATTTAGCGAACATGTTGGACATAGTAGTGACACTAGAAGTATTCCAATTGGACATGTCAATGACAATGTTTTTAGGTGACGAACAGTTATAGAACATCAATGACAAATTCTTGCAGGCGGCCGTCACAAAATTGGGATATTCAAATTTTTCAAGATTCTCGCAGTTGCAGAACATTTCTTTCATAGTCTCAACTTTGCTTGTGTCCACCTTTCCGAATTTCACTTGCGTAAGCCGCTTGCAATCCCTGAACATGCTCTCCATAGATGTGGGCCCCTTTATGTCAAAGCCGGACAAATCAATATACTGCAAACTTGAACACTGGTTAAACATCGCGGCTACATTGCTGATTGGAATCTTTGGATAGCCCTCAGCGTCGTTTCCGCATTCCGCGTAATAGTAAATGTAGTACATTCCGTTGCTTTTATTATAAAACCTCCATGCATACGCCAAAACTTCCATTTGTTGGCTGCCGTCAGAAGAGTAATTTAATGAAATTTGCCTTTTGTCAGCGGCCGCCACGTTTTTTTGCGGAGGCGTCTTTGAAGGAACGAAGAACGACACATCATTGTTTGCCCCCAGCTCCCAAAGTATCGCGTAAAAAGAGTTTCCAGTCTCCATGTTGATTGTCGGAAGCCGCCATGTTATTTTCCATTCCATTCCGTTCAAGCTAGGCTTCATAACTTTTGCGTAGCCGTTGGCGTCCTTGTTTGAGCTTTCGGAATAGGTCGTTTGGATTGCGGCGCTTGCATCCCTTCGATATCCCTTGACTTTTACAAAATTCGCGTCATTGAGCTTGGCCAAATTTGTTCCACTTTTTGCTGTTATCGAAAGTTTGGGCGAGGCGGCGTCTGACAAAGTCTGTACGGTTACTTTTGAAACGCCTGGAATAGCCTCAATTTGTGATTTAAATGAACTGTCAAATTGAAGGTTCGTTCCATCCTTGGACACAGCCGTAAAAGCGATTGCGCAAAGAGAGCGCTTGTATTTCACTTCGATTGTCTTGTTTTCATTAATGGTAACTGGAGAAAGGCTTGTTTCCAAAGTGAAAATGTCCGAATCATAGGCTATCGCGGCAGGAGTGTAAGTCGTTCCGGCGGCTACGCCCGCGCTTGTTTCTTCAAGCGTCGCGTAGTTTGAATCAGCGAGATTCTCGAACATATGCTTTACTGTGACGACACAACCAAGCGTTACATTGACAGTGTATGTCGCGGTCTTGGCGACGCCGTCTTTTCTATAAGTCACCGTGACATCTTTTTGTCCGGCAGTGGAAGAGTCAAGTTCGGCGGTAAAACCAGAACTAACAACTTCTGATGTCTCCGCGCCGTCAGAATCCAGATAATACGCCGTAACCTTGACATTGCTTGCGTCGGCAGCATCGCCGGTAAAGTATTCTTTTTTTACAGAATCCGCGCTTGCGTCAACTTCAATTCTTTGCAAAACAGGCTTTTGCTTTGCGTCAGTAAAATAGCCTCTGTCTTCTTCGCCACCGTCAATATGCGCGTAATCCAAAAGGAAACTGGCCTCACTAGAATAGACTCCGCTTCCCTTTCCGCCGGTTAAAGCCCAGCAGCCTGCAAACATATCTTTTGAGTTTGTAATTTTTCCGCTTGCGCGCCAGTCCGTTCCGGCAGACACATATATGCGCTTAAGGTGGTTGCATGCGCTGAACATACACCAGGCGCTTGTAAGGCTGCTTGCGTCAAAACCTGTCAGGTCAAGGCTTGTCAAACCGCCCATGCGCTCGAACATAAAGTTTGCGTTTTCAACATGCTTAGTGTCAAAGCCGCTTATATCAATCTGCGATAAAGGTATGTTCTGGGTTCCAGATTGAAACATCTTGCTTGAATCTGCGTTAAGAGGAATTTTGTTTCCCCTGTCGGTATATCCGTAAGCGTAGTAGTAAATTACAGTTCCGTCTTTCCAGGCAATGCACGCGCCGGGAATTTGTCCTGTCGCATACGCGCTAAGACAGTCTTCTTGGGTCATGTTCTTGGAAAGAATTTTTGCGCCTTGCAACAAAGAATATTTAGGCAAAGTTTTGGAAGGCTCTACAGAAACGCAATGCGTAAAGTCCAACTCATTAAGCAGCGCGTTGATTTCCGGTCCGGTTTTCATTTCGATTGCAGGAGGAACGAACGAGGCATTGCCGCCGCCATTTCCATCGCCTGAACCGCCGCCGCCATTTCCGCCAGAATCACCGGCTCCACCGGGTTCTCCTGTCCCACCGCCACTGACAGCTTGAGCGGGGATTCCGCCGTCGGCCGCGTTAGAGCAGGCCGTAAAAAGAAGCGACGCGCAAACAAAGGCGCCCGCCAAAATGGAAGTGAGTCTTAGAAGCTTTCTTCTATAATACCCCCCCCCACATTACAAATGTTTTACAAAGCATATCATGCCCTCCGTGTTTTTTTGCTGTGAACATTGTAACACTAGCGAGAAAGGTTTGCAAGAGGACTAAATGGACGCGCTTGAATAAACTTCCTCTAGCAAAAGCGCATTGAATGCGCTACAATTCCAACATGGACACAAAGGAACTTTACCGCGAAATACTAAACGAACACAACTTGAATCCGCTGCACAAAAAGAATCTTCCGGGCGCCACTTGCGTCCTTAACGGCGTGAATCCCAGCTGCGGCGACAAAATCACGCTCAACCTAAAAGTCGAAGGCGGAAAAATCGCCGACGCGTCATACAGCGGAAGCGGCTGCGCGATAAGCCAAGCCTCCTGCGACATGATGATAGACCTTATTCTTGGAAAGAGCGAAGACGAGGCCAAGCGTCTTTGCGAAAGCTTTATGAAAATGATCGCAGGAAGCGCGACCGAAGAAGAAATTGAAGCGCTCGACGAAGCCGCCGCCCTGCAGGACATTTCAAAGATGCCCGCCCGCGTAAAATGCGCCGAGCTTGGCTGGCGCACGATGAAAGAGGCGCTGGGGGCCGGAACCGCCGCGGCCTCCGCAAGCGCGCCTCACTGCGAGTAGTTTTCTCCGTGCGGCCAAAGCTCTCCGTCCTCATACGCCGCGCTTTCCACGCGGACGCATTCAATCTCCAAATCGTCGGCTTCAACGCTGTCGTCCAAATCCTCCAGCGGAACAAAAAGCGTCCGCTCCTCGCCAACGTCAAGGCCGTCTTGCAAGGCAAGGCGCGCCTCATAGATTTCGCCGACATCGCTTGCAAAATTGTCCGAGCCGCCCTCCACGACCGCGTCTTGCCTTTGCGCGGCGCTCGCATAAAATTGAACGTTTTGGACGGGGCGGCCGCTAAGGTTTACCGCGACAAATTCCACGCCAAGGCCCTGCCAGCCGGACTCCGGCGGACTTTCGCAAATCCTGGCGTCAAAGACGGCCACAGGAGAGGCCGCCCTTTTTAGGCTTTGACAGGCGCATAGGGCAAAGGCCAAAAGCGACGCGCTTGCCGCCGCAAGCGCGATGCGGCGGACGTTACGGTCTTTCCACGCCTCCCGGTTGCGGCTCATTTTTTCCTGTCCTCGACGCGGCGGCAAAGGTTGTTGGAGACGCGGCCAAAGTTTTGGCGGGGCGGCCACGAAAAGTCGCAGCGGCCGTCAAAGTTTTTTGGACGCGCCAAAAGGCTTTTTGAAACGCGCTCCCTCTTTAGAATCGCGTAAATCTTAAGGCCTAGCCGGCCTTTTGAGTTTTCAAAAAAATCGTTCTCTTTCATAAAAATTCCTCCGTTTTTTTTTAGCCGCGCCGCGCAAATTCCCCCGCGAACTTTTATGACTATAAGATACAAATTTTTTTTAATAATTGACCAAATTTTCTTAAAAATTCCGAAAAACTTGAAAAAAAATTCATTTTTTGCTATAATTTTCCAACTTTTTTGACGGGGGAACGCTGATGATCACTTACTGGCAGCAGGAAGACGGAAAGCTGGTTGACACAGAAAAAGAGAACCTCGTCAGCTCAAAGCGCGTTTGGGTGGACGCCCGCAACGTGACCCGCGAAGACATAAACATTCTCGAAAAAGAATTCAAAATCGAGCAAGAGCACATCATAGACATCCTCGACCCCGACGAGCTTTCGCGCATCGAGGACGCGGACGACTACATCTTGACCATCACGCGCCTGCCGGTATTCGTTCCCACGGCGGAAGTGTCGTATTTTTCAATTCCGCTCGGCGTAATTTTAAAGAAGAACTACATAATCACAATTTGCTGGACGGACTGCGAAGTGCTCAAGGACTTTTCCGCAGGCCGCGTCAAGAACATAAACCTTTCGGACTTTCCGGCCTTCCTCATACAAATCTTGAGCCGCGCGGACATCACATACTTGCGCTACCTAAAAGAAATAAACCGCCGCGCCTCAGGCATTCAGGGCGAGCTGCAGTACGCCGTGGAAAACAAGGAAATCTTGCAGCTCTTGAACTTGGAAAAGTCCACCGTATTTTTCACGACATCAATAAAGTCCAACCAGCTGCTTTTGGAAAAGCTGCGCAAGACGCGCCTCCTAAAATTCGACGAGGAAGACTTGGATTGGCTGGACGACGTGGAAGTAGACAACCGCCAGGCGCTGGAAATGGCCGACACATACTCCAACACGTTCAGCAGAATGAGCGACACCTTTGGCTCCATCATCTCAAACAACATGAACGGCGTGATGAAAAAGCTCACGGTCGTAACAGTGGCGATAAGCGTTCCTACTTTCATAACAAGCTTCTGGGGAATGAACGTCGACCTGCCCTTCGCGCGCTACGGCCTTTTTGGCTGCGCGATAATCACCCTGCTCTGCCTCTTCGCCGTCATCGTGACCCTGCTGCGGCTTTCGCTCATGGACAGAACAAAGTCTTCCGCCGACAAGGAAAAGAAAAAGAAAAACCGCGCCAAGCGCTCCGAAATACGAAAGCTCAAAAAGAAGCTTGAGGCCCAGGAATTGAATTTGGAGGCGATGAAATGAACAAAAGTATTTTCTTCCTTTCCGCGCTCGCGCTCTTTTGCGCCGCCCTTTGCGCTCCGGCTTTTTCCCGCCCGCTAAAAAAGGCGGCCAAAAAGGACGCGGTCTTCAACGACATAAACATGGTGGCCTTCAAGCCAAACAGCCCCGAGGTCCAATACGACATTTACACAATCGGAGAGAACACGCAAAGCTACACCGCCGTACGCTTTGTCTCGCCCTTTTACATGAACGCCTACGAAACGACATACAACTTGTGGTACATCTGCCGCATTTACGGCGAGCAGAACGGCTACACGTTCGCCAATCCCGGCCAGGAAGGCTCCGCAGGAAAGCGCGGCGCCGCCCCCACGGCCTTGGGCGCCTACCAGCCCGTCACAATGATAAACTGGCACGACGCCGCCGTTTGGTGCAACGCCCTAAGCGAAATGAGCGGAAAAAAGCCCTGCTACGTCCTTGACGGAAAAGTCTTGCGCGACTCAACCGACACCGCCGCGCTCGACAAGTGCCAGTGCGACTGGAACGCGGACGGCTACCGCCTTCCCACCGAAACCGAATGGGAGTACGCCGCCCGCAAAACTCCAAAGGGCTTTCAAAACGGCGCGCTCGCCAGCGGCCAGACCGACGACAGCTTGCTGGAAGGCGACGTGGCTTGGTTTGACGCAAACTCAAACGGGACGCGCGCCGTGGGCACGGCCGGAACTGTCTTTGAAAACGAAGCCCCTCCGGCGCCTGGAAGCGGGCGGGCCAACGCCTCCGGCCTTTACGACATGAGCGGAAACGTCCTTGAATTTTGCTGGGACTGGCTGGCCGACTACAAGGAGACTGACGGCGTGGAGCGCGCGGCAGGCCCATCTTACGGCAGCGAAAAAGTTTGCAGGGGCGGCTCTTGGTCGCCCTACACCGGATTCATTTACTGCGGCGACCGCTACGGCTACGATCCCAACGAGCGCTTTGACTTTTTGGGCTTCCGCTTTTGCCAAAGCGCCGTTGAAGAAGATTAAAGCCGACATTAGCTCTTGCAAAAATATCTGCGGAACAAGCGAATTTCCTTGCTTTTTCCGCAAATATCGCGTATAATTTTCTATATATGCCAGTATCAGTTGAATTCCAAATAGCGGGACTTGTATACACAATAATTCTCTGCGTCGCTTTTTTTAGAAAAGTAAAATGGGACTCCACGCAAAACAGAATTTTCAAGGCTCTTCTGCTTGTGACGCTCACGCTCTTGGCGCTTGACATAGCCAGCGTCATCTCGATAGACCACCGGGACGAATACCCGCTTTTGAACGCAATTTTGGCAAAGGCCTACATCGTGGTGATGGACTTGTTCATCTACACAATAGACGTTTACGCAATCTCCTGCGCCACAAACCGCAAGCTTTCGCCCGCGATAAAAAAGGTCAAGAACGGCCTTTTGATTTTTGTCACAGCGCTCACCTTGATCATCATGGGCTTGTCCCTCGCCAACACCCTTTACTATTCCGGCTACGGAAGGCAGGTTTATTCATACGGGCCGCCGTCAGACTTGACCTACATGTTCTCCACGTTCTCCGTCGCCTTGGTCATACTCGCGCTTTTGCTGAACGTCCGCCACATGAGAATCGCGCAGCTCTTTTCCATCCTTTCCTTCTGCGTCATGGAAGGCGTGATCGCCATCATACAAATGTTCAACAAGGAGCTGCTTTTGGTTGGCTTTGGCTCGGCGGCCACGGTTTTCATAATGTATTTTACAGTGGAAAACCCCGACGCGCAGACCATAAACCGTCTTTCGCAGGCCAACAAGCGCGCTCGCGAATTGCTCCGCTTTTACACGACAACTTCTTCCACAAGAAAGAGCCTGGACGCGGCCACCTCAACAATAAAGCTGATTCCCAACATCTGCGTGATGGTTCTTGACATCGTGGACTTTTCAAAATTTTCAAACCGAATGGGAATCGAGCGCCTGGCAAAATACTTGTCGGGATTTTTTGAAAAAGTTGAAAGCGCCTCCGACACTTTCAGAATTCAAAAATTCAGAAGCTTCGGAAGTTTCTACGCGGCGATATCAGGCGTTTCGGGAGAGACAGGCGCCTCCGCCACGGAGATGGTCCGCTTTGCCATAGAAATTTTGAACATACTAAAAAAGACCAACACGCAAAACGGAATGAACCTTCAACTTAAAATAGGAATCGCATCCGGCCCGGTCGTGGTCGACTTGGTGAGCAACCAAGACTTCATTTTCAACGCGTGGGGCCAGCCGATGGTTTTGGCGGAAGCGCTGCATCAAACGGGCGTCCCAAACTCCATCCACGTTTCCGAGAGCGTGTACGCGCAGCTCAGCGACACCTACGACTTTGAGGAAGCCCCCGAAATAGAGGTCGAGGGCGCGGGTCGCGTAAAAAGTTGGCAATTAGAGATTGGGGGGGGGGGTATAAATGACTAGTACTTTTGGCGCCCCGTCCCAAAAGCTATAAAGACTTCAACTGCGCGTCAACCACGCGCCAATTTTCTCCGTCCTTTTCAATTTCCATCACAGCGTAGTTTCCTTCGCAAAGCGGGCCGGGATTGACCACGACCGTTTGGCCGATTTTCTCAGCGCCGCGGCCTTCGTGGATGTGGCCGCACAAGACGGCGAGCGGCTTTGTCTGTTCGATAAAGTCTGTGAAAATTTGGCTTCCCGCGTGAACGTTAGGCGCGGGCGAATCGACCGTTTGAGCCTTGGGCGGATTGTGGCTTATCACAATCAAGTTGCTCCACTGCCCTTCTTCTTGCAAGCCGGAATTTTTAATCACGTCAAAGTCAGTTTGCAAGTCGTCCTCGTCGCGCTCGTTGGGCGTTTCGCCGGTGAACTTTGAGCCGCCGCCGCTTCCGGCTATGACAAGGCCTTCAAAGCTGGCGAGCGAACGCTGGGCGCTTATGTCCAACTTTTCGATTGACTCCAAAAGGTCAGGCTCGTCGCAGTTTCCAAGAACCGAAAAAAGATTTGGGCAAAGCTCGCGCATTTTTTCGGCGCAAGGAAGGCCGGTCTCGGGCTTTTGGAATTTGCTAAAGTCGCCCGCGAACAAAACGGCGGCGGCGGATTTTATTTCGCCGTCCAATTTTTGCAAGTTGTCCACGTTTCCGTGCAAGTCTGAGATTAATAAAAGTTTCATATCGCCTCCATTGATTTTTTGAGCGCGGACATTTGTTCCGGCGTTCCAATCGTTATTCTTAGCCATTGCTCGATGCCGGGCGTGTCAAAGCGGCGGACAAGAATGCCCTCCTTTTTGAGCGCCTCGTAAACGCCCTTCCCGTCCACGCCGTTCTTTTTGCAAAAGACAAAATTGGTTTGGCTTTGCAAAACGTTCCAAGAGCGCTCGCGCAAAAATTCGATGAAGGAGTCGCGCTCGGCGACGACCTTTTGGGCGCAGTCCGCGTAGTAGTCGACGGCCTTGCATGTCTCCAGCGCGAACTTTTGCGTGAAGGCGTCAAGCGGAAAGTGGTTCAAGGAATTTTTTACGGTGGTCACCGCCTGCGCGAGCTCCGGGTTTGCCACGATGTAACCGCACCTAAGGCCCGCGCCGCACAAGCTTTTGCTAAAGGTTCGCACCACCACAAGGTTTTTAAATTCCGCGAGCAAGGGCAGGACGGTCTCGCCGCCAAAGTCAACGTAGGCTTCGTCCACCACAAAGACGCGGTCGCGCGGGCAGCGGCGCATCCAGGCGCGGACTTGGTCGCGGCTTAGGCCAAGCGACGTGGGCGCGTTTGGGTTTGCCACAATCGTCGACGAATGGTTTTTGTTTGCCCTAAAAATCATCTCGTCAACGTCCACGCTCCAGTCGCCCTTTAGCGGAACGATGTCGCTTGGAATGCCGTAAAAGCCGCAGTAGACGGGATAAAAGCTGTAGGAATGCTCCGGCCGCACAAGCTTTTTGTCGGAGTCAAAAAAAGCGTAAAAGACAAAGGACAAAACTTCGTCGCTTCCGTTCCCCACGTAAATCATGTCGGGAGTGACCTTAAAGCCGCCTTCAAAGGGCCGGTTTTTGGAAAGGACTCCGCCGGACTTGTTGAGCAAATCGGCGAGCGCGGCCTTAAGCTCGTTGGCGTCCGGGTCGGGATAAAGGCCAAGCTTTTGGGGCTGGCTTTGCAAAAAGGCGGCCGTGGCTTGGCAGGCCTGGGGAGCTGGCGGATACGGATTTTCGTTGGCGTTGAGCTTTATGTATTCCCTGTCGCGCGGCTGCTCGCCGGGCTTGTAGGGGTCAAGGTTTTTCATTCGTTGGGAAAGCATGTTTTTCTCCGGGATTTTTTTTCATTGTAGCAAAAAAAAAGCCTCGCGGCAAGAGCGAGGCTTTAGGAACGGCGTTATGCCCGATGCCTTAATTTTTCTTAAAGGCCAAGTTTGTGAACTTTATGTTGACTTCGGGAGCCAATCCCATTCCAGACTGCTTTGCGGAAAACTCGCCAAGGATGGTGAAGTTTCCTGAATCAAGCTCGCCGGAAACGTTGAGCGCGACGCCGTTGCACTTATAAACGGGGCCCTCCTTAGTGACGCCGACAATTAGCGGGGAGTTGTTGGTGCTCTTGCTGTGGATGCCGCCGGCATGAGAGTCAAACTTGGTTATCACTTGAATATACAGGGTGAATTCATTTCCGGTCCAAGAAACAGAACTTCCTTCAGAGCTGAAGGTGGAAGTGACGGTCGCCTCGGGATCCGAGACTGACGGCGCGATGTTTGCGGCGCTAAAAACGCCTTCTGTTTTTCCTGTCACGACGGCGCCGCCAGTTGAGTCAGAATTGTTGCTGCAGCCGACGAACATAGCGAGAGCCAAAAGGCCCGCCAAAACTAAAGTAATTTTCTTCATAATCTACTCCTTGGCTTAATTATAACTTACAAACGGCCTGCTGTCAATAAAAAGAATTCCCTTGAAAATTTTAACCAAGCGCGCTAGAATATAGGAATATGGCAGCCACAAGCGACCTGGGAGTTCTGCTTCGCTTTTACGCGAGCAAGCAGAAGTCGCCTTTTATTTTATATTCCGCTTTCATAGACTACGTGAAGCGCTACGCGGCGAAGAACGTGGAGGAACAGCCGGAACTTGTTCCCTATTTGGGAGACCCTACGGCGCAAGTGGAAAAGACCCTTGAGCCCTTGATTCAAAGCAAGCAAATCGCCATCATCGACACAAACCCGGCCAAAAAAGTCATTTTCGTGACCGGCTACTTCAATTCCACATTTGCCGAGCGCTACAAGGAAATAAAGAACAACGCCACGGTTCCTTTTCCGACGATTCAAGACATGCCCAAGCAAACTCCCAACGAAGTCTTGATAAAAAGCGAATACACGGAAATCATCTTTGACCTTCTAAAAAACCAAAAGCCCGACGACAAAAATTTGTACGCAATCATCGTTCCGATGAATTTGCCGTCGATAATTTTTCCCGGAAACGTGCCCGTCTCAATCTTGGTCACGGCCAGTTTGGAAAAGATGCAGCACATGCTGGAAAAGGACGAATACCACGACTACTATCTAAAGAAGCTCCGCATCTCAAATCCAGGAAAAGAAATTTCGGTCAAGAATTTTTTCAGCCAGTTCGTAAAGTCGCCGGAAGAGGCCTTGCAGTCGCTCAAAAATTCCGCGGACTGCTTTTATTTTTGGGGCCAGCTCTGCTACTTCATAAAGCAGGACTACGAAAAGGTCAAGGACTTCACCCAGGAAGACGTCAACGTTTTGCAGGCGGTCGCAATTTCGGAAATAGTGACTTCGTTCTACAAAAACGAGTCGGCCAAAAATTTGCAGCAGGAAAACGCGCTAAAGTCCGTGCAAAGCCACATGAAGCAGCCGCCCTACTTTTTCACGATGGACGGAATACTAAAGTTCACCGACGCCAAGGGCGTTCCGCTGCAAGGCCAGTACAAGGACGAGGCGCTCAAGGAATTTTTGCAAAAGGAAACAACCGACGCGATGGCCAACGAGCTTCCAAACCTGCTTGTGTTCAAGACCGCCAGCGGCGCGCGCTACTTCATCTACAAGGAAAAAGTTTTCCCGCTCGTAGTGCGCATGTGCAACGAGCTTCACGACACGATAAACGACGCGCTCACCCGCGAATGGTACGAAGTTCTTTTAAACTACGACAAGAAAAAGGAAATGGTGGACGACAAGGCTTTCAACGAGCGCTTGGAGCATGAGGTGGAAAAGCTGAGCCCCGTCCTTTACGCGCTTTTAAACGCCACCTTCCTGAGCGTGCTCAACATCGAGATGGCGCGGGCCAACAAAGGCGGCGGCTCAAACCTCTTTTTGGGCGACAACCTTTTGCCCTACTCGCACCTTTTAATGCTAAACCGCCAGACGCTTTTGGCCAACGCCAAAATTCTTTTGCCCTTTTGGTACACGATTCCTTTCTTCTCTTGGCTGATAGGCTTGTTCAACAAAAAGCCGCAAAAGAAAAAATCAAAGGGCGGGCCGTCAGACGTCCACGAGGCGCTTGAAGAGGCGGAAGAAAAGCCCGCCGCCTCACACAAGAGCGAGTCGCGCAAGGACACCTTGATCCACGCGGCCAAAAAGGTGGAATCCAATTTGGTTCCCGAAGGCTCTTCCATCGAGCGCGAGCTCAATTCCTACAAAAAGCAGTGGAACAGGATGCTTACCAAGCAGGCCTACCTCAACTTGACCGAAGACGTAAACTCCCTGATCCGCGACTACATGCGAAAAGTCTTGCGCACCATCAGCGGAAAGAGCTTCACGATTGACAGAATCCAGGACTTGGCCGAAACGCTTTGCAAGACTCCCAACATGCAAAAAATCACCGACCAGGATTCGCTCTACGTCTACGTGCAGCTTTACATGGTGTATCTTGTAAAGAATCTTTAGAGAAAACGCTTCCAGTCACGTAGAGACCGTCGGAACCGCTAGCTAGCTGTCTCGTTTCCGTTGGAAACGAGGCCTCACAAGGTATTGCAGTCGCGCTTACGCGCTCCGCACGGCTCGCTACTCGCATAAACAATCGCAAAATGATTGCCCGCTCGCGTGAGCGAGCAAGTAAACAATTTCCTTACGCAAAACGGCGGGCTTGCCCGACGTAGTGTTTCCGCCGGCCTCTCCGTTCCTTCTCGCGTTTTCTCTAAAATTGTTTCAAAACACGAGCGGCAAACGCAGCGACCGCAGGTCGCGGTGAAACCGCTCGAAACAAATATTATGGTCTTGCCAGCAAAGGCACGAGCGGCAAAGCGCTAGACAAAAATTTCAGAAAATTCTTAAAAAAAAATTGTTTTTCTTTTCCAAAAGTGGAATTTTTTTGCGCTATCGTCTGTATCTTAATATACGAAAAGTTTGGGGCGCAAACGGAACAAGGCCGCGGCTCCGCTTTTCAAAATTTCATTTTAAGGAGTTCATTATGAACAACATCAACTGTCTTGTCGTAGAAGGCAACATCACCCGCGAGCCGAATTTCCGCACCTCGCCCAACGGATTTCCAATTTGCAAAATTCCAATCGCGGTGAACCACTACTACAAAAAGGCCGCGTCGGGCGAATACGAAAACGAAGTGTCCTACTTTGACGTGGAGACCTTTGGAAAGCTCGCCGAAATTTGCGCCAAGTTCAGCCAAAAGGGCCGCGGGCTCAGCGTCGTGGGCCGCCTAAAACAAAACCGCTGGAAAACCGCCGAAGGAAAGAACACAAGCCGCGTGACGATTATCGCCGAAAAAATCGAATTCAAGCAGCGCTTCAACAAGGCCGAAGCCCAGTCCGACGAATCGGAAGCCGCGAGCGCCGAGAACGAGAGCGCGGCGGAAGAAGCGACGGCAAAGGCCTTGGCCGAAGCCGCCTGCCAAGTGGAAACGGAAAACGGAGAGGAGGCCGTATTCTAAACGCGGACCAACTAGCGGCCCTTTTTGCGGGGAGAGCGGGACGGCCTTCCCTGCGGACGGGCGCCGCTTGTTCCTGACCTTCCGCCATTGCGCTTGTCCGCGCCTCTGGCAAGAGCCCTGCCCTTTCCCCCGACAGTCGGCTTTTTAAAGCTTGAGGCGCGCGGATCCCCGTAAGGGACGGAAGGCGCGGCATCGCCCTTTTCGTAGCGGGCCTTGTATTCTTCCGGCGAGACGGAATAAAAGCCTTCCTTCCAGTTGAAGCGCGAGACGCCTTCCAAAGGCTTTTGCTTTGCCAACGAAAGCTGGACGGCCTTTATTTCCTGCTTGCGAATTTTTGTCTTTGAAAAGTCAATCAAAAAGCGCTTGAAGCCTTCCGACTTAAGGGCCTCGCATTTGTCCAAAATGCTGAAGGGCGCTTCCGGCATGACAAATGAGCCGTCCGCCGTGGAGTTGACCTTAAAGTTAGTCTCTTCCTTGTCGCTAAAGTAAGTGAAGTCGTAATTTTTTGGAAGCTTGAAGCGCATTCTGAACAATGTCGGGTATGCGTAGACCGGAAGCAGAACGCGGTCGCGGAATTTTGGCTCAAAGACCGCCTCCAAGTTTTTCTTGGAATTTTCGTAGGGCGAGACAAAGGCGCCTATGTCTTGGTTTTCAAGCCAAGAGACCGCCCATTTGTTAAAGGAATACAAGTAGGGGCCCGCTATTGTCTTGGCGCCTTTTTGCCGCAAAATGGAAATTTGCGCCAAGTTGTTGGCCACAAAGGTCGTGTATCCCATGTCGACGAGCGCGGCGATTTGTTCGGCCTGCTTTTCTTCTATGCCTTGCGGGCAGAAGGGGTCCAGCGACAAAATCACTTGCTTTTTTGAGAAAGGCAAAACGGTCTTTTTGTTCAAGAGGTCGTAAAGGCTTTCCGAGTTAAGTTCCAAAATCATGCGGACAGGATTGAGCGCCTGCGCGGAAAACACGTCGGCGACGCTGGACGCCTGGACATAAACGCCTTCGGGAAAATAATCCAATTCTTTTTTTTGAACGGGAGTCAAGTCCATGACGGGAAGCAGCTCGTCGCGGGGCTGGTGGTTGTAAGGCCCCAAGTCGTTTGGAAGGACGCGGGGATAGCGCTTGGACATGGACTTTGTCTGCAAAAGATAAACTTCGTCGCCGTCTCCAAAGCCCTGCGGAACGTCTATCCACAAGCGGCCCTGGTCGTCAAACTCCGTGTGGCGCACCTTGTGGCTTTCGCGGCCCGCGTCGTTCTTTTTGTGAATGCGTATGGAGTCGCCGGGGTCGGGATTGTAGGAGCCGCCCTTTAAAAGAGCCAGCTGGACGCGCAAGTCCTTTTCGCCCGCCTCTTCCCTAACTTCTTGGGGCGCGGCCTTTGTGGAAGAAATTTTTCCAAGGTAAATGCCGGTTCCACCCGCCTGGTTGGGATTGAGAATCTGTTCGCCCGCGCCTTCCACGCCGTCATGGACGCTCTTAAAGTTGTACCAATAGGAAGTCTTTGAGCGGGCGAAGTCCGTGGCCAACATTCGCTTGGCGGCGGCGACGGCTTCCTTTTTGTTCTCCTCCCAGTGGTCAAGGACATAGCGGTAGGCGGAAACGACGCTGCCGACATATTCGGCGCTCTTCATGCGGCCTTCGATTTTAAAGGACTCCACGCCGGCTTGGACAAGGTCGGGAATTTTGTCTATGAGCTGCAAGTCGCAAGGAGAAAAATAATAGCCCTGAAAATTTCCGCCGCCGGATTCCGTAGTGTACAGGCGCCGGCAGGCTTGGGCGCACATTCCCCGGTTGGCGCTCTTTCCGCCCAAAAAGCTGGAAAAAAGGCAGAGACCCGACTCGCTAACGCAAAGCGCGCCGTGAACAAAAACTTCAAGTTCCAAGGCGCTCTTTTGCTTTATTTCTTTTATCTCCTCAAGGCCAAGCTCGCGGGCCAGCACGGCGCGCCTAAAGCCTTCCTTTCCCAAAAGGTTCACGGCGGCGGCGGACTCCACGTTCATTTGCGTGGAGGCGTGCAATTCCAAATTTGGAAAAAACTCCTGGCACATTCTGACAACGCCGTAGTCTTGGACAATCAAGCCGTCGGGCCCCACGCGGTTAAGGTAAGCCAAAAAGCGGTAGAGGCGCTCCGTTTCGCGCTCCTCGCAAACGGTGTTGACGGTGACGTAAATCTTTTTTCCTTTTTTGTGAAGGGAATTTACCGCGCCCTCAAATTCCCTAAAAGAAAAATTTGAGCTTCTGAGGCGCGCGTTGAAAGTTTTGAGTCCCAAGTAAACCGCGTCCGCTCCTTCGCCGATAGCCGCGTCAAGAGCTTCCACATTTCCGGCCGGAGCCAATAATTCTGCCATAATTCAAAAAATTATACTGGAAACAAAAAAAAAATTCAACTTTTTTTTAAAAACAGGTCAAAAATTGAAAAAAAACTCTATGGTATATACGGAGGAAAAAGATGAACAAAAAATCTTTTGAAAAGCCGGAAATAAGCGCCGGCCAAATCGTCAAGTATTTGATGTTCGCGGGAATCGTAGTCGCCGGAGCCTTGCTCTGCATTTGCCATTCGTCGTGCCAGCTGACGGCGCAAGGAATCCAGGCGCTGGGCGCGGAGGAAGGCCCGCAAATCACGGGCGTTTCAATTTTAAACGCGTCTTCGGTGGAGGTGGATTTTTCCAAGCCGGTCAAAGCGCAAAGCGCCAGCGTCTCCAGGCTTGGAAAGGGCGAGCGCGCGTCGATCGACATGGCGGCGCAGGATCCAATCGCGGCCAAGGCAGTCATGTCCGGCGACGGGCGCGTGGCGGTCTACGTCTTTGAGCAGGAGACGGAACTGGGGGAACGCTACCAGCTCTTTAGCGAAATAAAGGACGCGCGCGGAAATTCGCTGACCTTCGCGCTGCCATTTGACGGCTACAACGAGCGCCTGCCCTACTGCGTCCTTTCGGAAGTCCAGCCAAAGGCCAGCTCTTCCAAAAAGGAAGGCGACGAATCCCCTTATGTAATCATCCGCGCGCTGGAGGACGGAAACTTGTTCGGCATCGACCTTGTATGCGCAAAAAAGCAAAAGACATACCCGCTTCCCAAGGTGGAGGTCAAGGCCGGAGAAGAAATCATCCTGCACTTGCGGAACACAAAAGACTTGGAGGCTTGCAAAAGCGAATTGGGAAGCGACTTGTCGCTGGCCAAAACCCGCCGCTCCTCAAGCGCAAAGCGGGACTTGTTCTTTGACCAAGGCGTTCCTTTGGACGACATGAACGACGCGCTATATTTGCGCGACCGAAATTCCAACAAGGCCATCGACGCCTTAAGCTACTTTAGCGTAAAGGACAACGCAACCTCGTGGAACTTGCCCGACGCGGTCCAAAAGGCCGTGAACGACGGAGCTTGGCAAGGAAGCCCTTCCGCGGAAAGCGCGCTCTTGGCCAACGATCCCAAAAACAAATATTCGCCCACGCAGCCTTTTGTAAGGACAAGCTTCCCCGCCGCAAAGGAGCGGCGGCCTTCAAGCAAGTACGACTGGACGGTGGCCCAAAAAAGCGTTTACAAATAAGGCGCAAGTCTCCCGCGCAAAAAAATAAACCTCGCGTTCCAAATCACACACTTTTGGAACGCGAGGTTTAGAATTGGGCAAAGCCCAACACAGGAGGTTTTTCTGAAAAACAGCGAATGTTGAAAGCTCCGCCGCTTTTCCGCAACTTTTTTTTATAATTTTACTGTTTCGACCATATACCGGATGGAGGAACCGGTCGAGTCTTCAACAGTTTTTTCAACCACAAAAATCAAGGAACTTTTTGCCGCGTCCCTAAAAATGCGGACAATCTTGTAGCCGCAAACGCCCTTGCGCTTGATGTCGGGCGAGCCGACCGTGTAGCGGCGGACAGAGCCTGAGTTTCCGCTGATGCTCAAGTCGATGTAAAAGCTTGAGCGGCAGTCTTTTCCGCGGCCGTTGAACGTGGGAACCAAGCGCGCCTTGTAAGTCAAGCGGTTGGATTCGCCGTCGTCGCCGTAGTTCTTGAATTCAATTTCGTCCACGCCCTTTTTCCTTTCGCTTTCCAAAACGTAAAGAACGTCGTCGGGCGCGGAAGTCTTGCAGTTGTACTTCTTCAAGTCAAGAAAGCGCTTGGCCAACAAGTCTTCGTAGACCTGGCTGCCGCTTCTAAGGGAGTCCTTTTCAAACGTCTTGTAAACGCCGCCGGGAACGTATTCGTTTTTCTCAACGTCAATCGTGTAAATTTCGGCGTATGGCTCAAAAGTGACGTCTGTCTTTCCATACTGGCCAAAGACATAAATTTTTCCGTCGCTAGAAAAGCCAATGTCCTTGAATGCGGCGGCGTCGCCGGCAAACGCAATTCCGGCCGCGATGAAAACTAAACTTGCAATCAAGGCTTTTTTCATAATTCCCTTCCTTATGTTTATTATCGGCATTCCAAAAAACATCTTGAGCAAAAAATGGCAAAATTATATAATCTAACCATGACTTTAAAGGCCCGCAACAATTTCACGCTGATAATGTCCTCCCTCTGTCTCCCTTCTTCTCCACAGAAAAGGCCACGCAATTCTCAGCTACAACATGGCTCCCAAGGGGCTTTCCCTTTTTCAGGACAATCTTTGGACGCTCTTTATAGAAGCGTTTTTAGTCATAATCTACATTCCGCTGGCCGCCTTTTACATATACGCCCGCTTTGAAAAAACGGCCTCAAACGAAGTGGCCTATTTCTTGATATTCCTCTTGGGCTGCGTTCCCGAACTGTTCCGTCTTTTCATTCCGCTGGAAACAGTCCAAGGCTCCTACCCCAGCCTTTTGGTGTTCGCGGGCCGGGCGCTTTTTTGGGGAAGGACGCTCGCCTTCATAAGCCTTTTCGCGGCCTCCATTTCGGCGGCCCCCAACAAAAATCTCAACGCCGAGCAAAACATTTTCATTCTGCTGCTGTTTTCTTTGGCAATAGCGGGCGCGGCTCCGATCAACACCACAAAGATTTCGCCTTCGTTCAACATTCAAACCGGCTGGACAACTTTTCTTTACCTGCTTTACG
This sequence comes from uncultured Spirochaetaceae bacterium, assembly GCA_902792795.1. GTDB lineage: Bacteria > Spirochaetota > Spirochaetia > Treponematales > Treponemataceae > Treponema_D. The sequence continues at coordinate 5,075 of CADBBB010000027.1, read as the reverse complement.
GGGTGGCCGCCGTCCTGACAATGATTTCCTACGCGGTCAACGCGCGCTCAAACGAAAATCCGCTTTTCATAAGGATGGGCGTTGACATTTTGTGCGTCGAGGCGGGGCTTTTGGCCCTAAATTCCAGCGCCATTTTGGCCGCGGCCCTTGCAGGCGCGCTTCTTCTTTTTGTCGGAACCTTCCGCTACTTTATGAACTTGCACAAAGCCTACGCTTGAACAAGCCCTAAAAAAATTGGGCGATGGCGCCCAGCGTTATCGGAATCAAAAGGTTGTCAAAATCTTTTAGCGGAAGCGCTTCCAGGAACATTCCGCAAAGCGCCGTCGCAAGCGCGGTCCTCGCGCTTCCCAAAACGCAAAAGCTGGACACAAAAATCGCGGTCAGGCACATGAGGCTTCCGGCGCAAGTCTTTCCGCCGGTGTAAGGAATGTGAAGGTTTCCCAAAAATTTTCCGGCAAGGCTGGCGAGGCCGTCGCCAAAGGCCAGCGCCATGATTCCGGCCGCCGCCGCCCGCGGTTCCAGCAAAAGCGCGCAAAGAAATATTCCCAAGACAAGGGTCAAAGGCCCCAAGACAAATTTTCCCCGGTCGCGCTCGCGGGCGGCCATGTCCGTTATGTCGGACACAAGCGGAACGCGGACGCCGCGCAAGGACAAAAACTGCGCGATTGAATACAAGGCGGCGGCGGCCAGCAAGAGGGCCATCGTGGCCTTGTAAAAGCGCCCTAAAAAAAACGGGACAAAGGCCGCGCACAGGTGGATGGACTTTCTAAAGATTTCCTTGTATAAGACGATGAGGCGGCGTTTCCATAAAACTCCGACATAGGGACAGTATATTTTCACTGCTCAAGGCCCTTTTCGCCGTCAAGGACGCGCGGAATTTCGGTATAGATTTCCGGCTCAAAATCGGGGAAAGGATGCGTGGCGTAGCGCAAGTTCATTTCCGCCAAGTTGCTGCCGGGCAGGCGGACCATAGTCTCTTGGTTTCTTGTCATAGCGTCGTAGTAGCGGATTGAGTCCTGGAAGTTGACAAGCGAGGCCGCGTTCTTTGAGCTGGAGCCGCTTTGCCGCGCCACGCGAAAGAGGCTGACGCCCAAGTTGTTGGAAGCCTTCATGTATGTCTCGACCATGTCGCCCGCGCGCTCGTCGGTTTGCGGAGAGACGATTCCATATTTTTCGCGTGTAAGGTCAAGGCGCGCCAAGAGGCGCTTGTAGTGGCCCTGCGCGGCGTAGTTGTCGTCCTTGAGCGAAAGCGTGTTTCCCAAGGCCAGCATCAAGTGCGGGTCGTCGGAAATTTGGCGGCTCGCCTTTAGGAAGTTGCCCAAGGCGTCTTGATAACGCTCGTTGGAGTAGTCTATGTAGCCCACCCTGTAGCGAATTGAGGGCGTGTCGTTCTTGCAGTCAATCGAATTTTGGTAGTTGCGGCGGGCGCTGTCCAAGTCTCCGGAAATGAAGTAGTCAAGGTCGCCCATGTCGGAATACATAAGGCCTATGTTCTTGTCAGGCTCAAACGCGCTCGTGCGGCTCTTGCTTTCATACAAGTCCAGGCCTTCCGTAAAGACGCCCTGCGCCAAAATGTATTCGCGGTCGTAAAGATATTCCTCGCCCAAAAGCCTATAGTTGTCCAGCTGCTTGTAAATCTCCCGTTTGCCAAGCGAGGGCGCCTTGTCGAACAAAGTCTTGGTGTTCTTTAGCGCCTGCAAGGCCTTCTTGTGGTCGCCCACTTTGACAAGATAGCGGGACAAATTGTAGTTGGCCGTGGGGTCTTCGGGAAGCGCCTTTATCGCGTAGAGCATCATGTCGCGCACGTCCTCAATCTTGTCGCGCAAGAATTCTTGGTCGGCGGGAAGCTCCGCGTACTGCTTGTCCATTAGGTAGCCGCTCAGCTCCGTCCAGTCCTTTCCGCCCAAAGACTTTTCGCCTTGGGTATAGAAGAATTCCTTGAGCTCCAAAACGTTCCTAAGCTGGTCGGTGCGAATGTTGTAGCGCAGGAAGCGCGACTGGTAAAGGTTTGGATTCCTTGAGCCGTAAAGCTGCTGGAGCTTTGAATACTGCTCGTAGGCGTCTTGGAATTTGGCGGGGTCGCGCTCGGTTCCCCATTCAAGGTAAGTGTCGCCCAAGGCCAAGATTCCGTCCGCGTCGTTGACATGGTTGTCCAAGACTTCGCGCTTTAGAATTTCTTCCGCAAGCTCGTAGTTGGCCAAGTCATCAACTTCCATCTGGGCGTACTCAAGTCCGGCCTGCTTGTCGTGGTTGAAGCGCTTGAGAATGTTCTTGTAAAAGAGTTCGGCGCGGTCATATTGCTTTTTGCGCCTGTAGCCTTGCGCGTATTTGAAGAACCATTTTTTCTTTGACTTGTAGCGCAAGGCGTCGTTGAATTTTTCTTCCGACTGCGGGAACTCGTCGCGCTCGATCAGCGCGTATCCTTCCTTGTAAAGCTTTTCCGCCATCAAGGGCTTGTACACAAAGCGGTGTCCCAAGTAGCCCAGGCAGAACAAAATCATCGCGGCAAAAATTCCAACTATAATCGCTGGAAGGATTCTGCTCTTAAGCTGGTAGGCGAATGACGCCTTGTAGGCTTCGTATTCCTCGGCGCTGCGGCGCTCGTAGTCGCGCGGAACCGGAAGGCTGATGTCGAGCGTTTTTTCCAAATGCCCCGCAAGCTGCCTGGCGGTGACTTTCTTCAATATTTTGTCGATGACTTCAAAGACGACTTCGTCGGTGAACTCGTTCTTTACGATCATGTCCTCGACGGCGATGCGCACGTTGAGAGGATAGTCGTGAAGGTTCTTCTTGAACCTTATGTATTCGTCTTCCGTTAATTGGGTTCGCTGCTTGCCGTCTCCGGTGACGGCGCCGCTAAAGTCAACTTGGTCAAGTTTGCCCTGCTTTCCTTCGTTGGCGTACGGATCGGCGCCCTCCTCCGAAAATCCGGGAATGCTAAAGTCGTCGCCGGCGCCTTCAAGCGCGAAGTCGTCGCCCGCCTTTGAAAGCTGGCTGTCGGTGTCCTGTATGTCAAAGCCTTCGAGCGCGCCGGCCGTGGCCTCGTCCGTTCCGGAAAGGCTTTCGCCGGGAAGGGCGCCGTCCTCTTGCGGCGCGGCTCCTTCTCCGCCGTCCGCTCCAAAGGAGTCAGGCATGTCAAAGCCGCCAAAGTCCATTCCGTCGGTGTTGAATATGTCCTCGTCGCTTTTTGGCGCCTCGACCGCGTCCGCTGAAATTTCAGATCCGGCCGCGTCCATGTCGGGAAGGTCGAACGTGTCTCCGCCGGCGGGGGCGGCCTCTTGCGCCGTGTCCGCAGCGTCCATGTCAGGAAGGTCGAACGTGTCTCCGCCGGCGGGAGCGGCCTCTTGCGCGGCGTCCGCAGCGTCCATGTCAGGAAGGTCAAACGTGTCGTCGCCGGCGGGAGCGGCTTCTTGTCCAGAATCCAAAGAGCCCATTGAAGAAACTTCATGCGGAACTTCGTCCAGCTCTTCGGGCAAGTCCATGTTCAAGTCCATGACGCCTTCGCCAAGGCCGCCCATGTCGGAGAAATCGTCGCCTATGTCGCCCGTTCCGTCCGCGACGGAAGTTCCTTCGTCGGCGGATTCAAGGGCGGGCTCCTCCAATTCGGCGGCGGGACTTTCTTCCAAAGCGGCGCCGTCGGAAGGAGTTTCGTCCAACGACGGAAGGTCGTCCATGTTGAAGTCCATGTCGCCGAGGCCGTCCATGCCGGAAGCGCAAGAAGCCTCGTCAAGCGGCGGAAGGTCGTCCATGTTGAAGTCCATGTCGCCGAGGCCGTCCATGCCGGAAGCGCTTTCGTCAGATGCGGGCTCCGCCAAAGGTTCGGCCAAAGGCTCCGCTTCCAAGGCGCCGCCGTCGTCGGATTCAAGCGCGGCGTCTTCCATCTCAGGAATGTCGTCAAGGCTAAAGCCGTCGTCTTGGGCGGCGGCCGGAGCCGCGTCTTTTTTGGAGTCCTCCTTTTTGGGAGCCTCCTCAACTTTAGGAGCGGCGGCGGGCTGCTTGGGCAAATCGCCGTAAGGAGCCGTCACGTAATAAGGCGGATTTTCCTTTGTGACGGGATTGTCCGTAAAAATGTCCGGCTTTAAGATCGCGACGTCGTCTTCCACAGGAAGCGGCTTGAAGGGCGGCTTTTTGGGCTTTTCCTTCTCCTTGGGCATCTCAAAGTCTTCGACGTCGTCGCCAAAAAGAGCGCCCGCGTCAACTTGCTCCGCCGTTTCCTTCTCGGAAGGAGGCGCGTAATCCTCGACGGCGATGTCGTCCAAGTCGTCAAAATCAATTTCTTGCGGCGCGAGCGCTTCGGGCTCAGGAATGGAAGGCGCCGCGTCTTCAGGCTCAAGGCCAGGAATGTCAATTATGTCGGAAGGCTCGTCTTTTTCGCCGGGCAAAGGCGGAACCGGAGCCGGGGCTTCCGGAGCGGGTTTGTTGGCATTTAAAATCGCGTCAAGCTCAGGAATGCCGGTGGCTCCGCTTGAGGCCACGCCGGCGGCGGCGGACTTTCCTGGACCGCCCATCAAGGCGGCGATGTCGGGCTTTTTTGAGTCGGGCTCGGAAGCTTCCAAAACGCCGTCGTCGTCAAAGCCAAATCCGGAATAGCCGGAACCGCTTATGCCCTTGGGCTTTGGCGGAGGCTCCGGCTTTTTTTCTTCCGGCGCGGGAGCGGCCTTCTTTCCTTTGGCGCCCTTTCCCTTGCTTTTTGCCGTGTCGGCGGAACTTTCCCCAAAGGCGCTCAAATCAGGCGCGTCGCCGCCGGCGGAGATTCCGCTCAAGAGGTCGTCGACGCTTATGTCGGAAGCGGAAGTTTCGGCGGCGGCTTCGTCTGCCGGCGCCTCTTCCGGCTCCGGCTCAGGAGGCTTGGGCTTTTCGGGCATGCCAAGAACAAAGTCCTGGCTGTCGTCTATGTCGGGGATTGTGTCTGGAATCGGAACGGGAACCGCTTTTTCGCCGCGCTCGGCGCGAAGGTTTATTTCGTTGCCTAATTTGAGAAGAGTTTCGCTTAATTTCTTTAATTGGCTATAGCCAGGCATACCCTAAAATTTCCCCGCCCCGGAATAAAAAATTCCAATAATTATTCTATCATA
>CADBBB010000026.1 GCA_902792795.1 uncultured Spirochaetaceae bacterium | reverse complement strand
GCGTAATTGTTATCGTCGGCCCCACCGGCGTTGGAAAGACCACGACCATCGGAAAACTCGCCGCGCAAAACGTCATGATAAGAAAAAAATCGCCCGACTTGCCGCCGCTTAGGATAACTATGATAACGATAGACAAGACGAGAATCGGCGCGGAGGACCAGCTCAAGACTTTGGGCGAAGTCCTTGAGCTGCAGGTCAAGAAGGCCGAGAACGCCGAAGACCTAAAGTCGATTTTTGATTCCATCAAGGAAGACAACGACATAATTTACATAGACACTTCGGGCTATAGCCCAAACGATTCGGAGAACATCGCAAAGCTCAAGAGCACGCTTAGCGTGGACGGACTTCGCCCCGACATTTATTTGGCCGTTTCCGCCGACAAAAAGGCCAAGGACTTGAGGAACATAATGCAAAACTACGAGCCGTTCGGCTATGCGTCTGTCATAGTGACAAAGTGCGACGAGACGACCGGCTTTGGAAACGTCATCAGCGTTTTGAACGAAAAGCGAAAGTCCATTTCGTACATCACCGACGGACAAGTGATTTCGCGCAACATTCAAAAGGCCAATGTCGTGGACTTTTTGATCAGGCTGGCAGGCTTTACTGTTGACAGAATTCATATCGAAGAAAAATTTGGAGAGAGATAATTATGGAAGACCAAATCAGCGAACTTAGGGAATTTATGAAAGGCTCGTCGGACCAGGCAAAAAGCCGCGACGGACACAAGACGAGAATCATAGCGATAACCAGCGGAAAGGGCGGCGTAGGAAAGTCCAACCTTGCCGTCAACATGTCCATCGCCTACGCGCAGCTTGGAAAAAAAGTCATATTGATTGACGGCGACCTTGGAATGGCCAACGTCAACGTCTTGCTCAACGTAGTTCCAAAGTACAACTTGCTCCAAGTCATCAACAAGCAAAAGACAATGCAGGAAATTATCCTTGACTCTGAATACGGAATCAAGTTCATCGCCGGCGCCAACGGCTTTTCAAAAATCGCCAATCTCAGCAAGGACGAGCTGGACTACTTTGCCACGCAATTTTCTTCCTTGGCCAACGCCGACATAATAATCATAGACACCGGCGCCGGCATTTCCAACAACGTGCTTTCCTTTGTCGCCGCCAGCGACGAAGTTTACGTCGTGACCACGCCTGAGCCCACGGCCATCACCGACGCGTACGGAATGATAAAAATCATCACGACGGAAATCGAAGACCGCGAGATAAACATCCAGCTTTTGGTCAACCGCGTCCATTCCGCCGACGAAGGAAAGCGAATCGCCGACCGCATAATCAGCATCGTCGGCCAGTTCCTAAACTACAAGGTCAATTACGTAGGCTTTGTCTACGAGGACGCCACCGTGCAAAATTCCGTCATTAGGCAAAAGCCCTTCATCGTGGTTGCGCCGCAATCCAAGCCCGCCATGTGCGTAAAGCATATTGTGGGAAGAATAGAAAAGACCGAGGCGCCGGACAACGAGGGCGTGTCGAATTTCTTGAAGAAATTTTTGGGATTTAAAAAGTGACATTTTTGTAGCATTTTTTTAAAAAGTATGCTATAATATGATGATTTTAAGGGGAAAACGAATTGATAAAAATTAAGCCTATAATTTTCAGCGCGTCCGCCGCGTTCGTTTTTTCCTTTTTTACGGCCCTTTTCGCAAAGTCGGGATTGCCGGTCTCGCTTTTAAAGGCCGTGATTTTCGCCGTCGTTTTTGGCGGCTTGGCTGCGGGCGTTCAAGTTCTCTATGGGATGTTTTTGTCGGACGGCGGCGCCGCTCCCCAGGAAGCCCAGGAGGAAGCCAAGCCTGTCGGCGGACGGGTTGACTTGGTAGTCAGCGAGGAGGACCTTCCCGACGACAAGGAGGCGCCTTCGTTTTTTGTTGACGGACGGCGCGTCGTCACGGACGAGGATGTGGGCGCTAAAAGTCCGGCCGCGTTCCAAGACGTTTCCGACGGCGGGGCAATAAGCGCGGCCCAGCAAAATCAGGCGCTCGCCGCGGCTGAACAAGCCCGCGAGGCCAAGGCGGCCGAGAACATAGAAAAGAAGGCCCAGGAAATTTCCGCCGCCAACGCGGCCGCCCAAGAGGCCAAGCCTTCGTTCGCGCCGATAAACTTGGCCGCAAGCGGTCCTTCCGCGCCTGTCGTGGAGGAGGCCGTTCCTGAGACTGTTCCGCCCCAAGCGGAGGCTCCTAGCGCCGCTCCGTCCAAGCCAGGCGACCCGGAGTTGGACGAGCTTCCGGACATAAGCGGATTTGGCGGCGGCGGAGAGGGAGCCGCCCAGTCGGCCGGGCAGGAAGACGTGATTGAGGACAGCGATTTCGCGCAGGACGGCTCGGTCAAGATTCATAGGCAGACGGAGCTTGCCGACGGAAAGGTCGCGGACGTGAAGGACGCTCCGATTATGGCGGAAGCGATTAGAACGATATTGAAAAAGGAAGAATAAAAATATAGGGTGTGGAGCATGGAAACAACTCTTGCTGAAGAAAAGACAGAAGACGAACTCTGGAAGGAATACAGGAAGACAAAGTCTCCTGACTTGCGCGACAAGCTCATTCGCCAATATATGCCGCTTGTAAAATACGTCGCCGGCAAGGTTGGCGTGGGAATGCCGTCCAGCGTAGAATTTGACGACCTTGTGGGCTTTGGCCAGTTCGGCCTTTTGGACGCGATAGAAAAATACGATCCGGACAAGAACGTAAAATTCAAGACTTACGCCGTCACAAGAATTCGCGGCGCCATTTTTGACGAGCTGCGCCAGTTGGACTGGGTTCCCAGAAGCGTGCGCCAAAAGTCGCGCGAAATCGAAGACACGATCGGAGACTTGGAGGCCAAGCTTGGACGCACGGCCAGCGACGCGGAAATCGCCGGAAAGCTCGGCGTGAGCGAAGAGGAATACCAGCAGACCGTGATGAAGCTTTCGGGCACCAGCGTCCTTTCTCTCAACGACGTTTGGTACAGCGGAAACGACAACGACCACATGTCCATAGGCGACAGCATTGAGTCGCCCTCAAGCCTCAATCCCGACGTGATCGTTGAGCGCGAGGAAATCCGCAAAATCATAATTCAGGCAATCAACGAGCTTCCCGAAAAAGAAAAGATGGTCATCGTTTTGTATTACCACGAGGACTTGACTTTTAAGGAAATCGGCCAGGTTTTGGAAGTCAGCGAGTCGCGCATAAGCCAGCTGCACACAAAGGCCAACTTGCGCCTTAGGGCAAAGCTCACCAATTTGCGAAAAGGAATCATGTAAAGATGATAGGTCTTGACGTCATCCGAAAAGACATGGAGGCTCTGCTGGCGGAAGACAAGTCGCTCAACGCGATAGAAGTCAACGCCGATTCGCTGGACGAAGCTTTGGCGGACGCGGCCACCCAGCTTGACGCGAGGGTCGTCAACCTTGAATACGAAATTTTGGAGCGTGGAAGCGACGGTTTTTTGGGCTTGGCAAAAAAGCCTTGGAAGCTGCGCATCTACCAAAACGCGGCCTCGCTCGCCAAAAAGAAAAAAGTCGTCGCCGGCTCAACTTTTGCCGGAGACAGCATGGACGAAGAAGTCAAGATTGTGGACCAGGACGGACTTTACTATATCCGCCACTTTGGCGACGACATCATGCTCAAAGTCCTTTTGCCGATTGGAAAAGGCCGTCCTGTCGATTCCAAGGACATCATCAACGACGCGCGCCGCTCCGACACAATCAGCATAGAAGAAGGAAAGATAAAGGAATTCGCCAAGAAGGGCACTGACGGAAAGTACGAGCCCATCGGCCTTTACAAGCACATAAAGGCCGGCGACGCCATGCTGATCATCGACGTTTCAAAGGACGAGATGGAGGCAACCGTCACGGCCACCGCGCCCGCGATGAGCGGCGGCGAAATAACCGCCGACCAAATCCGCCGCGCGCTGGAGACCCAAGGCGTCGTCGCGGGAATCGAAGACGACAAAATCGCGGAGTTTGTGGACAACCCTGTTTACGGCTCTCCATGCGAGGTGGCCCACGCCATCATGCCGCAAGACGGCCGCGACGCTTACATGGCCTTCAACTTTGAGACAGACCCCACAAAACTTAAGATTAAGGAAGCCGGCGACGGAAAGGTAAACTTCAAGGAACTCAACAAAATCCAAAACGTCATAAAAGGCCAGCCCTTGGCCACAAAAATTCAGCCCGAACGCGGCAAGGCCGGAAAAACCCTTTACGGCCGCTACTTGGAAGCCAAAAACGGAAAGGACATCAAGATTCCGCTGGGCAAGAATGTCGAGCTTGACAAGGACGGCGTGACCGTAATCGCGAGCGAAGCCGGCCGCGTCCACTTTGACGACCAGAAAATCAACGTGGAGCCGGTGCTGGAATTGGAAAGCGTCGGAATCAAGACCGGCAACATCGACTTTTTGGGAAGCGTCATCGTCAAGGGAAACGTGGACGACGGCTACGAAATCAAGGCCACCGGCGACATCGAAATTTCCGGCACGGTCGGAAAAAGCTTCATCAAGAGCGAAAAGGGCAACATCATCGTTTCGGCCGGCATCTTTGGCCACGACGAGGGCGAGGTTCACTGCGGAAAATCCTTGTGGGCCAAGTTCATTCAGAGCGCCAAAATCGAAGTCGAAGAATTCTGCATTGTCAGCGACAGCATAATGAACAGCGAGGTCAGCGCGATGAAGCGCATCGTCCTCAACGGAAAGAAGGCGCAGATCACCGGCGGCCACCTCTTTGCCACGGAAGAGATTTGCGCCCGCAACATCGGCTCGCCCGGCGGCGGAACCGAAACTATTTTGGAAGTGGGCTTCGATCCCCGCGCCAAGCACCGCTTGGAATTCATCCAGGGCCAGCAAAACGACTTGGTCCGCGAGCTTGAGGACGTTGAGAACAACATTCTCACTTTGGAAAACTACAAGAAGGCGCGCCGAACGCTTCCCAAAGAAAAGGAAGAGACGCTCGCCCAGCTCAAGAACCGCAAGCAGGAAATTACGATAGAGTCCGAAAAGATTTCCGAGGAAATCGACCAAATACAGGAACACTTGCACGAGCTCAAGGTCTTTGGCAAAGTCAAGGCCGAGGGAAATGTTTTCTCCGGCGTGAAGATTTACATTCGCGACACCTTGCAGGAAGTTCGCGCCGACACAAAGAACGTGACTTACTTTATGGAAGGCGGCTTTATCCGCACAGGAAAGTACGAGCCGCCAGATTTGTCCGGCCTTGAAATGCCGGAAGGATACTCAAGCTAATGGCTCTGCAGCCCATCGACCTTCAGACGATGTATTCTCAAATGGCCAACGTGGCCCAGCGCGTGGCCAGCGAAGGGCAGGGCGCCGCCTTGTCGCAGTCAATCCAAACGCAAAGCATTGTGAACCAAAATTTGCAGCAGTCGCAGGCCGTCCAAAAGGCCGCCGCCAACGAGGCGCAGGCCGCTAAAATCAAGGCGGACGGCAAGGGTTCCCAAGCCCGGGAGCAAGGCGGCAAAAAGAAAAAGCCGGGCGCCCAAGAGGAAGAGGCTCCGCAAAAAAAAGAATACGAAATCACCGATCCTTCGCTTGGCGTCCACATAAACATCACGAGGTAATTTAATTGGAGTTTGTCCTTCTTTCCGCCCTTACATTGGTGAACCTTCTCTTGTGGCTGGTCTTTTTGGTCCGCTTTAAGAAATTGTTCAGCGCCGACGACATAATGACAAAATTTCGCGACGGAATGGAAAACATATTGAAGGACGCCGAGCGAGGAACCGCGCTGAGCATAAACGTCATCGACGAAAAAATCCGCGAGGCAAAGGCGATAGTCGCGGAGGCGGAACGCAAGCTCGCGCTTTTGCGCCACGAGCTCCAATCATTTGAAAGCGGCGCGGCTTTTCAAGCCCAGCTAAATTTGCAAAGCGCGGCGGCCGCCATTCAGGGCCAGGAAAAGCCCGCGGCCAAAAAGGGCAGGGGTAAGACTGCCTTATCGGCAGCTTCTAAGACTGCCTTAACGGCAGCCAAGACCGCTCTGGCGGCGGCTTCAAAAACGCCGTCCAAGGCTTCCGCAAAAAGCGCCGCTTCAAAGGCGGCCGCGGCCTATAAGCAAAACGAGCTTCCCGGCGAAGACGAGGCCTACGCGCTTACCGGCTTGTTTAAGGAAAACGCGCAAAAGTCGCTCTTTGACGCGCCTCAAATCACCGTCAACCAAAACGGCGACGCTTACGGAAGAATTCCTGTCGTGAGCATGAGCGACAATCCAATAAAGCCCAAAAAGTCCTTTGCGCGGCGGGTGCGTGAATTGGCGGATTTGGGAAAGACCGTGGAAGAAATCGCGGACGCCACGGGCCATTCGACCACGGAAGTCCAGCTGGTTTTGGACACATCGATATAGTAGCGAAAAAATAGGAGATAAATATGAGCGTAAAAAAGCAAAAGTTTGGAGTTTTGGCAAACGGAGACGAAGTTAATTTGTTCACAGTGTCCAACGGAAAAATGTCCTTTACCGTGACCGACTACGGCTGTACCATTACCGGAATCTATCTTCCGCAAAAAAACGGCCCCACAAGCGACATCCTTTTGGGCTATTCGACGCTTCCCGAATACGTCATGTCGGACGGCTACTCCTTTGGCTCTATTGTGGGCCGCTTCGCAAACCGAATAGGCGGCGCGTCGTTCGCCATTGACGGAAAAAAATATCAGCTTGACAAAAATGACAATAAAATCAACACCTTGCACGGAGGCTTTTTCCGCCTGGACCACCAGGTTTGGAAGGCCAAGGCCGTCGAGACAAAGACAAGCGTGGGCGTTACCTTCAAGCGCCGCTCGCCCGACGGAGAGCAGGGCTTTCCGGGAAACCTTGACGTTGAGGTGACCTACACGCTGAGCAAGGACAACAAGCTTTCCATGCGCTACAAGGCCAAGACCGACAAGACCACGCCGGTAAATTTCACAAACCACGCTTACTTCAACCTTGCCGGAAGCGGAACGATTCTCGGCCACGAGCTTCAGTCCGACTGCAAGGGCTATTTGGAGGTCGACAAGAACCTCATTCCCACAGGAAAAATCATCGACCTTGCGGGAACTCCCTTTGACTTTACAAAGGCCAAGACGATTGGCCGCGACATCGAAAAAGTCGCTCCAGGCTACGACCACTGCTACGTGACTCCGGCCTACAAGGGAAAGGCCTGCGCCCCAGACCCCAAAAAGCTGGTCCGCGCGGCGGTTCTCACAGACCCCAAAAGCGGCCGCTCTATGACTGTGGACACAAACCAAGAGGGAATCCAAGTTTACACAGCCAACTGGGTTGAAGGAATCCCCGGAAAAAACGGCGTCCGCATGGTTCGACACGGCGCGATTTGCCTGGAGACCCAGCGCTTTCCCGACGCGCCCAACAAGCCGGAATTTCCGCCTTGCGTTTTAAAGCCCAAAGAGGCCTACGACGCTTTGACAGTATACGGCTTTTCTTGGTAGGCTAATTTCAAGAGTTCCGCATGTCCAAAAACTACAAAAAACCGCTTGGAAGAAGCATGTCTCTTGGTTGCCTTGTTTTCTTCGCCTTGCTTTGCTTTGTCTTGAGCGTGGTGAACTACAACACATACAAGGCCGGCCTTTACCGCCGCTACGAGTCGCACATCCGCGACATTCTCAATTTTACCCGCAGCCAAATAGACGCGGACGATTTGGCCAAGTGCCTCAAGTCCAAGTACAAGTCGGCCAAGTACCGGGCCTTGCAGGAATTCATGGACACCTTCAAGGACAACGCTGACATCCATTACCTTTATTTGATACGGCCCTTGCACGACGGCCCGGTTGACAATGTCATGGACATAATCGCCGCGATGAGCAGCTACGAAAAAGAGTATATGCCCGAGATGGAAGTAAAGCTTGGCGGCCTCACCGGCGAAGGCTATTCCGTTGAGTCTGTAAGGAATTACTTGCGCGCCGCCGAAAGCAAGGACATAACGTTCTTCACCGCGCCTTGGGTAAAGGACGGCGTGACTTACATTGACTACACGGGAACGCTGCCGGTTTACACTTCCAACGGCGACTACCTGGGCCTTTTGTGCGTCGACATCGACATCACCGAAATTCAAAAAGTCGTCCGCAATTCCACCGTGGTGAACGTAATTTTGATTCTTCTGCTCGGCGTCGTCTTCGTGATTCTTTTTATTTTGTGGAGCCACTTCAACATAGCCAAGCCCATTCAGACGCTTGAAAACAAGGTCTCCGATTTTGCCTACAGCCACAAGGGAAAGGACAACGTCGACTCGATAGTGATAGAGGATCCCAACATTCACACCGACAACGAGGTGGAGTCGCTGGCCAACGCGGTCGTAAAGATGTCCGAGGACATGCGCGCGTATGTCTTAAACGTCATAGAGGCCGAAAGCAAGGCGAGAATGCTGAGCGAACTGGCCAGCAAGGACGCTTTGACCAGCGTTCGCAACAAGACCGCCTACGACCGCTATGTCGAAGACCTGGACAGACAGATCAGCGCGGGCGAGACGGAATTCGCCGTGGCCATGATAGACTTGAACCGCCTCAAGGCGATGAACGACACTTACGGCCACGAGCGCGGAAACGAGTACATAAAGGCTTCCTGCAACGTCATTTGCCACATTTTCAAGCATTCCCCGGTATTCAGAATTGGCGGCGACGAATTTGTGGTCATATTGAAGGACGAGGATTACAGGAACCGCGAGGCGCTTTTGAGGGAATTCATGGATTTCTTCAAGGCTTCGGCGGCCAACATGAACGCGGAGCCTTGGCAGCGGCTTTCGGCGGCCATAGGCATGGCGGACTTTTCCCCGGCCAGGGACAAAAAGAGCGCCGACGTCTTCAACCGCGCCGACCAAATAATGTACAAAAACAAGGTCGAAATGAAGGGCAATCGAACAAAATAGGCAAAAAAAGCGGACTCTATAGGCGGGTACGACGGACAAGCCGTCGTTTTGTTATAAGAAGTGATACAACTGCGCTCTCACGAGCGCGGACAATCCCAGCGACGAAAAAAAGCCTTAGGTGCCCCCGTCCTCCGCTTGCGGCTTTCTGCCTGCGGCCAAGCCGCTTCGCTGACGGGGCCCCACCAAGGCTCTTTTTTCTGCGTCCCGCCTTTTTTTGTCCGCTTTTTAGCCAATTTTTCCAAAAATTTCTCATATCAAAAATTTATTTGCTTTTTTGAAAAAGGCGCGCTATAATAGTCCATTATAACATTGCATTCAAATAATTTATGCATTATAAGGAGCATGAATGGACGTTCAGTTGCAAGAGTTGATCGACAAGATCAAAAAGGACGGCGTTGCGTCGGCGGAAGAACAGGCCGCCAAAATTATCGCCGAGGCGGAACAAAAGGCCGCTTCAATTGTAAACGACGCAAAGTCTCAGGCGGAGAGCATTGAAAAAGAGGCCAAGGCTGCCAGCGAGCGCTTCCAAAAGGCCGGCGAGGACGCTGTAAAACAGGCTTCGCGCAATCTTCTTATTTCATTCCGCGACGGCATCAACGCCGAATTGCGCGCCATCGTTCAGGACGAGACGGCCAAGACCTACTCAAAGGACTTGCTGGCCAAGCTCGTTCCCGAGACGGTAAAGGCGTGGGCGGCCAAGGCGGATTCCGCCGAGCTCGCGGTTCTCCTTTCCAAGGAAGATTTGGACGCTTTGGAAAGCGGCCTCAAGGGCGCGCTCAAGGACCAAATCGCCAAGGGCATGGAAATCAAGGCCGACAAGACCTTGGCCTCCGGCTTTAGGATCGGAATCAAGGACGGAAGCGCCTACTACGACTATTCAGCCGAAAGCGTGGCCGAGCTTTTCGCCGCCTACTTGAACCCAAAAATCGCCGCGCTCGTAGGGGCGGCCGCAAAAGAGGCTTAAATAGTGGCAAAGCAGTACTACTTGGTTTCGCAGTTGCCTTCCGTCGAAAGCCTCGACTCAAGGCAGCTTCCGATAACCGAACAATACTACAGGGATCTCTGCGGCCGCTTTCTTGACGCAAAGAGCGTAAAGATAATTCAAAATCTTTCGCTTGAGCCGCCAAAAAAAGAGGGCAAGACAGGCTCCGCGTTCCTTGACAAGTGGAACGACCGCGAGCGCTGCCTGCGCTTCGCTTTGGCCCAAGTCCGCGCGCTCAAGATGAAAAAGGAGGCCGAAATGTTGCCTGCCGGTTGCACGGCGGACATCATTCAGGCGGCCAGAACAGCCGTCGGCATGGACAGCCCCCTTGCCGCCGAGGAATACCTCAATGAGTATAGGATGGAAACGCTCAATTCGTTGGCTCCGTTGGACAACTTTAGCGTTGACGCGGTGATTGCCTACGGCCTAAAGCTTATGCTGGCCCAGCGCATGAAAAAGTTCGACGTGGAAACGGGCAAAGCTTCCTACCACAAAATTTACGATGAAATACTAGAGGAGTCAAAATGACCAATGGAAAAGTAATCGGCATTAACGGAAACATGGTCTCCGTTCAGTTTGACGGAAACGTCACGATGAACGAAGTCGGCTACGTTAAGGTCGAGGACACAAAACTCAAGGGCGAAATAATCCGCATCCGCGGAAACACGGCCCAAATGCAGATTTTTGAGATGACGGAAGGAATCAAGGTCGGCTGCGACGTCGAGTTCACCGGCGAAATGCTTGCCGTCCGCTTGGGACCCGGCCTTTTGGGCCACGTCTACGACGGTCTCCAGAACCCCCTTCCCGAATTGGCCCAAAAAGCCGGCTACTTCTTGGAGCGCGGCTTTTACGTCGAGCCTCTTCCGACAAACGTTGAATGGGACTTCACGCCGATTTCAAAGCCGGGCGACACCCTTTACCGCGGCGACTACTTTGGCTCCGTTCCTGAAGGACCCTTTACCCACAAGATTTTGGTGCCCTTCGACATGCTCGGCGTTTACAAGGTAAAGAGCATCGTTCCCGCCGGAAAGTACAAGCTTGACGACACCCACCGACGAAAAGGGCAACGAAAAGAAGCTTACGATGGCCTTCTACTGGCCGGTTAAGCGCGCCGTTGACTGCTACGCCGAGCGCCTTGAGCCGACAGAAACGATGGTCACAAAGACCCGCTTGATCGACACATTCTTCCCTGTAGCCAAGGGCGGAACCTACTGCATTCCGGGGCCTTTCGGAGCCGGAAAGACAGTTATCCAGCACACGACCAGCCGAAACGCCGACGTTGACATCGTAATCATCGCGGCTTGCGGCGAACGCGCCGGAGAAGTTGTAGAAACAATCACCGAGTTCCCGGAACTAAAAGACCCCCGCACGGGCCGCTCTTTGATGGAAAGAACGATCATCATTTGCAACACGTCTTCAATGCCGGTAGCCTCTCGCGAAGCTTCGGTTTACACTTCGGTCACCTTGGCCGAATACTACCGCCAAATGGGCCTCAACGTTTTGCTTTTGGCCGACTCGACATCCCGCTGGGCGCAGGCCTTGCGCGAAATGTCAGGCCGCTTGGAAGAGATTCCGGGCGAAGAAGCCTTCCCGGCTTACTTGGAAAGCTACATCGCGGCCTTCTACGAGCGCGCGGGCCAAGTTCGCCTCCGCGACGGAAGCAAGGGCTCTGTAACAATCGGCGGAACGGTATCTCCGGCCGGCGGCAACTTTGAAGAGCCTGTAACCCAGGCTACGCTAAAAGTTGTCGGAGCCTTCCACGGCCTAACCCGCGAAAGGTCCGACGCCCGCAAGTATCCGGCCATCGACCCGATCGCCTCTTGGTCAAAGTACAATCCTGTTATCCGCAAGGACTGGGTGGACTTTGCAAGAGCCGCCTTTAAGCGCGGAACCGAAGTCAACCAAATGATGAAGGTGGTAGGCGAAGAAGGAACCACGACTGAGGACTTTGTCGCCTACCTCAAGAGCGAATTCTTGGACGCCGTTTACTTCCAGCAAAACTCCTTTGACGAAATCGACGCGGCTTGTTCGGTCGAGCGCCAGACATACACCTTTAAAAAGGTTCTTCAAGTCATGGCCAGCGACTTTGAGCTTAACGACAAGGACGAGGCGCGCGGTTTCTTCAACCAGCTTAGAAAGACATTCGGCGACTGGAACTACGTTGAATTCAAATCGGATAAATTCAATTCTCTTGAAAAAGAGATTGACTCAATTTATTCACAGAAAAAAGGCGCGCTCACAAAGGCGGGCGAGGCCCTTCTTAAGGACGGTGAATAATGAACAAAGTTTACAGCAAAATTGAATCGATCAACGGAAGCGTAATCACCGTAAAGGCCGACGACGTGGCTTACGGCGAATTGGCTGAAATTGAAACAAGATTCGGAAAGTCATTGGCTGAGGTCTCGAACATTCAGGGCGACAACGTTTCCCTCCAGGTGTTCGCGGGCGGCCGCGGCGTTTCAACCGGCGACCACATCAAATTCCTTGGCCACCGAATGGAAGTCAGCTTTAGCGACAACCTTCTTGGCCGCATCTTCAACGGTTCGGCCGAGCCCCGCGACAACGGACCTTCGTTGGCCGAGAACTTGGTAACGATCGGCGGACCTTCGGTCAACCCGACAAAGCGCATTATGGCACGCCGCATGATCCGCACCGGAATCCCGATGATCGACATGTTCAACACATTGGTCGTTTCGCAAAAGCTTCCGATTTTCTCTATCTCCGGCGAACCCTACAACCAGCTTTTGGCCCGCATCGCCATGCAGGCCGAAGTTGACGTAATCATCTTGGGCGGCATGGGACTTAAGTACGACGACTACTTGTACTTCAAGAACACGCTCGAAAACGGCGGCGCCTTGAGCCGAACGGTAATGTTCGTGCACACGGCAGCCGACCCGTCGGTAGAATGCAAGAAGATTCCTGACCTTTCGTTGGCCGTCGCCGAGCAGTTCGCCTTGCAGGGAAAGGACGTTCTTGTCCTCCTGACGGACATGACAAACTTCGCCGACTCAATGAAGGAAATCGCGATCACGCAGGAACAGGTTCCTTCTAACCGCGGATACCCTGGAGACCTTTACTCTCAGCTGGCCGCCCGCTACGAAAAGGCCGTCGACTTCGCCGATTCAGGCTCGGTCACGATTCTCGCCGTAACGACAATGCCCGGCGACGACGTAACCCACCCGGTTCCGGACAACACGGGCTACATCACTGAGGGCCAGTACTACCTTAAGGGCGGCCGCATCGAGCCGTTCGGTTCGCTGTCGCGCCTTAAGCAGAACGTTAACGGCTTGAAGACGGAATGATGGACCTTTCAAAGAACATCGCGCTTGAGGACGCCTTGGACTTGGGCTGGAAGATTCTGAAAGACTGCTTTGACAAGGACGAAGTAGGAATCAAGACGGAACTCATCGAGGAACACTGGCCAAACTAAAACCGCAAGCGGTTTTAGTTTAACGAGTTTTGACCGCGGCAAAACCGCGCTCAAAACATCGCGACATAGGTTTGCTATAATTTATAGGATTTTTAATGGCGAAGATTAAGCTGACAAAGAACGAGCTCAAGGCCCAGAAAGACGCGCTTAAAATGTACAAGCGCTATCTTCCGACATTGACGCTCAAAAAGCAGCAGCTTCAAACAGAAATACGCTCCATAGAGGAGCGCGCCAAAGAAGTGCGCGAACAACGCAAAAACCTTGAAAAGGAATTTGAAGTTTGGATCAGCGTGTTTGGCGAAAAAGACGCCTTCAAGCCCGGCATGGTGTCCGTAAAGAACATCAAGAAGGGCACAGGCAACATTGCCGGCGTCACTATTCCTGTTTACGAGGGAGCGGACTTTTCGCGCGGAGACTACGACCTTTATTCAACCCCCTTGTGGATTGACTTGGCCGCCGACCGCATGGAAAAGGCGCTTTCCTTGGACCTTGAGGCTGACACGCTTGAAGAACAAGTTCGCCTGCTTTCGCAAGAGCTGCGCGTCACTACGCAGCGCGTGAATCTTTTTGAAAAAGTGAAGATTCCCGAGACAAAGGCGAACATAAAGAAGATTACGGTATATCTTGGAGACGAGCAGGTCGCGGCCGTAGTTCGCTCAAAGATTTCTAAGAAAAAACTGCAGCAAAAGACAGGGGAGGAAACAGCATGATAGCTCCGATGAAGAAAGTGTCCCTTGTGATTTTGAGCAGGGAAAAAGAAGAGGCCCTTAAGGCGCTCAGAAAGGCCGGCCTAGTTCACCTTGAGCCGATGGAAGGCAAGGGCGAAAAGCTCGCCGCGCTCAAGAACGACTACGCCAAGCTTCAAAGCGCCGCGGGCTTTTTGGGCGAAATAAAATTGCCCAAAAAGGCCGTTTGCCCCGACCTTTCGCAACAAGATGCGCTCCAAAAAGCTCAAGCTTCGATTGAGTTGACCGAGCGCAAAAAGAGCCTCTTTGAAAAAATCGCGGCTTCCGCCACCGAGATGGAGCGCCTAAGCGCTTGGGGAACCGTGAACCCCGCTGACTTTGCCTATTTGTCGCAAAAGGGAATTCATCTTAAGATGTATGAAATACCCAACGACAAGTGGCGCTTGATCGGCGAAGACGTAAAGGCCCTTTTGGTAAATTCTTCCAAGAGCGGAAAGCGCTTTTTGGTAATACAAGAGAGCGCCGACGCCGAGCGTCCGGCGGGGCTTCCGCCAGAAGCCTACGAGGTCGTCATGCCCGAAAAGTCCACCGAAGAAATCGCGGCGGACATAAAGGCTTTTGAGGCCGAGACCGCCCAAATCGAAAAGGACTTGGCCGCCAACGCGGTTTACCTAAAGACGATTTTGGCCGCCCAAAAAAGCTTGGAAAAAGACATTGAGTTTGAGAACGTCTATTCGGGAATGGAGAAAGAGGCCGAGGAAAAGAACACGTCTCTTTCTTGGCTTACCGGCTACGTTCCCGTTGACTCGATGGAAGCGCTCAAGGCCGCTTGCGCCCAAAACCATTGGGCCTTGGCCGCCGACGATCCTTCCGAAGAGGACAATGTTCCGACAAAGCTTAAGAACAACAAGCTGGTCAGCTTGATTTATCCGTTGACCGACTTCTTGGACGTGACTCCGGGCTACCATGAGTTTGACATATCCTCTTGGTTCCTGCTTTTCTTCTGCGTCTTCTTCGCGATGATTTTCGCGGACGCGGGCTACGGCGCGCTTATCGCGCTAGTGGGCCTTTTGCTCTTGTCAAAGGCAAAGAAGGGAAGCCGGTCGCTCCCGGTCTTGGTCACGCTGCTTGGACTCTGCACCGCCGTTTGGGGCGTGTTGACTTGCTCATGGTTTGGAATTCCCGCGGAAAAATTGCCGCCGGCCTTCATCCAAATTTCAAGCCGAATCTTCTCCCAGCCCAAGCTTGTTTCTTTGGGAATGGGCGCGGAAGCGGCCAAGAGCTTGGCCGACAAGAACCAGCAGGTCTTCTGCTTTGTCCTTGCCTTGCTGCAGCTTAGCGTGGCGCACATCACTTGCACCGCCGCGCACAGGAAGAGCCTTAAATGCTTGGGCGACTTTGGCTCGCTCTTGCAGCTTTGGGGAACTTTCTATGTTGTGCTCAGCATGGTCGTGGCCGACGGCGTCAACTACGTGTTCCCGCTTATGGACAACGGCCAGCCGGTCAACGTCTTTGGTTGGATGGCGCCGCATTGGTTCCCCACCGCTTGTTTGGGACTTTTGGGCTTTGGCTTTATGCTGAACTTCATCTTCTCAAACTACGAGGGAAGCGTGGGCAAGTCCATTTTGGAAAGCCTAAAGAACATCATCAGCGTGTTCCTTGGAATCGTAAACGTGTTCTCGGACATCGTCTCTTACATCCGCTTGTGGGCGGTCGCCCTTGCCGGAGCCGCGATCAGCGGAACGGTCAACGCGATGGCGGGCCCGATGTTCGGAAAGCTCACGATGATGATATTCGGCGTGGTTCTTTTGGTCTTTGGCCACGGCTTGAACATGATACTGAACTTGCTTTCGGTAATCGTTCACGGCGTGCGCTTGAACACCTTGGAATTCTCGCAGCACTTGGGCATGGCTTGGAGCGGAACAAAGTATCGGCCGTTCGCCGACGCGGAAAGCGCTTCGTGAGCGATTTTGGCTGCCGCCGGGAGCGAGCTTTTGGCGGCTTGTAACAATGGAACAAAGGCGGGCTTGTTCCGCCTAAAAAATGAAAATATAAACGCCGCGAAATGCGGCAAACCGCAATGACGGTTAAGGAGAAATTATGAACTGGGGTATGATTGGAGCCGGTGTTGTTATGGGCATTGCAGCTTTGGGAAGCGCGATTGGAATCGGAATTGCCGGACAGGGAGCCATCGGCTCTTGGAAGAGGTGCTACTTGAACAACAAGCCCGCCCCCTTCTTGTTGGTCGTTTTTGCCGGCGCTCCTTTGACGCAGACAATCTACGGCTTCTTGTTGATGCAGTCTATGTTGGCCGCCGCCCAAGGCGCCGACATCGCCAAGCAGTGCTTTTTGCTGGGCTTGGGATTCGCCTGCGGCTTGTCAATGTGCATGTCAGCCATCGCCCAGGGAAAGGCCGGCGCCGCCGGTTCTGACGCTCTTGGCGAAACAGGAAAAGGCTTCACCAACTACATCATGGTAGTAGGTCTTTGCGAAACCATCGCTTTGTTCAGCATGGTATTCGGCATGATAGTTTGCTAATTTGCTGACGCAAATTAGCAAACGCGAGAATTAACTGTCGCAAGGCGCCAGTCAATTCTCGTAGCATCGTTTTATGACTAGAACAGTTTTTTTAGGCGGCGCGGGCCGCGTTAGGCGGATTGGCGTTGGGGGCAACGAGCCTGTTTCCATACAAACAATGTGGAAAGAGGGCATCGACGACCTTGATTCCAATCCGTCAAAATTTGAGCGGATTTTGTCGGAGATCCAGGAGCTTCAAGGCCTTGGCTGCGACATAATCCGCTTTGCCGTTCCCGACCAAGCGAGCGCGGCCGGCCTTTGCGCGATTGCCGCCAACACTTCAATGCCTCTAGTGGCCGACATCCACTTTGACTACAGGCTGGCTTTGGAATGCCTAAAGGGCGACGTTGCGGCCATACGCATAAATCCGGGCAACATCGGAAGCCGCGACCGCGTCGAGGCCGTCGTCAACGCCTGCAAGCAAAAAGGCGCGGCGATTCGCATCGGCGTGAACAGCGGAAGCCTTCCAAAAGACTTGCGGGAGCTTGTCGAGGCTGGAAAATTGGGCCGCGCGGAGGCTTTGGCATCCGCCGCCGCCCGCGAATGCGAAGTTTTTGACGAGCTTGCCTTTGACCAAGTCGTTGTCAGCATGAAGGCTTCGAGCGTCCAAGAGACCGTCGAATGCAACGAAGAATTCGCCAAAAAATTCGACATTCCCTTGCATATTGGAGTCACCGAAGCCGGCCCCCTTATCGGCGGCGTGGTAAAGTCTACGCTTGCCTTTTCGCGGCTTTTTGAAAAAGGCATCGGAAACACAATCCGCGTGAGCCTTTCTTCCTCGCCCAAAAATGAAGTCATAGCCGGCCGCGAAATTCTTCGCGAATGCGGAAAAAGAACCGGCGGCGTCCAAATTGTCTCTTGCCCCCGGTGCGGCAGGCAGGGTTTTGACGTTCATTCCTTTGTGGAGAAGTGGCAGAGCCGCCTTTTGGCGAGCGACAAAAACGTCACGGTGGCCATAATGGGCTGCGCGGTCAACGGGCCGGGCGAAGGAAAACACGCCGACTTGGGAATCGCGGGCGCCGGCGGAAAGGCGATTATATTTAAAAAAGGAAAAATAATTCGAACGATTGACGAAAAAGATGCCGATAATGCCTTTGAAGAGGAATTTAATTCGCTTTGAAAAGGAAAGTTTTTTTTATCGCAATAATATTGTCGGTTCTTGGCGGCGTTTTGTCCGCCCAGCATCCCGTAAAGCCCAAGGTCAGCGAGCAAAGCTGGCGCGTTTTGGCAAAGGCTCAAGTTGCCTTTGAAAAGGGCGACTACGGCGAGGCCATTTCTTTGTGCGAGGCCGCCCGCGAGTCGCGCGCCAAGGAATTGGAGTGGAACAACTATGTCATGCGCAACACCCTCAATTCCCCGGAAGTCAAAAAGAAGGGGCCTTTCATCTCTGACTTGATTCCCGTGCTCAAAAGCCGCGAGGACTATGACGCGCTTGAAATTGTGAATTACTGGCTTGGAAAGCGCGGCGCGGACTATTTTGACAATTCTCTTCCAAAACTCGCCGAATATTTAAAGCGCCTTTCCGAGTATCCCGAATGCGACTTTTTGCTTGCCAAGATTTACAGGCTCGAAGGCGAATACGACATGGCGGCGCGATTTTTGAAAAACGCGCGCTCTCAAAGCGAATTGCTTGACGTTCCCGCGCAAAAGTTTGACATTCTCTATGAGATGGCGGACTTGGCGCGGACTATGGGCGACCAAAAGGAGTGGGAAGGCTGCCTGCTTTTGATTGTGGCCGACGACGGCTTGTACAAGGACGACGCCAGCAAGCGCGCGATGGCAAGAAGCGCCGCGCTCAAGCGCAAGGATTTGGTCGACTACTTTTTTATGCTGCACAGGCATTCCGCCGTCAATTCCATAAAGGCATATTTTGAGCTTGGTGAACTGTACAAAAGCCAAAGGCGCGGCCGCGACGCTTGGAACATGACGGCCAACGGCGTTGTTTGCGCCTTCACTTGGACGCTGGAAATTTTGCGCGACCGCAGCCCCGAATATTCTTTTGAAAGTTTGGCCGGCTTTTTTTCTGAATGCGGCCGCTACGAAGATGTTTTGGCGTGGGCTGGAAAAATGCAAGTTTGGAAGGGCTTTTACGACATGGCCTTGCGCGCCCGCGAAAACGGCTTTGAAAAATTCGGCGCGTCGCTTTTGGAAATAATGGCGGCATCTTGCCCAGACCAATACTGGGCTTTAGTCGCGAAGAACGCCGTTTCTGCCGGCGCCTTGAAATCCTCAGCTCAATAGAACAAGCCGATTCCTATAGTCAATTCTTTTTTGCTGGAATTTGAATCGCGCCAGCTTGTGTCGATTTTGTCCTTTAGCAAGAGGCGGCCTATGTCGAAGCCCGCGCTCGCCCGGATTTGGACGCTCTTCCATTTTTGAGGGAATAGCAAGACTTCGATTCCGGCGCAGTAAAAGCCGTCGCGCGGGTCAAAGACGCGGCCGGTGGCTCGGTTTGCGGCGAGCGCCACGTCCACAAAGGGCGCGATTTGCAGTTCAAAGTTAAAGGAGCGCAAAAATCCATAGCCCCAATTTTCCCAATCGGTTGTAAGGACTTTTATGGGAAGGTCAAGATTGAGCGCGATGGCGGCCGCGCTCTTGGCCGAGTATCCGTTGGGCGTATGAGGAACGCCGGCAAAGTACTGGTCGTCGGCCACGCCGCGCAAAAGGTGTCCGTAGCGGGTGAACCGCTCGCGCTCGGCGAAAAGCAAGAAACGCGAATTCAAGCCCAGTCGTTTCCACGCGGCGAATATGTTGGCCGTGATTTTCACGCCCGGCTGAAATTCGTTCAGCTGGAAGTTATAGGCGGCGCTTTGTTCAAGCCGCGCGGAAAAGCCCTTGCGAAAGTTTTCTATCCAGTTGACTTGCCCCAAAGAAAGCGCGTGCGAAAAAATCAGGCGCGGAGAAAGCAAGTCTTCGTCAATGTCGTTTATTCCGTCCAAATTCCACTTATAGTCAATTTCTGCGGCCGGCGTGTAGACGAGGTTTCCAATTTTTTCAAAGCGCTCCAAAATTATCGGAACGGAAAATTTGGCGTTTTCCGTCCAGTAAAGCTCGTCGCCAAAAACCTTGTAGTCGGCGTCGCGGGCAAAGCCTTGGGTAAGGTCAAGCCTGAGCGCGAAGTTTTGGAAGGGAAGCAGGAACGTGAGCCCCGTCTTTAAATTCCATTCCGGCTCTTGGCGGACAAAGGCGTATTTAAATGAAAGGTCGTTGTTCCACGAGGCTTGGACGGGGCCGAGCGAAAACGGCAGCTCGTAGCGGACGCTGGCTCCGGATACAAAGTCGTCGTCCCGGCCTTCTTTTTGCTCGTATTGAAAGAAGACGTCGGATGAAAGCGGATTCATCAAGCCCAAAAAGTTGTCGTCCTTGAGCTTGACCTTAAATTCAAAGCCTTCGTTTGAGTCGTATTTTGGGTAGGGAAGCAGGAGAAAGTGCCGCGAGTCGACGGTTTGGACCATGATGTCGACGTTTGGGCCGTCTTCTTGCGCGACGATTTCCGCGCTTTCAAAAAGACGCTTGTTTATGAGCTCTTGCTTGATTTGGACGATGTAGGCGTCAAGCTCTTGGCGGCTTTGGAATGAGCGGCCTTCTTGAATTTTTATATTCCGTTTTAGCGCGGAAATTTTTGTTCCGCCTTGGGGGTCAAAGACGACTTTGCGGATTGTGAATGTTTGGGGAGCTTCGTCTTGGGCTTGCGGAATGTCCTCGGATTGCGCTTGTTCCGCTTGAGGCCAAAGGGAGGCGGCCAAAAAAAACGCGGCTAAAACTGCGAAGAATTTTTTCATAAAGCTCATCGCGCGGAATAATTTTTTTCGACCCACTTTAGGTAGTCGCCGCTTTGGATGTGAGAAATCCAATCCTTGTTGTTCAAGTTCCAGTCAACCGTAAGCTCAAGGCCTTGCTCAAAGGTCATCTCGCGCTTCCAGCCAAGCTCGGCCTTGATTTTGGAACAGTCGATCGCGTAGCGCGCGTCGTGGCCGGGGCGGTCCTTTACGTGGACGATTGTCTGGCGGACGGCGGCGGGGTCTTTGCCCAATTTTTGCGAAGCGATTTCAATCAGCTTGTCCAAAAGCTGGACGTTCTGCCATTCGTTTTCGCCGCCGATGTTGTATTTTTGGCCGTTCTTGCCGTTTTTCAAAATAAGCCAGACCGCCCGGTTGTGGTCTTCCACGTAAATCCAGTCGCGGATGTTCTTTCCTTCGCCGTATACGGGAAGGTTCTTTCCCTGCGAAATGTTGAGTATCATTAGCGGAATCAGTTTTTCGGGGAACTGGTAGGGGCCGTAGTTGTTGGTGCAGTTTGAAAGCGTTGTCGGAAGGCCGAATGTGTGGTGGTAGGCGAAAACCAAGTGGTCGCTGGAGGCCTTTGAAGCCGAGTAGGGGCTGCGGGGGTCGTAGAGCGTCGTCTCGGTAAAGTAGCCTGTCGGGCCAAGAGAGCCGTAAACTTCGTCGGTCGATATGTGGTGGAACAAAACGTCGTCGCGCGCCTTGTCCAGCGAGCAGCCCCAGTAATTTTTGGCGGCGTCCAAAAGCGTGTATGTGCCCAAAACGTTCGTCCGCACAAAGGCCTCCGGGTCCAAAACGGAGCGGTCAACGTGGCTTTCGGCGGCAAAGTGGACCACCGTGTCGATGTCGTATTGCTTGAAAATGCGCTCGACGGCGGCGCGGTCGGAAATGTCGGCGCGCTCAAAGAAGTAGCGCTGGGCGGAGCCGGCCGCTTTTCCGTACTTTTCTTCCACGTCGGCGAGATTTTCCAAATTGCCCGCGTAAGTCAAGGAGTCGAGGTTCACGACGCGGCCGGAAAAATCGTCAAAATTGAATTCCTTTTTGCCCGACGCGCTCATGCCAAAAAGGCAGCGGATGAAATTGCTTCCGATGAAGCCCGCTCCGCCTGTGACCAAAATGTTCTTAAGTTTTCTCATGTCGTTCTCCTGTTATTGGGGCATCTCGAAGCGCGCGTCCTTGATGAAGCGCTCCAAGCTGTCCTGCCACTTTGGAATTTTTATCTTGAGGACGGAGCAAATTTTTTCCTTGCTCAAGACCGAGTAGGCCGGCCGCTCCACCTTGGCTCCATATTCCTCGGTGGAACAGGGCGTGACCCTGCAATTGCCGGAAAGCTTTTTGCGCTTTTTTAATAGGCGCTGGATTTCCACCGCAAAGTCAAACCATGTCGTTTCGCCCGCGTCCGTAAAATGGTAGATGCCGTAGGGAACGGTCTCCTTGCTGAAAATGCTTGATCCCGCCTTTTGCGAGCTTTTTATTATAAGCAAAATCGTTTCCGCCAAGTCGGCGGTGAAGGTGGGGCATCCCCTCTGGTCGTTTACCACTTTGATTTCTTCTTTTGTATTCATGAGCTTGGCCATTGTGTAGACAAAGTTTGGGCGGCCGTAGCCGTAGAGCCAGGAAGTCCTTATGATGAAATATTGCGTCATCGTTTTTTGGATTTCGTCTTCGCCGTCGCTTTTGGTCTGGCCGTAAACGCCAAGCGGATTTTTGGTGTCGCTTTCCTTGTATGGGGAATTTGCCGTTCCGTCAAAAACATAGTCGGTGGAAATGTGGATGAGCTTGGCTCCTATTTCCCTGGCCACGCGCGCGATGTTGCGGGCCGCGTCGGCGTTGAGCTCTTGGGCCGCCTTCTTGTCGTTTTGGGCTTTTTCAACGGCGGTGTAGGCCGAGCAGTTGACAATCCACTGGATTCGTCCCGCCGTTCCTTTTTGGTGGGCGGCCAGGTAGTTTTCCCGTTCCCACTTGTCGGCGAATGATTTGAGCGCCTTGTAGTCGCGCGCGTCAACGTCGCTTGACGTTCCCGCAAACTGAACCTTGTTTTTTTGCAAGAGGCCGCATACTTCCGCGCCCAACATTCCTGTGGAACCGATAACCCAAACCATAGGCGCATTATAGCGAAAATCCGCGTCTTGTTCAATCGCGCGCTTTTTTTTCATGCGCGCTATTGACAAAATTTTCTATATTTGCTATGTTAATCATGTACATTTTAATCTCCTTTTAAAGTGGACTTGCGCGAGCAGGTCTTTTTTTTTGGAACCAAATTAGATGGATTTTATTGACCTAAACACAATTCCGCATTACGCAGACTGCGAGCCCTTGGTCCGGTCGATGGGCTATGTCCTTGTGGACCTTAAAATCATTCCGCAAAAGACTACCGTAAAAATAAGCGCCGTAATCGCGAGCCAAGACCCCGCGCAAACGATCGGGGTGGAGGACTGCTCAAAGGTCCACCGCGCCCTTTTGCCGCGCCTTGAGGCCTTGCTTGGAACGGACGACACTTACATGGAGCTCACTTCGCCGGGAACGGACCGCAACATTAAGAACGCGGCGGAATTCGCGCTTTTTAAGGGAACGGAAATCCGCGTTTGGGACAAGAACGTTTCCGACTGGGTTTCGGGAACGATAGAAAGCTCGGACAAGTCTTCCGTCACGCTTGACTGCGAGGGCGAAAAAAAGACTTACAAATACGAAGACATTGCTAAAGCAAAATTTTTGCGAGCATAAATAAATATAGAGGTAACTTTATGGCACGGAAAAAAGTTCAAGAAAATTCGTCATCGATGGCTGAGGCGATCAAGGAACTTATCGAAGAAAGAGGCCTTTCGCCCGAAGCGGTGAAGCTGGCCGTTGAAAATATGCTTAAGGCCGCTTACAAGCGCGCCCACGGAACCAACGAAAACGCCGTGGTTACGTTTGAAGAGGACGAGAACGGAATTCCCACGGACGTGACCCTTTATTCAAGAAAGGAAGTTGTTGACGGCGTTTACGACCCGGTCATGGAAATTGAATTGGAGGAAGCGCGCGAGCTTAGCCCCGACTGCGAAGTGGGCGACGAGCTTGACATTCCCGAAGACCCCAAGAGCTACGACCGTTCCGCCGTTTCCACCGGAAAGCAGCAGGGCCACCAAGGGCTCAACGAAAGCTACAAGGACAACCTTTACAACGAATACAAGGACAAGGTTGGCGGAATCATCATCGGCTACTTTCAGCGCGAGCGAAACGGAACTATTTACGTTGACCTCGGAAAAGTCGAGGGCGTGCTTCCGGTCAAGTACCAGTCTCCGCGCGAAAAATACGAAAAGGGCGAGCGAATCCGCGCCTTGGTCGTGGACATTTCCAAGACTTCAAACGGAATCCAGCTGATTCTTTCGCGCTCGGCTCCTGAGCTTGTCCGCTCCATTCTTGAGGCGGAAGTTCCCGAAGTGCTTGACGGAACTGTCGAAATCAACAAGATTGTCCGCGAAGCCGGCTACAGAACGAAAATCGCCGTTTCAAGCGCGCGCGAGGACATCGATCCGGTCGGCGCCTGCGTAGGCCTCAAGGGCGTCCGCATCCAGAACGTGATCCACGAGTTGCTCGGCGAAAAAATCGACGTCTTGCGCTGGGATCCGGAGCCGACCGTTTTCATAAAGAACGCTTTGAGCCCGGCGGAAGTGGGCCGCGTCATCATTTTGGACCAGGACAAAAAGCAGGCGTTGGCCATCGTTCAGGACAGCCAGTTCTCTTTGGCCATCGGAAAGCAGGGACTCAACGTCCGCTTGGCCAACCGCCTTTGCGACTGGAACATCGACGTAAAGACAGAGGAGCAGGCCGCCGAGCTTGACCTTAGCGAGATAGCCACAAGGCAGAACGCGCAAAGCCTCTTCAACGACGACTATGAGGAAATTGCGGCCATCGCCGAATTGCCTGGCGTTGACGAGCGCGTCGCGGCCCTTCTTAAAGAGGCTGGAATCGAGGACGTCCAGAAATTTGTCGACAACTACGAGTCTATTAACGTTGAGGGCGTTTCCAAGGAAGACTTGGAAAAAATCAACGAGCTCATAAACCAAAACGTTGAATTTGTTGAGGAAGACGCTGAGGGGCAGGCCGCTCCTGAGGCCGCCGGCCAAGATGACGCCGGAGCCTCGGAGAGCGAAGAGTACCATTGCCCTGAATGCGGCGCGGCGATAACTCTCGACATGACACATTGTCCCAAGTGCGGGGTAGAGTTTGAATTTAAAGAGGACGAGGAATAATAGCTGATGGCAGAAGAAACAGAAAAGAAAAGCGGAGTTGTTTTGCACAAAAAGGCGGCGCCAAAAGCGGCGGCGCCCAAGGGCCCCGACAGTTCGGCCGCCCCAAGCGCGCCCGTTGAAAAAAAGAAAAAGGTGATTTTGGTAAAAAAGCGCCCCGCGCCGGCCGCGCCCGCGGCAAACGCGGCTTCTACTTCTGCCGCTCCAAAAAATCAAGGCGCGGCCAAAAGCGCCGTCCAAGAAGAAAAGAGGGGCGCTCCTTCCCAGACGCCTCGTCCCGCCCAAAGCCAGGCAAGAAGGCCTTCCGCGCCGTTCTCGCTTAATTCGGCCAGGCCCAACGTCAAGGCCGGCAATTTGAGCGACCATCCGCGCGGCGGCGGCCAGTGGAACCGCGGAGGCCAAGGCGGCCGCGGCGGTTATGGCGGCGGCCAAGGCCAAAACAGGGGAGGCTCCGGCTTTACCGGCGCCCAAGCCCGCGCCGGCTACCAAAACCGCGAGCGCGACGGCCGGGGCGGACCGGGAGGCTTTAACCGCGGTCCCGGCGGATTCAACAGAAACGGCC
This sequence comes from uncultured Spirochaetaceae bacterium, assembly GCA_902792795.1. Lineage (GTDB taxonomy): Bacteria > Spirochaetota > Spirochaetia > Treponematales > Treponemataceae > Treponema_D. The sequence goes on along the minus strand of CADBBB010000026.1, from coordinate 7,319 downwards.
AAGGCGGCGGCTTCAACAACAGGCCGGGCTTTTGCGGCGGCCAGGGCGGCTCGTTCGCTCCCGGCGGCATGACGGGCGGAAAGCCCAGCCAAAACGCGCCCAAGAAAAACTTTAAAGGAAAGAAGCAGCAATACAGCCGAAAGGACAAGGAAGAGGCTTTTGACGAGGACAAGTTCTACGAAAGCCAGAAGAAGGCCGAGACCCAAGTCAGCGACGTTCCCAAGTCCATCGACATCATGGAGACTGTTTCCATAAGCGACTTGGCCCGCAAGATGAACCTCAAGGCCAACGAAATCATCGCAAAACTCATGTCGATGGGCCAGATGGTGACGATCACCCAGTCAATCGACAGCGACACCGCCACGCTTTTGGCGGCCGAATACAATTGCGAAGTTCACCTTGTAAGCCTTTACGACGAAACGGTGATCGCGCGCGACACAAGCAACGAGGACAAGCAGGAGCCGCGTCCGCCGATCGTGACGGTGATGGGCCACGTCGACCACGGAAAGACCAAGACTTTGGACGCAATCCGCCACAGCCATGTCGCCGAAGGCGAGGCGGGCGGAATCACCCAGAGCATTGGCGCCTACAGCGTCCAAACTCCTAAGGGAAAGATCACCTTCTTGGACACTCCCGGCCACGAAGTCTTCACTATGATGCGCGCGCGCGGCGCCCAGATAACCGACATCGTTGTCTTGGTCGTGGCGGCCGACGACGGCGTCATGCCTCAGACTTTGGAAGCGATAAACCACGCCAAGGACGCCAAGGTTCCGATTATTGTGGCGGTGAACAAGATAGACAAGCCCGACGCCAACCCGGACCGCGTGCGCACCCAGCTCACCGAGCTTGGCCTCACGCCCGAAGATTGGGGCGGAGACACCCAGTACGTAAACATCAGCGCGCTTAAGGGCGAAGGCATAGACGACCTTTTGGACGCGATTTTGCTTCAGGCGGAAATGCTTGAGCTCAAGACAGTTTGGGACTGCCGCGCCGAAGGAAAAGTTTTGGAGTCGCGCATCGACCAAGGACGCGGCGTTGTTTCCACAGTCGTTGTGGAGCGCGGAACCTTGCATCAGGGCGACCCCTTTGTTGCGGGAATTTACTCAGGCCGCGTGCGCGCCATGTTCAACGACAGGGGCAAGCGCGTGCAGGAAGCCACTCCCAGCCAGCCTGTGGAAGTCATCGGAATTGAGGACATGCCCAACGCGGGCGACCCCTTCCAGGTTACCGAAAGCGAAAAAGAAGCGCGCGCGATCAGCACCAAGCGCGTCGAGCTCAAGCGCTTTGAGGACGCCAAGGCCGTCAAGAAAGTCACGCTCGACAACCTTTACCAGACGATTGACGCGCACGAAGTCAAGGAACTCAAGGTGGTCATCAAGGCCGACTTGCAGGGAAGCGCCGAAGCGCTCAAGACCGCTTTGGAAAAACTTTCAACAAAGGACATCCGCCTTGTGGTCATCCACTCGTCGGCCGGAGCCATCAACGAAAGCGACGTCATTTTGGCCGCCGCGGACTCCAACGCGATTATCGTCGGCTTCAACGTGCGCCCCACGCCAAAGGCCAAGCTTTTGGCCGAGCAGGAAAAGGTCGAAATCCGCAAGTACTCAATCATTTACGAATGCGTCAACGAAATTACGGCGGCCATGGAAGGAATGCTCAGCCCCGACACAAAGGAGCAGGTCATTGGAACCGTGGAAATTCAGAACACGTTCAAAGTTCCCAAAATCGGAACTATCGCCGGTTGTTATGTTTCGGACGGAACGATCAAGCGCAATTGCGGCGTCCGCCTTATCCGCGAAGGAATCGTCATCTATACCGGAAAAGTTTCCTCGCTCAAGCGCTTCAAGGACGACGCCAAGGAAGTGGCCAAGGGCTACGAATGCGGCGTCGGCTTGGAGAACTGGCAGGACATCCGCGTGGGCGACCAAATCGAATGCTTTGAATACATCGAAGTGGCGCGCAAATTGGGCGACGCCTTGATTGACGACAAGTCCAAGAACGAAGCCGCCGCCGCCGAACAGCGCAGCGAGGCCGAAGCCCGCGCCGCCGAAGAGGCCGCCAAGGAAGCGGAAAAAATCGCCGCCGAAAAGGCCGCCGCCCGCGCCCGCAAGGAAGCCGCGGAAGCCAAGCCCGGCGCCCATGGAATCAATCCCCACGCGGTTCCGCCGGCTGACAACGGAGAAGGACAGGCCTGATGGGACAGTATAGGCTTTTGAAGCTTGGCGAGCAAATCCGAGGCGAAATCGCCAACATGATTTTGCGCGCCCAAATAAAAGATCCCCGCGTCTCGAACTTTTTGACGATTAACCGCGTGGAGGTGGCAAAGGACTTGGCGCACGCCAAGGTTTACGTTTCCACCTTCATGTCGGAATCGGAGCTTAACCGGGGCGTGCAAGGCTTGACCAGCGCGGCGGGCTTCATTCAGTCCACCATCGCAAAAAAATTGACGATACGCCAATTTCCCCACTTGCATTTTGTGGCCGACACGTCCATACGCGACGGCTACGAAATGGCCAAAAAACTTGAGGACTTGGTCAAAAGCGACGCCGAAAAATCCGCCGCCGCGCAAGATTCTGGCTCGCCGGAGGGCGATGGCGATGGTTCGGCCGAAGGGCGAATCCTGTAATGTCTAACCCGTCCGGCATAATCCTTTACGACAAAAAGCCCGGCGTGACAAGCTTTTCCGCGCTGGGCAAAATCAAAAAAGTTTTGGGCACAAAAAAAGTCGGCCACACGGGGACGCTGGACTTGTTCGCGCAGGGCTTGCTTGTCGTTTGCGTGGGAAGCCTTACCCGCTTGGCCGGACTCATAACCGCCTTTGACAAAGAGTACGAAGCCCAAATAATTTTTGGAGAGCAAACGGACACGCTTGACCCCACCGGCCAAGTTGTCAAAACCGCGCCGCTTCCAACGCTGGGCGCGCTGAAGGATTCCCTAAAAAAATTCACAGGAAAGATAATGCAGCGGCCGCCGGAATATTCCGCCATTAAAATTGACGGAAAGCGCGCGAGCGACTTGACCCGCGCCGGAAAGGCCGCCGAGCTTCCCGAGCGCCCAATTACGGTTTACGAAGCCGAGCTTTTGGACGCGGAGCTTGAGGGAGCCGGCGGCGCTTCTTTGGCTTGCGAAAACGGTTCGGCCGCCTCCAACGATTTGGGGCTTGCTAGCGATTGCGCGCTTGTAAGATCCGCGCGCGTCCGCTTTTTGGTCAGCAAGGGAACTTACATACGGAGTCTGGCGCGCGACATAGGGGAGGCCTGCGCTTCCGCCGCCCGCCTTGAAACGTTAAAAAGGACGCGCGTGGGAAACTTCAACCTTGCGGACGCGGCTGGCGAAGACGCAATCTCCGCCGCTTCTTTGCGCCCGATGGACAAGGAGACCGCGCGCCTTTGCGGGCTTTTTTCCGCCGTGTTGAGGCGGGGGCAGGAAGAAAATTTTTACAACGGCCGCCCGCTAAAGGACGCGCAATTTTTGGAGCCGCTTTTGGAGGGAACGTCCGCCGTCTTTGGCGAGGCGGGAAACTTTATGGGCGCCGTCAAAAAAGAGAAGGGCCGCGCGCGGTATGAATACGTCGTTCCAAAAGGGGCGGGGAATTCAATGACCAGCGGCCCCGCGTCTTTGGCTTGCGACGCCTCTAGGGGTTCGGAAAGCCCGGAGGCGGGCGAATGAAAGTTTATTCTTGGGAAGACGTTGAAATTGGGAAAGCGTTTGGCGGCGATTTTGGCCTTGCAATCAAGTCTGGCCTTGCTTGCATGTCCGCCATTTGCATAGGCGGCTTTGACGGCTGCCACTTGGGGCATCAGGCGCTTTTTGACGCGGTTTTTGAATGGAAAGAAAGGCGCGCGGGAGAGGGCGCGAATGTTTTGGCCGGCGCCGTGACGTTCGCCCGGCCTGCAGGCGCCCTTATGAACCCCAACTATCCCGGCGACATTCTTACCCCAAAATTCAAGCTGGAATTTTTTGAAAAAAGAGGCTTTGATTTTTGCATAATGATTGACTTTTCCAAAGATTTCAGTAAAATAGAGGGAAGGAATTTTCTTGACCAATTGAGAAAATTTTGTCCTGCGCAATTTTTGGCGGCAGGCTCCGATTTCCGTTGCGGGCATAATTTGGACACCGGCGTCGCCGAATTGTCCGATTACTCGACGCGCAATGGTTTGGAACTGAAAGTTTTGGACGACGTCACGCTTGACAATAAGCGCGTCAGTTCAAGCTTGATTCGCGGCGCGGTTCTCCAAGGCGATTTTGCTTTTGCAAAAAAACTTTTGGGCAGGCCGTACCGCCTTGACTGCTCTCCGTTCACATGGAGCGCGAGTTCGTCGGATTCAAGTCTGTCATTGATTGCGAACGGAAAAACGGCGCAAGTTTTGCCAAAGGCCGGACGGCATCCGGTCGTCGCCGTTTTTGACGGTAAAAAAAGTTCAGCCTTTTTTTATGCGGAAGGCCAATTCCTTCGCCTGGAATTTCCGCTTGGACAAAAAGATTTTTCAACAGTTCAAGAAATTGAATTCTTATAAAAAGCCCCGCTGGGGTAAATCGAATTTTTAGGAGAAAAATATGGCACTTTCAAAGGAATTGTCACATTCAATCGTTAGCAAATTTGGAGCCAACGAAAACGACACAGGAAACACAAAGGTTCAGATCGCGCTTTTGACAAAGCGCATCGAGCAGCTCACGGAGCACTCAAACCGCTTTCCCAAAGACGCGAGCGCCAAGCGCGGAATGATGAAGGCCGTAGGCCAGCGCAAGCGCTTCCTCAAGTACTTGATGAGAAAGGACTTGGAAGGCTACCGCGCCCTTATCAAAGAGCTCGGCCTCCGCAAGTAAATTTGTTCAAAATCAGCGCCTTAAGTCGCTATGCGGCTTAAGGCGCTGCAACAGTTGACCGTATCCTGTGATTGCGGAAAAGAAGATAAAGAGGAAAAAGAATTGTCAGTAGAAAGAGTAACTTACAAAATCGGCGACGAGGAATTGATTCTTGAAACCGGAAAAATCGGAAAGCAGGCCAACGGCTGCGTTTACGCCCAGTTCGCCGGAACAGCTGTCATCGCCACAGTTTGCGCTTCAAGCAACGTCGTCGAGGGAATGGACTATGTTCCCGTTACCGTTGAGTACAACGAAAAATTTTACGCCGCCGGAAAAATCCCCGGAGGCTTTGTCAAGCGCGAAGGCCGCCCCAAGGACAAGGAAATCTTGGTCAGCCGCCTCATCGACCGCCCCATGCGTCCGCTTTTTGAAATGTCTTTCGGACGCGAAATTCAAATCGTTCCGACTTGCGTAAGCGCGGACGGAATCCACACTCCCGACATTTTGGCGGTAATCGCTTCAAGCGCCGCCGTTTCAATTTCGGACATTCCCTTTCACGGACCTGTGGCCGCGTGCCGCGTGGGTTACTTGGACGGAAAGTACATCATCAACCCGACATTCCAAGAGCAGGAAAAGGCGGAGCTTGAAATCGTAGTGGCCGGAACAAAAGACGGCTTTACTATGGTAGAAGGCGGCGCCAACGAAGCCAGCGAAGAAGTGATGCTCGGCGCTTTGAACGAGGCGCAAAAGTTCATCACCGACATGTGCTTGCTCCAGGAAGAGTTGGTAAAGAAGGCCGGAAAGGAAAAGCTTCCGCTCGCGCCTCTCAACGTTACGTTGGCCAACGCCGCCGAGATCGAAGCCAAGGCCACTCCGCTTGTAAAGGAAGCCAACTTCCGCCCCGGCAAGCAGGCCCGCGGCGACGCCGTCAAGGCCGTCAAAAAGCAAATCGCCGCCGAATACGCCGAGCAGCTTGAGGACGAAACTCAGAAAAAGCTCTTTGACGCCTTGTTCGACGACATTCAATACAAATTGCTTAGAAAGGCGATTTTGGACGAAGGCGTTCGCATCGACGGAAGAAAGTGCGACGAAATTCGCCCGATTACTTGCGAAGTGGGCGTTTTGCCCCGTCCGCACGGAAGCGCCTTGTTCACCCGCGGCGAGACCCAGTCTTTGGCCGTGACAACTTTGGGAACATTGCAGGACGAGCAGTCTTACGATGACATCGACGGAGAGAGAAGCGAGCACTTTATTTTGCACTACAACTTCCCTCCGTATTCAGTAGGCGAGACTGGAAAGCTCACCACCGGCCGCCGCGAAATCGGCCACGGAAACCTTGCCCGCCGCTCTTTGGCGCCGATGGTTCCCAGCCGCGAAGAATTCCCGTACACTGTTCGCGTAGTTTCAGAAATCCTTGAGTCAAACGGCTCGTCATCGCAGGCTTCCACTTGCGGCGGCTGTTTGTCAATGCTCGCGGCCGGCGTTCCTCTTAAGAAGATGGTCGCCGGAATCGCGATGGGCTTGATCACCGAGGGCGACCACTACGAAAAGTACAAGATTTTGTCTGACATCTTGGGAGAGGAAGACCACCTTGGCGACATGGACTTTAAGGTCGCCGGAACAAAGGACGGAATCACAGGTTTCCAGATGGACATCAAGATTCCCGGCGTTACCACCGAGATTATGAAAAAAGCCTTGGAGCAGGCCCGCGTAGGCCGCTTGCACATTCTTTCCATCATGGAAAAGTGCATCTCAAAGCCCGCGCCGCTTTCTCCGTACGCTCCCAAAATCCTTACGATGAAGATTCCGATTGACAGAATCGGCGCCCTCATCGGACCCGGCGGAAAGAACATCAAGGCTCTTTGCGCCCAGTACGACGTCACGATCAACACCGACGAAGACGGAACTGTCACAATCTACGGAAAGACCGGCCAGAATGCCGAGGACGCCAAGGTTGCCGTCAAGGGCATCACCGAAGATCCGGAGCCCGGCACGATTTACAACGGAACCGTCAAGAGCATAAAGGACTTTGGCGCCTTCATCGAGATTCTTCCCGGAAAAGAAGGCCTCTGCCACATTTCAAAGCTTTCTCACGGAAGAGTTGAAAAGGTGACTGACGTTCTTAAGGAAGGACAGGTCATTCCGGTCAAGCTTTTGGAAGTTGACCAGAGAGGCCGCTTGCAGCTTTCTTACATCGACGCCTTGGACGAGCAGAAGAAGTAAATATGAACGAGGTTTCAATCAAAGTTGTGGCTCAAGAAGGGGCCGTGATTCCCGAATACAAGACTGCCGGAGCCGCGGGCGCGGACATTTGCGCGCTTGTTGACGCTCCAGTTGAATTGAATCCGGGCGACAAGGCTTTGATTGGAACCGGCTTGTTTTTTGCCATTCCAGACGGCTACGAAATTCAAGTCCGTCCGCGCTCCGGCCTTGCGGCCAAAAACGGCGTGACGGTCTTGAACTCGCCCGGCACCATAGACAGCGACTACCGCGGCGAGCTTAAAGTAATTCTA